>VBHA01000157.1 GCA_005889495.1 Chloroflexota bacterium
CGGCCGTCCGGCGCGACGGCGCGGAGCGCGAGGTCCGCAGCGCCGGCCTCGTCGCCCGGGGCGCCCGGCTCGGGCGCGATCACCTGGAGCTCGAAGCCCGCGACCTCGCGCGCGCTTCCCGCCGCCAGGCGCTGAATCGAGGCGCCGCGCGTGACCTCTTCCAGGGCGGCGGTCCGCCAGGCCGAGCCGGCCAGGGCAACTTCAGGCAGCAGCACCGTCGCGGCCGCGCGGCCGAAGCCCGCCAGTCCGCCGACGTGACCCAGGCCTGGCGCCGTGATGGCGAGGGCGTCGAGCCGGCGCTGCCACGGCGGGAGCTGAGTCCCAAGCGCGTCGGCGAGCTTGGCCGGGCTCGGCCCGCCGTCGATCAGGATCGCTCCCTGTGGACCGCGCAGCAGGACCGCCTGGCCGTCGCCCACGTTGAGCACGCTTACCTGTGGCGGGGCGTTGGCCCACGCTGCGAGGGCGGACGCCGAGATCAGGCAAGGGGCGATGACCGCAGCGGCGATGACGGCCTTGCGTCGCGAGCCCGCCAGGTGCGCGCCCGCGATCGCCGGTCCGAGCGCCGAGTAGTAGGCGGCCCCCAGCCAGCTCGGGAAGGTGGGAATGGCGATGGCGGCCACGGGCAGTCGCGCCAGCAAGTAGGCGACCTGCTCGATGTAGGCGAGCACGCCGGTCAGCGGAAGGGCCGCGATCCGTGCCAGGTCCGGAAGGAAGGAGAGGGCGCCGAGCGCCAGGCCGCCCGCGACCAGGACGGGCAGGATCGGCAGGGTGAGCGCGTTGGCGATGGGCGCGACCGGCGACAGGACGTGGAAATCGGTCGCCATCATCGGCAGAGTTCCGACCTGCGCCGCGCACGTGACCGCGAACGGCTCCCGAAGCACGTGGGGCAGAAACCCGACGCGGCGTGCGATCGCGGGCGTGAGCAGGATGATCGCGGCCGTACCCGCAAAGGAGAGCTGAAAGCCGACATCCCAGGCCAGGTCGGGGTGCCAGCCCAGCATGGCGGCCGCGGTGAAGGCGAGCGACGTCCAGACGTGGGATGGGCGCCCCAGGTGCGTGGCGGCGAGCGCGAGCCCGCCCATGGCCGACGCCCGGACCGCGGCCGGTGTCGCTCCGCCGACGAGCGCGTAGAGGGCGATCAGAGCAAGCGCCGGCCAGGTCGCGAGCCGTCCCAGCAGGGGCGTCAGCGCGCCCTGGACGATGCGCGCGAAGACGGCGACCTTGAGGCCGCTGAGCACCAGCAGGTGGATGAGCCCGGTCGCGATCAGGGCGTTTTGAAGTTCGGTCGGGATTCCTTGTTTGATGCCGAGGACGACGCCGAGGAGGACGGCCGAGTGAGGTGGCGGGATCGCGTCGTCTAGCGCCGACGTGTAGCGCTGGCGAAGCATCGCCGGCAGCGCAGCGAGCCCTCCTCCGCCGTGGACCACGTCGAAGCTCGAGGCGTCAAGCTCGAGGTACACGTTTCGCTGGGCGAGATAAGCGCGGCGGTCGAAAGCGGGCAGGTCGCGTGGCAGCGCGAGCTTGCCGGTGGCCTTGACCTGGTCGCCGAAGCTCGCCTGGGCCGGGCCGCGCCAGCGCACGAGCAGGTTGCCCACGCGCTTGATCTCGGAACCTCCAACCAACACCGTCGACGGTTCGACAAGGGCTTCGGCCCCGCCGGCGGCCGGGCGGACATCGTCCGCGATGCGCCCGCTCACGGCCGCGATGTCACCCGCGAACGTGACCGCACGCGTCGGGACGAGCGGGTCGGTCGGCGGCAGCTCGGCCCGGCCAAGCCCGAGCAGCGCCGCCGCGAGCGTGAGCGCGACCAGGGCCGGACGCAGCACGAACGCAAGCGCTGCGATGGGCACGGCGGCGCCGATCGCGAGCACGCCGACCGCCGGCTGAGAGGGGATCAGCACGACCGCTGCGGCGATCACCACCGACCACGCGAGGGCCATGACCAGCCCCGGGTAGCGCGTCACAGCGTGAGGTACCGGCGGGCGATGACGTACTCGGCCTCGCTCATGCCGAGGATGTCGACCAGCTCGCGCGTGTTCTGAAAGCCGCCGTAGTTGGTCCGGTAGTCGACGCACTCCGCGGCGAAGGCCGCGGTGAAGCCGGGAACGGTTTCGAGCTCCTGGAGTGTGGCCTGGTTGAGGTTGACGCGCACGACCACGGTCCCCGAAGAGGTCTTGGCGAAGGCGACCTTGACCTGCTCTCCGTCCTTCAAGCGACCGGCAAAGTCCGGCAATTTCGAGAGGTCGGCGTCGGGACTCAGCCCGCCGGCGGCCGCGACGGCGTCGAAGACCCGGTCGCCGCGCGGCAGGCGGTAGAGGCCCGGGTTCTCGACCGCGCCGACCACGTGGACCAGAAGCCCGGGCTGCGAAGGGATGTCGAGCACCGGGTCGGGAGCGGGTGGCCGCGTGGCCGCGGCGGACGCCGCGGAGCTGTAGAGGTAGGCGGCGACCACGATGCCCAGCGCGAGGGTGACAGGCGCGGCGATCAGGAGAAGGCGTTTCCCGCCCGGGACGAACCGAAGATTGAGACGCATGCCCCGAGGCTAGGCTGCGGCGCGGCGCAGCAAAACCCAGCCTGTTAAGGAGCCTGGGTGCTGGTTCCCGGGGAAGGATTCGAACCTTCGGTCGAGGATCCAAAGTCCTCTGCCTTACCGCTTGGCCACCCGGGATCGGGTACCAACATAGCGTTCGCCTGGCGCATCATCCCCGGCGGGCGCGTGACCTCAAACCGCGGTCGAGCGTTCGATCTGATGATGAGATACGCGCTGCTCGGCGCCCTGCTGCTGGTCACCGCCGCGTGCGGCGCTTACGCCTTTCCCGGCGGTGGCCCGACGCCGACTCCGGACTCGGCCACTGTGACCGGGCGGGTGGTGTCCGTACCGTGCGCTCCGGTCGAGCAGGCGGGCACCACATGCGCGGGCCGGCCGGTGCCGAAGCTGGAGCTGGACTACACCTGTCAGCGGACGAGCCAACAGCAGGTCTTGAGCGCGGTCACGGACGGCGACGGGCACTATTCAGTCGTGCTGCCCCCTGGCCGATGCACCGTGAAGTTCAAGACCTACATGCGGTACATAAGCGGGCCGCTCACGCTCGAGGTCAAGGCCGGAGCCGACATCGTCGCCAACTACGTGTTCGACAACGGCATTCGGGTCCCGGCGCCGCAGCAGTAGCGGGCGCTACCAGCCCGTATAACCCACCCACTGACCCCCCACCCACCCTTGGGGATCCAACGCCGCCCGCACCTTCTCGCTGGCCAGCGCCGCCTTGACCGCGTCCGCCTCCGACAGCCCGGGCTCGACCTCCAGCCGGTCGCGCAGCTTGCCCGCCACCTGGACCACGAGCACGACCTTCGGCTCGGCGGCCACTGCCGGATCGAAAACCGGCCACGGCGCGTCCGCGATCAACCCCTTCTCCCCCAGCCGCTGCCACATCTCTTCGCACGCGTGCGGCGCCAGCGGGTTCAGGACGCTGACCAGGGTCCGCACCGCCGAGTCCCACTCCGCGTCCCGCGCCCCGCCGCCCCGCAGGTAGTCCTGCATCGTGTTGGCCAGCTCCATCAGGAACGCCACCGCGGTGTTGAAGCGCAGCTCGTCGTAGTGCTCGGTCACCTTGCCCACGGTCTGCGCGACCTTGCGCCGCAGCACCGAGACATCGACGGCGGAAACCCCCGCCTCGCCGCCCTCCGCCACCACCGACTCCGGTTCCAGCACCAGCCGCCACACCCGCTGCAGGAACTTGACGACCCCGTTCAGCCCGGCCTCGGTCCACTCGACGTCCTCTTCCGGCGGACCGATGAACATCTCGTAGATCCGGCCCGCGTCCGCGCCGGCGGACCCGGCCAGCTCATCGATCGAGACGCCGTTGCCGGCCGACTTCGACATCACCTGCCCGAACCGCTTGACCATGCCCTGGTTGAACAACCGGACGAAGGGCTCGGTCACAGCGACCAGCCCGGCGTCATACAGCACCTTGGTGAAGAAGCGCGAGTAGAGCAGGTGCAGGATCGCGTGCTCCACACCGCCGGTGTACTGGTCAACCGGCATCCAGTGGTTCGCCAGCTCGGAGTCGAACGGCTCGGCCGGGTCGTGCGGGCTCGCGTAGCGGAGGAAGTACCAGGAGGAGTCGATGAAGGTGTCCATCGTGTCCGTCTCCCGGCGCGCCGGGCCGTCGCACTTCGGACACGTCGTCTCATAGAAGGACGGGTTCTCGGCCAGCGGCCTGTACTCCTCCGGCAGCTCCACCGGCAGCTGGTCCTTGGGCACCGGGACGATGCCGTCACGCGGGCAGTAGACCACGGGGATGGGCGCGCCCCAGTAGCGCTGCCGGGAGATGAGCCAGTCGCGCAGGCGGAACTTGATCGCGCGCTTGCCGAGACCCTTCTTCTCCAGCGCGTCGCAGATCCGATCGAAGGCGACGGTCGAATCCAGGCCGTTGTACTCCCCGCTGTTCACCATCTTCCCCTGGCCGAGGTAAGCCTCCCGCAGCATCTTCTGGGGTCCGGCCGGCGGTGCGATCACCTCGCGGATCGGCAGGTCATAGCGGCGCGCGAACTCGAAGTCTCGCTCGTCGTGCGCGGGCACGGCCATGATCGCGCCAGTGCCGTACGTGACCAGCACGTAGTCGGCGACCCAGATCGGGATCTTTTCGCCGTTGACCGGGTTGATCGCAAAGGCGCCCGTCGCCACGCCGCTCTTCTCCCGCTCCGTCGACAGGCGCTCGATCTCCGTCTCCTTGCGCGCCTTCTCCACGTAGTCGCGCACCCGGGCCCGATGCTTTTCGGTCGTCACGCGCTCGACCAGTGGATGCTCGGGCGCCAGGACCATGAACGTCGCCCCGAACAGCGTGTCCGGCCGCGTGGTGTAGATCCGGATCGACTCTCCGGCCATGCCATCGACCGCGAAGTCGACCTCGGTCCCCACGCTCCGGCCGATCCAGTTCGTCTGCATGACCCGCACCTTCTGCGGCCACTGGTCGAGCTGCGCCAGGTCGTCCAGCAGACGGTCCGCGTAGTCGGTGATCTTCAGGAACCACTGCTCGAGGTCGCGCTTTTCGACCTCGACGTCGGGGTGGCGCCAGCACCGCCCGTTGATCACCTGCTCGTTGGCGAGCACCGTCTTGTCGACCGGGCACCAGTTGACCGGAGCCATCGCGCGATACGCCAGCCCGCGCTCCAGCATCAGCAGGAACAGCCACTGCGTCCACCTGTAGTAATCGGGCTCGCAGGTGGAGACCTCGCGGTCCCAGTCGTAGAGGATGCCCATCAGCTTCAGCTCGCGCTTGCCCTTGGCGATGTTGTCACGCGTCCATTTCGCGGGATGCAGTCCGCCCCCGCGCTTCATCGCCGCGTTCTCGGCCGGCAGGCCGAACGCGTCCCAGCCGAAGGGATGCAGGACCTCGAATCCCTGCATCCGCTTCATCCGCGCCAGCACGTCGCCCATGACGTAGTTGCGCGCATGCCCGACCGTCAGGTCACCCGATGGGTAGGGGTACATGACGAGGTCGTAGAACTTCGGCTTCGGCGAGCTGTCGGCCGCCGTCAACACGCCCTGGTCCGCCCAGGCCTTCTGCCACTTCGGCTCGATCTCCTGGGGTACGTAGACGCTACGGCGGGGACGGCTGACCATGAGCTTCAAATTTTAGGGATGCCCCTTCGTGGCCCACGATCGCGGCCAGGACCAGGGCCGCGCCCACCGCCTGGGCCACGCCAAAGCGCTGGCCCGCGAGCAGGACCGCGGCCACCAGCGCCCACGCCGGCTCGGTGGCCAGGATGAGCGCGGTGCGGTTGGCGCTGATGTGGGCCTGGGCCCAAGTCTGGATGAAGTATCCGAAGGCGGAGGCGAACAGGCCGGTGATCACGATCGCGAACCACACCGCCGCGTTCGGCCACCGCAGCGACCAGCTGCCGCCGGCGCTGAACAGCAGGGTGCACATGCCCATCTGCACCATCGCCAGTGGCGCCGCCGATGTGCCCGGCGACCATCGGCCGAGCATGACGATATGCAGTGCGAACAGCACCGCGCAGGCGAGCACGAGCAGGTCGCCGAGGTTCATGCCCGACGGGCCGCCCGTCAGCAGCACCAGCCCGGCCAGCGAAACCAGGGTCGCGGCCCAGGTCCACCAGTGGATGGGAGCGCCGAACAGCCGGTTGAGCAGCGGGGTGAGGACGACGAAAAGGCCGGTGATCAGGCCGGCGTTGCCCGGGCTCGTCAGCGTCAGCCCGAATGTCTGGGTCAGGTACCCGGCCGCGAGCACCGCGCCGACGATGGCTCCGATCCGGAGCTCGCGCCGGGTCGGCAAGCGCCGGATCAACACCGCCAGCACGACCAGCGCGAGGGCGAAGCGGATCTGCAGGAACGGCAGCGTCGGGTACTGTGTGACGGCGTCTTTCACGAGGACGAAGGTCCAGCCCCACACGGCCGTGACCGCGAGCAACAAAAGGACGTAGATCAATGGAGCGTCTGTGGGCCCCGTGGCGCATGCAGTACATCGGCGGCGAGCAGCGACCGGGTTGCCTCTTCTGCCGCGTCATCGAGCATCCAGAAGACCCTGACGCCGAGCTCGTCCTGTGGCGGCCGGAAGGCGCGATCGTGCTCCTGAACAAGTTCCCCTACAACCCCGGTCACGCCCTGGTCGCCCCCATCGCGCACGTGCCCACCCTCGAAGACCTCGACGACGAGCAGAGCGTGCACCTCACGCGGGCGCTGCGGCGCACGCTCGGGGCGCTGCGGACGGCCATGAACCCGCACGGTTTCAACGTCGGCGCCAACATCGGGACCGCCGCCGGCGCCGGCGTCCCCGACCACGTCCACCTTCACGTGGTCCCGCGCTGGAACGGAGACACCAACTTCATGGCGGTGGTCGACGACGTGAAGATCGTCAACGAGGCGCTGGCTCAGACGGCCGAGAAGCTCAAGCGCGCTTTCGCCGCCACGTAAGTCGCCCACCCGCGACGGTGGCGACGACGCCGTGGCCATCGACCACGGTCAGGTCGCAGAGCTTGCCCGGGCGCAGCGACCCGAGGTCGTCCTCCATGCCGGCCGCGTACGCGGCGCCCGACGTGTAGGCCTTCCGCGCCGAGGCGCGTGTCAGGGCGAGCTCCGGGTGCCACATCGCCCGCTTGCGCCAGCTCGTGGCCGCGTCGATGCCCGCCAGCGGGTCGGCCGTCTCCACCGGCGCGTCCGATCCGAACGCCAGCCTGACGCCGGCCCGCTCGAGCGCTCGCCATGCGTAAGCGTTCTGCGTTACGCGACTCCACATTGCGTCCGCGATCGCCCGGTCCGCCACGGCATGGATGGGCTGCATCGAAGCGATGACGCCGGTTCGCGCCATCCGCGCCATGTCCTTCGGATGGACGCACTGCGCGTGCTCGATCCGAGGCCGCCAGCCGCTCCAGGCGTTCCGGTGTGCCGCCAGCGCGTCCAGTGCGCGCCGGACGGCGCCGTCGCCGATGGCGTGCAGGCAGACGTTGAGCTCGGCTCGCGCGCATCGCTCGATCATCTCCTGCAGTTGCGGCTGCGGGAGCACGACGGTGCCCGAGCCGTCGAGCATCTCCGCCGTCCGGCTGCCCAGGGAACCGTCGAGGAATGCCTTGACCCCCCAGATCCGCAGCCAACCGTCGCCCCAACCGGAGCGCAGGCTCGCCGAGCACCCGGTCCATGGCTCCGTCGAGCTCGGCCTCGCCGGGCACCGGCAGGAGCCGCGCCACCAGCCCCATCGCCGTCTCGCGCAGCATGCCAGTTGGTTCGCGTCCTTCGTCGCGGTCGATCGAGCCGCCCGCCGGATCGTCCGTCTCCCGACTCACGGCCGCCGCGCGCAGGGCCGCGGTCGAGACCCAGGCCGAGTGGCCGTCCTTGCGCCGCAGATAGGCCGGCCGTCCGCCCACGGCGGCGTCGAGCTGTCGGCGCGACGGAAAAGAGGCGTCCGGCCACGCGTCGTTGTACCAGCCGGAGCCGACCACCCAGGCGTCCTTCGGCAGCGGCCCGGCCCACTCCCTGATCCGGGCCAGCGCCTCGCTGAGACTGGCCGTGCCCGTGAGGTCGACCGACAGCTTTGCGTCGGCCAGGCCTTCGAGGTGGATATGAGCATCGATGAGGCCCGGCCACGCCATGCCGCTCAACCGCACCACGTCGGCGCCTCGACCGGCGGTGGCGCGGGCGCGAGGTCCGACCGCGAGGATGCGCTCTCCGAACGCGGCCACCTCTGGCTCGCACCCGGCGAACAGGACGGCTGAGCTTACAGTCCGTACGACTTGGCGATGATCTCCTTCAGGATCTCGTCCGTTCCGGCCCCGATGCGGGCGAGCCGGGCGTCCCGCCACGCGCGCTCGACCGGAAACTCGCGCATGTAGCCGTGACCGCCCAGGATCTGGATCGCGTCGTCGGCCACCTCGCACGCGACCTGGGTCGCCATCAGCTTCGCCTGCGAGATCTGGCGCACCGGGTACTCGCCCTGGTCCCACAGCTTCGCCGTCTGATAGACGAAGGCCTGCGCTGAGGCGATCTTGGTGCCCATGTCGACGAGCCGGTGCTTGATGACCTGGAAGTTGGCGATCGGCTGGCCGAACGCCTGCCGGTTGCGCGCGTAGTCCATCGTGTACTCGAAGACGCGCTGCGCCCCGGCGATCGCGCCCGCCGCGGTGATCATTCGCTCTCCCTGCAGCTCCCACATCAGGTTCTTGAAGCCTTCGCCCTCCTCGCCGATGAGGTTGGTGACTGGCACGTGGCAGTCATCGAACAGCAGCTCCGCCGTGTCCGACGAGTGCATGCCGAGCTTCTTCAGGGTCCGCGTGACCTCGAAGCCCGGCGTCCCTTTCTCGATGACCAGGAGGTTGTAGCCGGCGTGCCCGCGATCGCGCTCGCTCTTGGTCACGACCAGCGCCCAGTGGCACCGCGCGCCGTTGGTGATGAACGTCTTGCGCCCGTTGACGATGAACTCGTCGCCCAATCGCCTGGCCACCGTGGAGATGCCCGCCACGTCCGAGCCCGCGTCGGGCTCGGTGATCGCGATGGATGCGATCTGCTTGCCCTGGATGGCGGGCGCCAGCCAGCGGCGCTTTTGCTCTTCGGTGCCGAACTTGAACACCGGGGGAGTCGCCATCTCGGTCTGCACGGCCACGGCCATGCCCAGGCCTCCGCTTCCGGCCCGGGCCATCTCCTCGGACAGCACGACCGCCGAGAAGTAGTCACCGCCCTGGCCGCCGTACTCGGCCGGGTAGCGGAGGCCCAGGAAGCCGAGCTCGCCCAGGCGCTCGAAGATCGCGTCCGGGAACGTCTTCTCCTCCCACTCCTCGAGGTGCGGCTGAACCTCCTTCTCCAGGAACCTGCGGATGTGCATCCGCAGCTCTTCGTGGGCGTCGGTGAAGTACATCGCGGCCTGAGTGTAGGGCTCCTCTGCCGGCAGGCAGGAATCCGGCTACGGTATGATTCCCGGCCGAACCGCAAGCGTTCGATCAAACACGTACTGGGAGATGGATTGGGCTCTGTAATCAAGAAGCGGCGCAAGAAGATGCGCAAGCACAAGCACAAGAAAATGCTGAAGAAGACGCGCTGGGCGCGCCGCGCTCACGCCTAGGAGGCCATAGATGGGCTGGATCGTCCTGATCGTCGTCCTCCTTCTGATCGTCGCCTGGCTGGTCCTGACCTACAACGGCCTGATCGCCGCCCGAAACCGGACCCAGGAGGCGTGGTCTGAGATCGACGTCGAGCTCAAGCGCCGCCACGACCTGATCCCGAACCTGGTCAACACCGTCCAGGGCTACATGGGCCACGAGCGGGGCACGCTCGAGGCCGTGACCAACGCCCGGGCCAACGCCGTGGCCGCGGGGGCGACCGGCGACCCGGCCAAGATCGGGCAGGCCGAGAACATGCTCTCGCAGAGCCTGCGCAGCCTGTTCGCCGTCTCCGAGAACTATCCCGACCTGAAGGCCATCTCTGCATTCACCAACCTGCAGGAGACCTTGACCGCTACCGAGGACAAGATCGAGTTCTCGCGGCGCTTCTACAACGGCAACGTGCGCGACTACAACATCGCGCTGCAGACCCTCCCGACCTCTTTGATCGCCGGGGTGCTTGGCTTCAAGCCCTTCGCGTTCTTCCAGGCGGACGAAGGCGACCGCGCCGTTCCGCAGGTCAGCTTCACACAGGGATCTGCCGGTGGCCCACCGACCGCCAGCACCTCCGGCCCGCCGACCGCGAGCACCTCCGGCCCGCCGACCCAGTAGGGCTCACGCGGGCGAGGTCGCCCAGTCGTTTTCGAACCTGGTCTCATAGCCGCCTACTGCACGCTTGTCCGCGGTTTCGATGTCCAGCTCATGGTTGACGTCGAGACCGCTGTAGGTCCAGTTCGCCGAGCCCAGCAGCAGCTCGCCGTCGAAGAGTCCCGCCTTGGCATGGAGCAGAGCTCCCGGCGGCATCGGATACCAGCGCACAGACACCCCAAGGTGTAGACCTCGGCCAGGATCCGGGTTTGAGCCGCGGCGGTGACCCGCCGAAGCATCGCGCGGATCTCGTGGCCAGGGGCGGTCTGTCCGATGTCGCCGGCGCGCGGTGCCAGTGGCGATGGCCTTCCTCGTGAGAGGGACCAGTCTTGCTCGAAGATATGAGTCAGGCGATCGAGGTCGGTGGGCGCTCGCGTGTCGACTACGTAGTCGTGGTTGCGGCTGCTGTGAGCGCCCCAGTTCATGCCGCCGACGACTGCTTCGCCGTCGGCGATCAAGAGCTTCACGTGGTCGATCTGATGGGCGGCGTCATCCACGGGATAGAAGAGCTCTGGCACCCCCTCACGATCGAGCTCGGCGGCGGCGGAGCGGCTTGCCTGCACGGTCGGGTCGGTGACCAGGCGTACGTCGAGACCCCGATGGCGGGCGTCGACCAATTGCGAGATCAGGTCAGGCCGCCCGATCTCATACACCTCGACCAGCACGCGATGCCTGGCGGTGTCGATCAACGCATGGATGAGCTCGAAGATGGAGGCGTCCTGCCAGAGCTGAATGGGCTCGGCGTTCGAGGCGCGCGCGAACGCGGCGCGTGCCGGCGAGGGTGCGCAGGCTGCCATCAGGCAGAGGAGGACGCTGAGCAAGACAAATCGGTTCACCGATGGAGGAAGCTAGGCCGGTCGGTCGCCGAAACCAACCCCGCCTGTTAATGAGTCCCCGGCTAGAGGAGCTCGACCCGCATCCCCGCCCGCGCCCCCAGCATTCGGTCGGCACGCTGCTCGCGGACTGCGATCTCTAGGTATCCCATGCTCCCGACGTAGACAAACGGCTCGTTGGGGCGCGCCTCCCAGTAGGTCTTGGCGGCGGCGGTGATGTAGTGGCTGTGGATGCGCATCGGCCGTACCGGAGGCTTGAGGTTGGTGACGATGTTTCCGAAGCCGTCGACCCAGAGGATGCGCGGCGAGGAGTTGTCGAGGGTCCGCGGCGGGTCCGTCGCCGGGCCGAGGGAGTCGAGCGGTACGCCTGACGCCAGGGCCGCGGCCGCCGGCGCAAAGACGTCTCGACCCTCGAACGTCGGCGCGCCCTCAGGGCGAGGAGCCAGCTCGACCACTTCCTGCAGGCCGACCTCGTCGATGACGATCCCGAACAGCCCGTTGTCAGGCCCGATGTAGAAGCGCCCTCCGGCCCTCAGCGCGAGCCTCCGCCGCGACGAACCGACCCCAGGATCAACGACCGCGAGATGGACGGAGCCGCCCGGGAAGTGGCGCGTGCCGGCGAAGAGCATGAAGGCGCCGGCGAAGACGTCGAAGCGGGGTACCTCATGGCTGACATCCACCAGCACCGCTTGTGGACACCCCGAGAGCACAATGGCCTTCATCGCCGCCACGAGTGGCGAGCCGGAACCGAAATCGGTGGTAAGGGTTACGAGCGGCGGGCCGGCCGGTGCGCCGTGCCTACCAGTAGCGGGTCTCTTTCCAGGGGTCGGCTTCGTCGTGATATCCACGCTGCTCCCAGAAACCAAGCCGGTTGCGTTCCATGAACTCTAGCCCGCGCAGCCACTTGGCCGACTTCCAGAAGTACTTGGACGGGACGAGAAGTCTCAAGGGCCAGCCGTGCTCGGGGGTGAGGTCCTCGCCATTCCAGGCGTAACAGAGAAGGTTCTGGTCGTCGTCCAGCACATTGAGCGGGACCGAGGTCGTGTAGCCGTGCTCGGAGTGGGCCATCACGTACTTGGCCTCGGGCTTGGGATGGACACGGTCCAGGATCTCCCTGATCGGCACGCCCGTCCATGTGTCACCAAGGCGGCTCCACGCCGTCACGCAGTGGATGTCAGCCACGACGTCCTTCTTGGGCAGCGCGCGAAGCTCACCGTAGTCGAGAGTTAGCTCGTGCTCAACCGCTCCGAAGACCTTCAAGTCCCACCGCGCGATGTCGGTCTTGGGGACCGGGCCGAAATGGAGCAGGGGCCAGCGGTCGGGGGCGGTCAGGGTCTGGCCGGGCGGGATGCGAGAGGGGTCGACACCCTCCGGGAGCTTCTTATTCTTGAAGAGGAACGCCATCGTCGCGAGTATAGGAATCGCCCGGTTCGCCCCGCCGTTCCACGCGATGCCATACTGGCCATTCCCTGAACCGGTGTGGGCCCGTAGCTCAGTTGGGAGAGCGCGTGAATCGC
>VBHA01000020.1 GCA_005889495.1 Chloroflexota bacterium
TCCCACCTTCAGCCTTCTGCCCTCCAGGGCGCTACCTGCCGCCCCGCTGCTCCAAGGCGACTATCGGGTCGTCGGGGTCGACTTCGTCAGCCCCGACGTCGGGTGGCTCGTCGTCGACTTTGCGTCCGGCGACTTCGCGGTCATCCACACGGCCGATGCGGGCTCGACGTGGTCGCGGCAGCTGACCGCGCCGGGCGACGGCCGCCAGGTGTACACGAAGTTCTTCGACACGGAGGACGGCGTGGTCGCGCTCCTCGGTGGCCGGCCGATCCTGAGCCGGACCTCGGACGGCGGGCGGACCTGGGCCTCACGACCGGCCCTTGGCCCGTCAGCCACCGTCCTCTCGTGGTCTTTCATCGACTCCACGCGCGGCTGGATGCTGGCTTCGAAGGCCGGCGCGGACGAGCTCCCCGCGCCGAGGCTGTACCGGACCGACGACGGCGGCTTCAGCTGGACCGACCTCGGAGCTCCGGTACGCGCGCCCGACAGAGCCCTCCAGGTCCAGTTCTCGCACCGCGGCACCGGGTGGCTCAGCACGGTCAGCTCGGGGCCGTACGCGTACCAGACCCAGGACTTCGGGGCCACGTGGACGCGCGTTCCACTGCCGGCGGTCACTGAGGCGGCATCCTCGGGCGGCGAGTACTTCGTCGCCGTGCGGCCGACCACGGGGCTTGGAGCCGTCGCCTCGGTGGTCTACTTCCCGCCCGTCAAGGGCCGGACAGGTGTCGGCGGCATCGTCCGCGGCTACCCGCCGCTGACCGTCCGCGCGTTTGACGGCGGCCGCCCGCATACGTACATCTACACCACGCTCCTCGACCAGCTCGTCCCGGGTCCGTTCGCGGAGGAGCCTCCACCGAACCAGGCGGAGCTGAGCACCGTCGACGGCGGCGCGACGTGGGCGACCATCGCGCCTCCGTCAGCGGGCGGCGCGCTCGGCTACTTCGACGCCGGCCACTGGTGGTGGGTCGGCGAGGGCGCGCTGTCCGGGAGCGACGACGGCGGCGTGACGTGGACCGATCCGCGAGACATCGGCGTCATCGACCCGGTTCCCGGTTCGCTCCAGCTTCTCGATGGCGAACATGCGTGGTTCGCCGGCAGCTCGGGCTCGCGGGCGCGGCTGGAGAGCACCGACGACGCAGGGGTCCACTGGACGCTGATTACCTTGCCCCTGCTCGAAGACACGGCGTCGGGAGGCCCTCTCTACAGCTTCACGTAAGCGATCACCGCGCGGGCCTCGGCGACGATCTGCCCCCCGTCCTGCTGGACCGTCGCCTCGCAGAACGCAAGCCTCCTGGTTCGATGCCGCACCGTGCCGCGCGCCAGCAGCCGGCCAGGCGTCGCGGGCCGTAGGAAATCGACCTTCAGGTCAGCCGTCACCGTCGTCTCGCCTTCGTCCGCGACCGTGAACGCGACCGAGGCCAGGCACTCGTCCGCGAGGGTCGCGATCGCGCCCCCGTGCACGATGGGCCCGCGGGACGTGGGGAAGCCGTGCGCCTCGGCGGTCATGTTGCCCTCCAGCACAAGCGTGCCGGCGCCGACCTCGACGATCCTGGTGCCGATGTTCGCGACCATCCCGCTGGCGGCCCATTCCTTGTACATCTCCGGCAGGGCCTTGACGCCGTACGGCGTTGGGGTCGTCAATCCAGGGACCGGTGCAGCTCGATGATCGGCGCCACGAGCCTGTAGCCCATCTGGTTGTTGATCCGGAGGATAGGCGGGTTGTCCGCGTCGTTGTTCGTCCTCACCCTTGTGTATCCCGCTTCTATCGCCTGGGCCATGGACTCGTACTTGAGGGCCCGCGCGATACCGCGTCCGCGGACGCTGCGCAGGGTGCCCGTGAAGGCGGTCCAGGGGATTCCTCGGGTGACAGGGCAGTCGAGCACCGACGTGCCGACGATCCTGCCTCCCTCGCATGCGATCCAGAAGTGGTCTTCGCGGATGCCGGGATTGCCAAGCCAGAAGCGCTGCCACTCGGGGAAGGAGAGGACTCGCCAGGGCACCGTCCTGGGTATGTCCATCTCAGACTCGATCACCATCTCGTAGAGCTGCTGATAGCGGTCCGGGTCGGTGTCCTGGCTCAACGGGTGGATGTCCACCCCCTGCCGCCGCATCTCGCTGCGGCATTCGTCGAGCGTCCTCAGGATCTCCTCGCGCTTCGCCAGCAGGTCGAGCTCGGACATGCGCATGCGCCGGTCTTCGCGGTAGCCGATCCGGTGGAGCGCGTCCAGGTCCTTCGCGAAATCCTCGCGCACGCGCACGACGGACGTGGTCGCACCTTCGTCGCGCAGCCAATGCTCGCCGGCGGAGATCAGCTCGGAGTACCGCGTGCGGTCCCACACGTCCTTGCGGAGCAGCGCCCGGACCACGCCGAATCGCCGGTCGTCCGGCGCCCAGAGCTCGTGCTGGGCGCCGACGTACGCGAGCGCCTCGCCGTCCTGGACCGCGACCTGGCGCATCGATCGCTGCAGCTCGTTCGCCATCTGCCACCAGTAGCGCAGCAGCACCGGGTCGCTCAGGTCGTCGGGGTCGCGTTGGGCTTGAAGGGCGGCCACCAGATCAGCGTCGTCGAGCGTGGAAGGTCGGAGCTGAAGACGAAAAGCCATGTCGGGCATCCGTTGACTAGAAGGTTAATCTCTGCGGGTTGTCAGCCCGGGGACCGCGGCGCATGGGAGGAATCGGGGGCCGGCGAAGCCGACCGACTCACCGCCTCGCGCTGTCGCCCGCGTGCTGGGGGATCAACGAGACCCGCGATTGGGGCCAGCAGCTCGACGCCGAGCGAGTCCTGTCGGAGGCGGCCGCCGTGGGCGAGGGGGCGATCACGGCGGGACCTCCGGGTTTTCTGCCCGACCGCAGCGACCAGGCCAGAGGGCTGCTGCGCCGGCACCATCTCCACGTGGTCGCGGGCCAGGTGCACGCCATCCTCCACCACCACGAGATCCGTGGCCCCGAGCTCGCCCACATCGACGGCCACGCGCACTGGCTCGCGGCGATCGGGGCCGAGACCCTGGTCCTGGCGGCCATCCCCGAGCGCAATCCAGCGACCGCCCACGAGGCTGCTCTGCTATCGAACGCGGAGTGGGCGCACCTACTGCATCTGGTTGGCTCGGTCGAGCACGTGTGCGCGCGACACAAGCTCAAGCTCGCGGTCCAGCCGCGGTTCGACAGCATCATCCAGGGGCCGAAAGAGATCGAGAGGCTGCTGGTCGGCTCCGAGGCCGGGGTCTGCCTCGACCTCGCCCACCTCGTGATCGCCGGCGCCGACCCGGTGGAGGTCATCGAGCTCACGGCCGGCCGCATCCAGCACGTCCATCTGAACGACGTCGACTTGGAGCTCGCCCGACAGGTGCGCGAGCGCTCCCTCGGCTACGGCGAGGCCGTGGCGCGAGACCTCTACCGTCCCGCCGGCGAGGGCGGCGTGGAGGTGTCGAGGGCGATCGAGGCCCTGCGCGCGACCGGCTATCGAGGTTGGTACGCGCTCGAGCAAGAGACGCGGCTGGGCACCAGCTCCGACCGACCGCTGGGCCGGGTCAGCCGCTCCCTGGAGTTCCTCCTACCGCTGCTGGCGTAGGGCGCCAGCCGAGCGGACCCAGGGCCCCTGCCATTCATGCGCGAGTGCTGGCATCGACTCCTTGAACTCAAGGCTCGCCAAACGTCCGAACGCCGGCAGTCGCGAGGCGCGAGATAACGATTCAGACCAGCGCGTAGCTCCGCCACGCCCAGCCGCTCAGCGTGGGTCGGGCCGCGTCCAGGTCGCCGATTTCTGCGCGCGCCCATTCGCGCGTGGCCGCGGCCGCACGTCGACGCGTCTCGTCGTCGATGGACCAGCACGACGACCAGATGCCGCCTTCGAGCGATTCCAGCAGCTGGTTGATGCTCGCCGAACCCTCGGTCCTGATGTCGAACACATCACGCACGACCGCTGAGCGGACGCGCATCTCCGCGTCGAGATCGTCGATGGTCTTGATGCCAGGCGGCCACGCCCGGTCGCCGGCGGCGGCGAAGAAATGCCTTCGCACATCGTTCTGCCATTTCGTCCTCGAGGTCCCGCCGCGTGACGCGATCAGCACCCCTCCTGGCCGCATCACCCTAGCGAGCTCGCCGATCGCCGATCGCCAGCCTGGAATCAGGTGCAGAACGTGCGCCGCGACGGCTGAACCGAACGTCGCGTCTCGGAACGGAAGGTGTGTCGCGTCGGCGATCGCGACCGGCGGGGCCGACGCGCCCGCCTTCTCGAGCAGGCGACGGAGCATCTCCGCCGAGATGTCCACTCCGACCATGTGTACTCCCGCCTGCAGCAAGGGCAGCGCGATG
>VBHA01000021.1 GCA_005889495.1 Chloroflexota bacterium
AGTCCCGAGTAGAAGCGCTCCCCGGCCTCCAGGTCGAGCATCTCGAGCGCGATCTCGCAAACGCCGGTGACAGGCAAAGGGTCCACGGCCACCTCCGTTCTCAGACTAGATCGAGTGGCCTGCGCCGGCATCGAGCGGCCCATGTTGATGGGGCTCGATCTCGGGCTACAGGTCCGGCACGCCGCATGAAATCCTGACCGGCGATCCGCGGTTCTGGAACAGTTAGCCCTTTGAAGCGCCTCCACTACGCCTGGATCGTCGCCGCCGTCACCTTCATCGCGCTCATGGGGGCGGCCGGCTTTCGCGCCACGCCGAGCGTGCTCATAGTTCCGCTCCAGAACGAGTTCGGCTGGAACCGAGCGGTGATATCGATCGCGGTCTCGATCAACCTCATCCTGTTCGGCCTCACCGGACCCTTTGCTGCGGCCCTGATGGATCGGTTCGGCCTGCGCGCCGTGACCCTCGGCGCGCTCGTGACCGTGGCGACCGGAGCGCTGCTCACGACGGTCATGAACGCGCCCTGGCAGCTCTACCTGCTCTGGGGAGTGGTGGTCGGGCTCGGCACGGGGTGCATGGCGTCCGTCCTCGCCGCCACCGTGGCGGGAAGGTGGTTCGTGCACCGGCGCGGCCTGGTGCTGGGGGCCCTGACGGCAGCCGGAGCCACCGGGCAGCTCATCTTCTTGCCCGGGCTTGGCTGGCTCGCCCAGAACGCGGGCTGGCGGTGGGTGGCGATCGCCGTCGCCGTCGCCGCCCTCGCGGTGACTCCAGTCGTCGCCCTGTTCCTGCGCAACCGTCCGGCCGACCTCGGCCTGCGCGCCTACGGCGCGACCGAGGCCGACGCAGCTCCCGTCGCCACAGGCAGCCCGGTCGCAAACGCATTTCGGGGCCTGAAGCTGGGCGTGCGTTCGCGCGACTTCTGGCTCCTCGGCGGCAGCTTCTTCATCTGCGGTGCGTCGACCAACGGACTGATCGGCACCCACCTGATCCCCGCCTCGATGGACCACGGGATGGCGGAGGTGACCGCCGCAAGCCTGCTGGCCGTGATCGGCGTCTTCGACGTCATCGGCACGCTCGC
>VBHA01000022.1 GCA_005889495.1 Chloroflexota bacterium
ACCAGTCACGCCGGCGGGCGCCGGAATCAAGGTCTACAGCCCGTCCGGCGGCCAGGTCGCGGGCGACGTCCTCAGCCGCGGTGCGGTCCTCTCGGCCGCGATCGACTCGACGGACGCCGGCACCTACGTCGTGCTGTGGCAGGTCTACGCCGCCGACACCCATCCTTCACGCGGAGCGTTCGAGTTTGCCGTCGTGCATCCGAGCTCGAATCCATTCGCGTCGCTCGCTGACGCCCCCCAGGCCGGCACCGCGACACCACTCGGCCTGGGCCTGCAGGCGATCGCGCGCCTCGTCCATTTCGCGGGCTTTGCGCTGGTCTTCGGTGTCGTCGCATACGGGGCGCTGGTCCGCCGCGCCGAGACGTTCGGCCGTTTGGTCGGCGTCGGGGTGGTGCTGCTGGTGATGGCCGAGCCGGTGGCTTTGCTCGGCCAGCTGGCGAGCCTCTCGTTCGACGGCGACACCGCGATCGCCGTGCTGGGCTCCAACTTCGGCCGCATCCTCGGGCTGCGGTTGGGCGCTGCCCTGCTCGCGTGGACGCTGGTCGCCTCGGAAAGGTCATGGCCGGTGCTGGCGGCCGGGGGTGCGATCGCGGTGCTCGACGGGGTCGGCGCGCATGCGATACCCGCCCTCCCGGTCGTAGGTCAGGTCCTGGTGGCGATTCATGTCGGCGCCATGGGCCTTTGGGTCGGCGGTATCGCGGCCTTCGTCGCCTCGCCGAGTCCGCGCTTCGGGCGCTACGCGCTCGTGACCTTTGGCGTCGCGGCGGTGTCCGGGCTGCTGCTCGCGTTCGCCCACACCGGCTTCGGGGAAGCGCTGTTGACCACGGACTACGGCCGCGCCCTGCTGCTGAAGGTCTTCATCGTCAGCGCGGCGGTCGTCGCCGCCCTGGTGCGGAGGCGAAGGCTCGAGCTCGGCCTGGCGACCGCCGCGATTGCCGGCGCGGGCCTGGTGGCCTCCCTGCCTCCTCCGGTCTAATGGACCCGGATCGACACCGCGCCAGCAACCCCCCGGATAGTCGCGACTAACGGTCGTTCTCACCCTCCGCGAACGTCGATGGTCGCGACTATCCGGGTTGCACCGAGCTCAATCTAGCCGTTCAGCCTTTGCCCGATGGACAGGTCCGATCAGGGATGTCTCACCGAAGGGTCGACGTCGTTCAGAGCGTCCGTGACGCTCGGATACATGTCGCCGTTGTAGGCCGTAGCCGCCTGGAGCACCGCGCTCTTGCCGCCGCTCTGCGTTGCGGAGATGAGCCGGTTCAGGTCCGCGATCGTCTTCGGGATCTGCGCCCGAAAGACCTGGTCGTCGGGCAAGAACTTCGCGGGCGCGGGCGTGCGGTCGAGATCGCCCAGAAACTTCTGGTGGGTGGCGAGGAGGGCGATCGCCCGCTCATGGCACGCGGCGGGGTCGACCAGCTGGAGGTCCGCCGGCGTCCCGGGCGGATCCACGCCCAGGCACACCCTGGCCGCAAGGTTCTTTCCATTCGATGCTTCATCGGCGGACTGCTCTTCGATCCAGAAGTTGTGGATCAAAGCGACGTACGCCTCAGCGGCCGCGTCGCGAGCCGGCGATGGGGTGGCGGCTGGAGTCGCAGTGCCGGTGCTCGCTCCAGAGCAGGCGGCCAGCGAGGCCATTACGGCGCCCACCAGGAGCGCTTTCAGTAGTGATGCACCGATGGGTCGACGTCGTCCAGCGCGCCGATCACCGAGGAAAGCATGATGTCCGCGTACGCCGACGCCGCGTCGAGGGTGGCCTGCTTGCTCCCCGTGGCGGCGGCGGCGACCAGCGTCTTCAGGGCGGCAATCGCGCGCGGTACCTGGCTGCGGAAGACCTTGTCGTCATCGGCGAATTGCCTGGGCGCGACGGTCATCGCCAGGTCGTCCAGGAACTGCTGCTGCACCGCGAGTATCGCCACCGCGCGGACCCGGCACTTCGCAGGGTCGACGAGGGCGGCGTCGCGAGGAGAGCTCGCGGTCCTGGTGCCGAGGCACGCGCTCGACGCCTCGTTGGTGGTCGCCGTGGCGTTGTCGGCGGCCACGATCCCGAGCCAGTACCTGTGGATCAGCGCGACGTAATTCGCCCTCAGCGCCTCCGACCCGCTGGAAGGTGACGGTGCGGCAGTCGGGGTAGGCGAGCCGCCGCACGCCACGCAGAAGAGAAAGACCAGCGCGCAAACCGTCCGGCGCCGCCCGTCAGTGGCCAAGGATCACCTCCGTGCCGGCGGCGGTGTCGATCTGGATCGCGGCGCACGTGTAGCGCTTGTCGATCCCCTGCAGGACGTGCCATGCGCCCCAGCCCGGTTTGGTCACCGGAGTATTGACCGGGGGGTTCCCGGCTGGCAGGGCCAGCTCGGAGTATGCGTTTTCCTGGACGCCCTGGATGGTGTCCGTGCCCAGGGACTTTCCGGTCGCCAGTGGACCGACGAACCGGCCTGGGTACTTACCACCGGCCCCGTGCCGTAGACCTCTGTCTCGCCGCTGCCGTTGGCGTAGGGAAGGATCTCGCTCGTGAACGGCCCCTGATGGCACTGGCCATCGGCGGCCGGGGCGGGCGTCTCGAGGGGACGCTTCTCCAGCTGGGCCAGCTGTGTGCGCTCGGCAGGCGTCAGGGTCGGCACCGCGCCCGGGCTCGGGCTGGAGGCGGGAGTCGGGCCGGGCGAGGCCGTCGCGGTCGAGCCGCCGGGCCCGCAGGCGAGGGATGCAAGGACCATGGCCAGGCACGCGAGCGCTGATGGGCGCACCACCGATCTCACCTCCGCTGTTGTGTGGGCTGCTACCTACCTGTACGCTCCGACCGCCCTGGTTTCCGTCAGGAGATTTCTGACGGAGACCGCCGGTCAGGCGACGTAGTACGGGTAGAGATGGCGATCAACCAGGCCACGCTGACCCTGGTCGAGGCGGCGAGGGCCGGTGACGACTCAGCGTTCGAGGCGCTCATCGAGCCCCTGCTCCCACCCGCCTACCGGCTGGCGAACGGGCTGCTGCATGACCGCCACGCGGCCGAGGACGCCGTCCAGGAGTCGGCGCTGAAGGCCTGGCGGAAGATCGGCCGGCTGCGTGAGGGCTCGGACATGCGTCCCTGGTTCCTGGGCATCGTCGCCAACGAGTGCCGCTCCGCGATGCGGACCAGGTGGTGGTCGGTGATCAGGAACGTGCTTCCGGACACCGCCGACGAATCGACCGCGGAAGCCGTCGTCGAGGGGATCGACCTTCGCCGCGCCCTCCGCTCGATTCCGCCGGCCAAGCGCTTGATCCTCGTCCTTCACTGGTACCTCGACCTGCCGTTGGACGAGATCGCGCAGATCACCGGGACGAGCGAGCACGCCGCGGAGAGCCGGCTCGTGCGCGCGACGCAAGACCTGAGACGCCGGATGGAGGCCAGCCGTGGAAGACGTTAACCTGCGCCTCGAGTTCCACCGCGCGCTGGACGCGGTCACGCCTCCAGCGCCGTGGCTCGGGCCGCGACTCCGCGACGAGATGCAGCGGCGGCGGCGCGAGAACTTTGTCGAGAGGGCCCGCCGCCGGCCTGGAGAGTTCGCCTGGCTGCTGCCCGCGATCGCGGTCTTGCTGGCGATCGCGGTCATCGTCACCATCACGCTGAGCCACGTGAAGCTGCCCCAGATCGTGCCGGTGAGGCCAAACCTCGGCGGCGCGGTCACCTGTCCGACCTGGGGTTTCATCCCGGTTACGAACGGTGTGGCGCCCGCGTCGATGCGCATGATGAGCACGACGGTCGGGTGGGCTCCAGGCGACCTGCGCACCACCGACGGAGGCCAGGACTGGCACGACGTCTCGCCCAGGGACCTGCGCGCCGGTGAGCCTTTTCTGCCCGGCCAGCAGACGGTCTATCCGCCGAGCTATACCGATTACTTCCTCGACGCCGACCATGCGTGGCTGCTCCGGAGCTATGACAGCCCGGCCGCGTGCCTCGACCACTACGGCGTCTTCCGTACGAGCGACGGCGGCAGGACCTGGCGCCGCTCGACCATCGCAACCCACATCACCGCCGGGCTGGACCCGACCCCGGCGCTCGACTTCCTGGACGCGCAGCGGGGCTGGCTCGTACTCACAGTGGGTTCAGCCGTGCGGCGCGGCACGTCGCCTGCGCCTTCACTGTCGCTCGTGTATCGAACCACCGACGGGGGTCAGAGCTGGCGGCTGATCTCGAGCGCAGGTCCGAGC
>VBHA01000023.1 GCA_005889495.1 Chloroflexota bacterium
CGTGCTCGTCGCCATCCGCCACCGCGCCACCCTCGAAGAGGCGAGGCCTCACCTCTTCCCCAACTCGGAGCATCACCTGAAGAGCGGGGCGGAGCTGCGCCCTCTCTTCAAAGGCCACGCCGAAGCCCTGGCGACCCCCTGGGAGATCGCGCAGGAGTGCGACCTCGACCTCGACTTTCGCAAGGTCAGGTTCCCCGGCTATCCCGTGCCCGTGGGCGAGACGCCGTTCTCTTTTCTCTACAAGCTCTGCTTCGAAGGCCTGCGCGAGCGCTACCGGCCGATCACCTCCGCCGTCACCCGCCGCCTGCAGCACGAGCTCGAGGTGATCGAGAAGACCGGCCTGGCCGAGTTCTTCCTCATCAACTGGGACCTGATGCGCTTTGCCCGCGAGCATGGCGTCCCGGGCCAGGGCAGGGGTTCGGCCGCGGACTCGATCGTCGCCTACGTGCTCGGCATCACGCGGGTCGACCCCATCGAGCACAACCTGCTTTTCGAGCGCTTCCTCCACGAGGAGATGACCAGCACGCCCGACATCGACATCGATTTCTCGACCGCGCACCGCGAGCAGGTCATCCAGTACGTCTACGAGAAATACGGCTGGGAGCGGACAGGGATGGTCTGCAACGTCGTCACGTTCCAGCCGCGGATGGCGATCCGGCAAGTTGGCAAGGCGCTGGGCTTCTCAGCCGAGCTGCTCGACCGCCTGGCCAAAGGCGTCGACCGCTGGTTCACCGAGGACGTCGAAGACTCGATGCAGTGGGCGGTGCCGCCTCCGGACATGCGGCCGCAGAGCTGGAAGCAGTTCCTCGACCTGTGTCGCGAGGTCATCGAGTTTCCACGTCATCTGTCGATCCACAACGGCGGCATGCTCGTGACCGGCGAGCCGCTGGTGGACATCGCGCCTGTCGAGCCGGCGACGATGGAGGGGAGGCGCGTCGTCCAGTTCAACAAGGACGACGTCGAGGACCTGGGCTTGATCAAGATGGACATGCTCGGCCTCCGCACACTCTCGGTCGTGGCCGAGGCGCTGGAGCTGATCAAGGACACGACCGGTGTCCGCCCCGACCTCGACCAGCTGGCGCTGAACGACCCCGCGGTCTACGAGCTGTGCGGCGAAGCGGACACGATCGGCGTGTTCCAGATCGAGTCCCGGGCGCAGATGCAGACCCTGCCACGCACCCGGCCGAAGACGTTCAACGACCTGGTGGTCGAGGTGGCGATCATCCGGCCCGGACCGATCCAGGGCAACGCGGTCCACCCCTACATCCGGCGCAAGCAGGGTCGTGAGGTCGTCACCTACGCGCACCCGCTGCTCGAGCCGATCCTCCAGGACACGCTCGGGGTGATCCTCTACCAGGAGCAGATCATCGAGATCGCGATGTACGTCGCCGGCATGAAGCCGGGGCGGGCGGACGGCTTCCGGCGCGCGATGACCCGTCACCTGAACCGGGTCGAGATGTCCTCGCTGGAGGACGAGTTCGTGGATGGCTGCCTTGCCAACAGCGTGCCGCGCGAGGTCGCAGACCAGCTTTTTGCGGCGGTCCAGGGCTTTGCGGTCTACGGCTTCTGCCGCTCCCACGCCGCCGCCTTTGCGCGCACGTCCTACGAGACAGCGTGGATGAAGCTGCATCACCCGGTCGAGTTCGGGTGCGGCCTGCTGAACAACCAGCCGATGGGCTTCTATCACCCCAGCGTGCTGGTCGAGGACCTGAAGCGCCACGGGCTGAAGGCGCTGCCGGTCGACATCAACCGGTCGGATGTCAGATGTCTGCCAGAAATGCTGCCCCTTGGCACGCAGATTTCCGCGACTGCCGGCACTCGACCGTTATCCGAGCCCTTGAATGACGCGACTGCCGGCACTCGGGCGTTATCCGAGCCCCTGAATGGCGCGACCGCCGGCACTCGCGCGGAATCCGGCCACGCGATGCGAATCGGGTTCAACTACGTCCGCGACCTCGGCGAGGACGGCCGTAAGGCCATCGTCGAGGAGCGGACCCGGAACGGCGTCTACAGCTCTTTCGACGATTTCCTCGGCCGGCTCCGAGGCGGACCCATCGGCCCGCGCGCCGTCCGCAACCTCGTCATGGTCGGCGCCTTCGACGCACTCGGACGGCCTCGGCGCGACCTGCTGTGGGGTTGGCAGGAGCGATGGCACGGCGCCGGCCTGCGCAAGGGCATCGACAAGCAGTCGGAGCTGCGCCTCAACGACACTGCCCCAATCCTCCCCCCCGTCGACGACTTCGACGCCAACCAGCTCGAGTACCGGATCTCCGACCTCTCCACCGGCCACCACCTGATCCACTTCTGCCGCGACCGACTGCGGGCGCTGGGCGCGATGGAGACCAACAGGCTGCCCAGGGTGGGCAACAACCAGAAGGTCCGCGTCGCCGGCCTGGTCATCACCCGCCAGGCCCCTTCGACCGCGAAGCACATCCGCTTCTTCACGCTCGAGGACGAGTTCGGCCAGGTCAACGTGACCATCAAGCCCGAGGTCTACGAAAAGTACCGTCAGGTCGCCAACCGCCAGCCGATCCTGATCATCGACGGCGTGATGCAGCGCCAGGACGGAGTGCACTCGGTGCTGGCCACTCACATCGAGGCGCTCGATGGGGTCCCGCGACCATCGCAGCGCTCGCACGACTATCGATGAGACCATCACATGCGCGGATGTCAAGAGACCATTGGGAGAAGCACGCGGGCGAGTGGGCCGCCTGGGCGCGCACCCCGGACTTCGATGCCTACTGGCAGTACGCGCCAGCCTTCTTCGAGCTGTTGGCCCCACCGCGTGGCCGCACGCTGGAGGTCGGATGCGGCGAGGGCAGGGTCACCCGAGACCTCCTTCAGCGCGGGCATCACGTCACGGCAGTCGATGCCACCGCCGCGCTGCTGAAGCTTGCGCGCGACGCGGACACAACGGCCGGGTACCTGCGCTGTGACGCCGCCGCCCTGCCCTTTTCAAATGAATCGTTCGACCTGGTGGTCTTCTACAACTCGCTGATGGACATCGATGACATGGAGGCCGGCGTGCGCGAGGCAGCCAGGGTCCTGACCCCAGGCGGAAGGATGTGCGCGTGCGTCACCCATCCGATCGCGGACGCCGGGAAGTTCGAGTCGCGCGAGCCGGATGCCCGCTTCGTCATCGAGGGCGAATACTTGGGCGGCCGGCGGTGGCTGCAGCTGCCGGTCGAGCGTGGCGGGCTGACCATGAACTTCTCGGGCTGGGCCTATCCTCTCGAGAGCTACTTCGGCGCCCTGGAGCGGGCAGGCTTTGCGGTCGAGGCGTTGCGGGAACCGGCCGGAGGCGAGGCAGACGACCGCGGACATTGGCACCGGATTCCCATGTTCCTCATGTGGCGCGCGGTCAAAACGGCCTAGAGACCATTCCTTACTTTCTGTAGCCAGCCGGGGGGCATTTGCGCCAAGCTATTCAGCTACAGCCGAACTCGACGCAGCAACCCCAAAAAGGAAAACCACCCGAGAGAACATGTCGATCGCCCGAGAAATCGAAGACATAGCCCGCGACCTGATCAAGCACCAGCACGATCACCCGCCGGTCCGCGACCTCAACCGCGACGTCGAGCGCCGCCTCACGTTCGCCGACCGCGTGGCCGCCGACTTCTCCCGCCTGATCGGCAGCTGGGTCTTCGTCCTCGTCCAGGTCGGGATCATGGTCGTCTGGATCGGCCTCAACGCCCTGAACCTGATCCGGCCCTGGGACCGCTACCCGTTCCTGTTCCTGAACCTCGTGCTCACCCTGGAGGCGGCGGTCTGGGTCTCGGTGGTCCTGATGTCGCTCAACCGCATGGCCGACCGCGACCGCCTACGCGCCCAGCAGGAGTACGAGCTCAATGTCAAGGCCGAAGAAGAGCTGAAGGCGCTGATGAACCACCTCATGCACCAGGACGAGATCCTGCTCCAGATCGTCAACCGCCTCGACCGCGGCGATCGGGAGATGAAGCGGCTGGCGCGCAGGCTCGAGGAAGTCCTGGAGGCGAACAAGCAGCCGGCGGCGGCCGCGCAGCCGGCCGGTCCCGAGCCGCGCCCTCAGGTCAGCGTCCCGGCGCCCTAGGCAAAGCAAGAAGCTTCGAGCCCAGCTCGCGCACGACCGCGACGATCAGGTCCACGTCGGCCTCGCTCGTGCGCCAGTTGACGACCGCCGGGCGAAAGGCGACCTTGCCCGCGTACTCGGTCGTGCCGAAGTAAACGCGGCCGTCCTCGAGGACCATCGCGCCGCGCTGGGCCAGGGCGAGGTGGCGCTCCACCATGGAGCGGTGGCCATCGCGCCCGTAAGCGCGCAGGGTTGCCCACACCGGAAGAGCACGCGCCCGGCGCGACATCTCCGGCCCGAGGTTGCCGAACACCGGCCGCGCCAGGGCCTCACGACCGAGGTACGCCGCGCTCGCGGCAAAGGCGCCGGCGTGAGCAGCTCCATCGCGGACGAAGGCGAAGCCGGTGTCGTACGGGACGTTCATCCATTTGTGGCCGTCGACCGCGACCGAGTGTGCGGCCTCGATGCCGTCGACGAGATGGCGCGTCGATGGACTCACTGCCGCGAAGAGGCCGAAAGCACCGTCGACGTGCACCCACGCGCGGTGCTCCGCCGCCAGGCCCGTGATCTCCCGCAGCGGGTCGAAGTCGCCCGTGTTGACGTCGCCCGCGGTGGCGACGATAAGCGCCGGCTTGCCGCCGAGGCCGCGCAGCTCCCGCTCCAGAGCCGCCAGGTCGAACCTGCCGGATGCGTCGCCCGCGAGGATGCGCGGCGTCTCACGGCCGATCCCCAGCATGCCCAGGGCCTTGATCGCGCTCGCGTGCAGGTAGCCGCTCGCGAAAACCGGAATCGAAGGCAGACCGCTGAATCCGGCGCGGTCGATGTCGACCCCGTGCTCCAGGCCCCACCAGCGGCGCGCGCTCGCAAGGCCGACAAAGTTCGACATCGTCGCCCCGCTCGTGATCACGCCGCTCCAGGCGGCCGGGATCCCGAACAGGTCCTTCAACCAATCGACGGTTATCTGCTCGATGCGCGCGGCGAGCGGTGAGCTGACCCAGTTGTACGCGTTCTGGTCGAGGGTCGAGGCCAGCCAGTCGGCGGCCAGCGCCGCGGGCGTCCCTCCGCCCATCACGAAGTGGAAGAACCGCGGGCCGGAGGACCGCGTCGCCGCCTCCATCGCCGCCGCGCTGAGCTCCGTGAGCGCCTTCAGCGATCCCACGCCTTCCTCCGGCATCCGGTCCTCGAGGTCCGCCTTCCCGGGCGGCTGGACCAGCGACTCGTCCAGTGAGTCGACGTACGCCTCGGCCGCGCGCTCCATCTGCCGTAGCGCGGCGGTGAGACCGTCGCGTTCGGCGACCGGGTCAGGCATGGCCGACACGATAGACGGCGTAGCCGTCCTGGTCGTAGACCTTCGTGGCGTGCTGGTCCCAGTAGGCGGGGCTGGCGCCGATCGCGATCTCCTGGGGACCGATCATCACGTAGTCGATGCCGTATTTGCGGACGAGGTCCATCGCGTTTGCGTTGCCCTCGAGGATCTTCTGGTCGTCGTCCGACTTCTGGACGTAGTCGGCAAGCCCATAGGTCCAGAGCCAACCCGGGTAGCCGACGAG
>VBHA01000124.1 GCA_005889495.1 Chloroflexota bacterium
GGCCTGCTCAACACGACGGGCCAGGTCGGCGGCGCCTTCGGGCTGGCCGTGCTGGCGACGATCGCAGGCGGCCGTACGCTCGACCTGGTTCGGAGCGGATCGGAGTTCGGCGTGGCCCTGTCGGGCGGCTTCCACTTCGCGTGGATGGTGTGCGCGGGCCTGGTCGTCCTCACGCTCGCGTCGGCCGCATTCCTCCTGCGGACCCCGTCCGCTGAGCCGAAGGTCGAAGACCTCCCTTGCGTCGAGTGTGAGGCGGCGGCATGATCGCCAGCTTCATCATGGTCACCCTCGACGGTTTTTTCGAGGGTGACCACCCGTGGGAGCTCGAGTGGCATCGGACCGACGAGGAGTTCAACGACTTCGCCGCCGAGCAGCTTGACGCGTTCGACACCCTGGTCTTCGGCCGTGCCACCTACGAAGGCATGGCCCGGTACTGGCCGAGCGACGAGGCGGTCCGGACCGACCCGCAGGTGGCCTCGCGGATGAACGAGGCGGCCAAGATCGTCGTTTCGCGGACGAGCGCAGCCCCGACGCCGGCCTGGGCCAACACCAAGCTGGTCAAAGACCCGCGCGAGCTGAGGTCTGGCCGGAAGCTGCTCGTCCTGGGCAGCTCCCTGCTGACCACCAGCCTGCTCGAGGAGGGCCTCCTCGACGAGCTGAGGATCATGGTGAACCCGGTGCTGCTTGGCTCGGGGCGGTCGTTGGCAGCTTCCGCGCGGCGGCGGCTCCCGCTGAAGCTTCTGGGCCGGCGCGAGTTTCGCAACGGCAACGTACTTTTGACCTATGGGCCAGACGAGCAAACCTGACGCGACGACGACCGCGCGAAACCCGGCGACGATCCATCCGCCTGTGGGTCCTTACAGCCACCAGGTCGAGGTAAATGGCAGCCAGAGATGGCTTGCGATCGCGGGCCAGGTGGGGCGCGCGCCTGACGGCCGGGTGCCGGAAGACCCCATCGAGCAGGTCGAGCTGGCGCTCGAGAACGTCCTCCGCAACCTGGAGGCGGCGGGCATGGAGGTCTCCGACCTGGTCAAGTGGAACTGGTACCTGGTCGGGCAGGTCGACGCGGCGGGGCGCCGCGAGGTGACGCTGCGCTGGCTGGGTGGGCACGAGCCCGCGTCGACCCTTGTCTACGTCGCGGCCCTGGCGGCCCCGGAGTACCGCGTGGAGGTCGAGGCCTGGGCCTGCCACGCGGAATAGAGGGGTCAATCGCGGCCCCCGCCTGCCATTGTTGAGGGGTGGACGACCATGTCTACTTTGCGGCGTCCGGAGTGGCAAGCGTGAGGTGGGAGGAACCCCACGGCACGGTCGTGGTCGAGTGGGAGGGCTGGGCGAACACCGCTGAGTTCGCGGGCCTCCTCGACGCCGAGATCGCGGCCCTCAAGGCGCACTCCGGGTCGCGGATGCTCGCCGACTGCCGCCGGCAGCGCGTGCTGAACCCCGCCGACCAGGAGCGTGCCGAGCGCGAGTGGACGCCGCGGGCGATCGAGGCGGGCCTCAAGCGGCTCGCGGTCGTGATGCCGGAGAGCGACGTTGCGGCCGCCAAAATCCAGCAGCGCCTCGACAGCGCGAAGCAGGCGATCAGGATCCGTTACTTCGCTTCGGTCGACGAGGCCCGGGAGTGGCTCGGCCGCTGACCCGCGGGCGCCAGGCCCTGTTCGACCTCAACGTCGAGAAGATCCTCGACCACTGGGGGGTGCCGGAAGCGGTGCGCGAGGTCATCGCCAACGCCCTCGACGAGCAGGCGCTGAGCGGGACCGGGGAGCCGCAGATCGTGAGGCGACGGGATGGCTGGCACGTCACCGACTTCGGCCGCGGCCTGCGCTACCAGCACCTGACCCAGAACGAGAACCCGGAGAAGCGGCGCAAGTCCAACCTCGTCGTCGGCAAGTTCGGCGTCGGCTTGAAAGATGCGCTGGCCACTTTCTACCGGCGCGGCATCGGCGTCGCCGTCCGCAGCCCCCACGGCGACATCTCGCTGCGGCGCGCCGCCAAGAGCGACTTCGCCGACGTCAAGACCCTCCACGCGGCGATCACGCCGGCCTCCGAGCCCAAGCGCCGGGGCACCGACTTCCTGCTGCGTGGGCTGTCCGACGCCGACATGGCCGCGGCTCGCGACTACTTCCTGCGCTTTGCCGGCGATGAGGAGCTCGAACCCACCGAGCTCGGCAGCATCCTCCGCCGGCCGGAGGACGGTCCCGCCCGGATCTACGTCAAAGGCGTCCGGATCGCGACCGAGGAACAGTTCCTCTTCTCTTACAACATCACCTCCACGACGGCGCAGCTGCAGCGTGCGCTGAACCGGGAGCGCAGCAACGTCGGCCGCAGCGCCTATCAAGACCGCGTCAAGGCGATCCTGCTCAAGAGCAGGTCACCGGCCGTGGCGGAAGAGCTGGTGCAGGACCTGACCCGCGTTCCGGCCGGTACCAACCACGACGAGATCACCTGGATCGAGGTGTCCGAGCAGGCGGTGCGCATCCTCGCCACCAGGGGCAAGACCGTGTTCGTGAGCTCGCAGCAGATGTTCACGCATGGCGCGACGATCATGGAGGCGCGGGCGGACGGCTACAAGGTGGTAGTGATCCCCGATCGTTTGCTCGCGCGCCTGCCGAAGCTGCGCGACCTGGACGGCAAGCCCATCCTGGACATCGGCGGCTTCGTGCAGGTCTGGAACGCATCCTTCGTCTACGACTTCGTCGACCCCTCGAAGCTGAACAAGGTGGAGCGCGAGAGCTGGGGCATCCTGCCCGACCTCATACGTCTCGCGGGCGACCACGCCCGGCGCGTGCGCGAGGTGAAGATCTCCAAGACGATGCGCCTGGACGAGGGCGCCTACGAGACCGAAGGCGTGTGGGACTCGCCGAACATCGTGGTCAAGCGCTCGGTGCTGGACTCACGCCGCCACTTCGCCCGGGTCGTCCTGCACGAGATCGCGCACGCGAGCTCGGGGGCCAACCACGGAAGTCTCGCCTTCATGGCGGCCATCGACGACCTGGCCGGCCTGGCGGCGGTGGAGGCTACTTCGGCGACGCTCCCGGCTCGAGCCCGTCGCGGCGCTTCTGCCAGTAATCGAGGCGGTGCCTGAAGCGCTCGACCTGGGAGGCGATCACGGGCAGGTTGGTCCTCTCGGCCTCCTTCTGGGCGTCGGTGGGCATGCCCGGGATCATGCGCGCGAGAACGTCGAACATCTCTTGCTCCAGCTGGACGAGGTGCTGGTAGACCCCAACCCACCGTCGGGCTTCCGCGAGCGATTCCGTTTCGGGGTTTTCCCCGCTGAGCGGTCGCTCCAGGTCGGCGCCTTCCCAAGCCGCCTCCGCAGCCTCCCCTTTTCTGGAGGCCATTTCGATCACATCTTGTTCCTTCTTGGGTGAAATGTCATGGGGTCTTTCTTGCGCGGGACTCATCGGGGTGGCCTGTATTACCAAACGCGATGCGATCTCTCACCACTCGCGCCCGACCCAGCAGGCGCGAGCGCTGGAGTGCGTCCTCGCCGAACCGGTCGCGAATCCTGTCGACCGCGTGCTCCAGGCGCTCCGTGCGCGGGTGGGCCGGCTCCATGAAGAGGTCGAGCTGTCCGGCGTCGCCGTCGCTGAGGCCGCTCAGCCCGACGCCGAGGGTGCCGACGGTGCGGCGAGGGTCGCGGGCGGCGAGTAGCTTGAGCGCCGCCTGGTAGATCTCATCGCCGGTGGCGACGGGTCGGGGCTGCTTCGCCTGCCTGGAGAAGTGACCGGCGTCCGGCCTGTAGACCACCCCGACGCTGACGACGCTCCCGCGCCGGCCGGCGGAGCGGAGCCTTCGGCCCACCATGTCGGAGAGGCGCATGAGGAGCTCCTCCAGCTCGCTTTGCGACGCGGTGGCCCGCGCCATGACGTGAGAGTGGCTGTAGCTCTTGCGGCGCGCCGTCTCGAAACCCCCGACCTCGAATCCACGCAGGCGCATGCTCCAGCCGCGGGCATGCTCGGGGTGCATGCCGGCAAGCCGCAGCCGCGGTGTGGTCGCCCTGAGAAACTGGACCGGGGTCTGGATGCCGGCGCGCGCGAGTCTCCTGGCGGTCGCGTCCGCGATGCCTGAAAGGTCCGTGAGCTCCAGGCGCTCGAACGTGGCGACGAGGTTGGCGTGGTCGATGCGGCTGAGGCCGTCGCGTTTGTCCAGGTTGGAGGCTTGCTTGGCCATCCAGATCGAGGTCGAGATTCCAACGGAGGCTGTGACGTACTCTCCGATCTCGTCCCTGATCGCCCGCTTGATCGCTCTGCCGACGCCCTCGGGGC
>VBHA01000136.1 GCA_005889495.1 Chloroflexota bacterium
GAGGAGTGGCCCGGCCTGGTCTCCGGGCCCGCCCGCGAGCTGGTCGACGACTCACTCGTCCTGCTCGACCACCTCCGCGACGCGCGCCGGCTGGTCGACGTCGGGTCCGGCGGTGGCCTGCCCGGGCTGGCCCTGAAGCTCGAGAGGCCGCACCTCGAGGTCACTCTGGTCGAGGCCGACCAGGACAAGGCTGCGTTCCTCGTCCAGGCCTCGGCCAGGCTCGGGGTTGACGTCGAAGTGGTCGCACGCCGCGCCGAAGACGTGGGCCACGACGACCGCTACCGCGAGGTTTTCGATCTCGCCGTCGCCCGCGCCCTCGCCCCGATGCGCACGCTCGTCGAGCTCTGCCTGCCGCTCGTTCGCGTCGGCGGGCGACTGCTGGCCCAGAAGACGGACCCCGCAGAGATCTCGGATGCCGGCCACGCGATCGAAATTCTCGGCGGCAGGCTGGAGGCGATCACAGCCGCCCCGTCCGCGGCGAGAGCCCAGGGAATCGTCGTCGTGGTCGCCAAGGTCCAGCACAGTCCGGCGGCGTATCCGCGGCGAGCGGGAGTACCCGCCAGAAAACCCCTTTAGAAGTGCCTGGCAGCCAACCTGCTGCCTGCCCTACCCTTACTCGCGGGTGAGGCTTGAGGCTTAGCTTGGTTCCGCGCGAGGGCCGTTTTTACGAGCTCTTCGGAAAAGAAGCGGCTCTCGTGAGCGATACCCTGCGCGAGCTCAACCGCTCGCTCCACGATGGCAAGAGCGCCCACGCACGCCTGCGCGATCTCGAGCACGACTGCGATGACATAGCTCGCGACATCTACAACCTGACAAACCGCACCTTCACCACGCCCATGGAGCCCGAAGACATCCTTCTGCTGGCGCATTCACTGGACGGAATCGTCGACCTCGCCGAGGAGACCTCGGACAAGATCGACCTCTACAAGGCCAGTCCGATACCCGACTCAGCGAGACAGCTTGGCGACTGCCTGGCCGCGGCTGGAGCCGCGCTCGAGCAGGCCGTGAAGAATATCGAGAACTCCGCCGCCCTGCCGCCGCTCCTCGAGGAGATCCACCGGCTCGAAAACGAGGGCGACCACCTCACCCGCGAGGCGTTGCGCAAGCTCTTCAACGGCAATCAGCAGAGTCCCGCGGACGTCATCAAGTGGAAAGACCTGTATGACCTGCTGGAGGCATCAATCGACGCCTGCGAGTCGGTGGCCGAGATCATCGAGACCATCGCCGTCAAGAACGCTTGATCGCTTTCGCGGGATCTCGTCGGTCGTCGGACAGCGCTAGCATCGGAACCGGACGAATTCGCCCACTTGACCGGAGGTGGCAATGCGACTGACACCCGTGACCCGCGGGCGGCGGTTTTTCGAGTTGTTCCTGAGGCAGGGCGGGATCGTGAGCGAGACGCTGACCGAGCTCAGCAAGTCGCTGCTGGAAGGCAGGAGCCGCCACGCGAGGCTGCGGGATCTCGAGCACGAGTGCGATGACGCAACCCACGAGATCCACAAGCTTGTCAACAACACTTTCGCCACACCGCTGGACCAGGAGGACATCCTGCTGCTGGCCTCGAGCCTCGACGACATCGTCGACCTGGCTGAGGAAACCGCGGACAAGATCGACCTGTACCGAGTCCAGGCGATCTCCGATCCCGCCAAGGAGATGGGCGAGTACCTGGCCAAGGCAGGCGTCGAGATCGCGGCGGCACTGAACCACCTCGAAAAGCTCGCCGAGCTCGAGCCGCACCGGACCGCGATCCACAGCCTCGAGAACCAGGGCGATCGCATGCTCCGAGTGGCGATCGGTGACCTCTTCTCGGGCGCCAGGGACGCCTCCGAGCTCCTGAAATGGAAGGACATTTACGACCTGCTCGAGGCGACCATGGACGCCTGCGAGCACGCCGCCAACGTGATGGAGACGATCGCGATCAAGAATGCCTGAGACGGCGATCCTGCTCTGGATCACCATCGCCGTCGCGGTCGTCTTCGATTTCACCAACGGGTTCCACGACACCGCGAACGCGATCGCCACCTCGATCTCGACCAGGGCGCTCTCGCCTCACGCCGCGGTGGGACTGTCCGCGGTCTTCAACCTGGTCGGCGCCATAGTCACGGTCGCGTTCTTTCAGGCCAAGGTCTCCAACACGATCGCGACCACCCTCGCGATCAAGCCCGGCCTGGTCGTGGTCATGGCCGCGCTGATAGGCGCGATCTCGTGGAACCTCATCACGTGGTACCGCGCCCTTCCGAGCAGCTCCACCCACGCCCTGATCGGCGGCCTTTGCGGGGCCGGGATCGCGGCGGCGCATGGCCTGGACGGGGTTCGATGGTCCGCGCTGGGCAGACAGGTGGCCAGTCTTGTCATCTCGCCGCCGCTTGGCTTCATCGTCGCCGGGATCTTCGCGATCCTTTTGCTCTTCGTGATCTACCGGCTCCGGCTTCGGCCTGCGCCCGTGAACCGCACCCTCCGCAGCCTGCAGGTGCTGACCTCGGCCTTCCTCTCCTACTCGCATGGCGCGAACGACGCGCAGAAGACGATGGCGGCGATGACGCTGGCCCTGGTCGCCGCGGGCGATCTGCCGAAGTTCCAGGTCCCGCTCTGGGTGGTGGTGCTGTCGGCCGCCGCGATCGGCTTCGGCACCTACGCCGGCGGGTGGCGAATCATCCGCACGCTTGGCTGGAGCATCCTCAAGCTCGAGCCGGCGACGGGCCTGTCCGCGCAGCTGATGGGCGCGACGGTCATACAGGCTGCCACCCTGGCCGGTCTGCCCGTCAGCACCACCCACGTCATCACCGGGTCGGTGATGGGCGTGGGTGCAAGCCAGAAGCTGTCGGCGGTGCGCTGGGGGCTCGGCGCCAACATCGTGCTCGGCTGGATCGTCACGATTCCCGCCTCCGCCGCGATCGCGTGGGTCGCCTTCGCCATCCTCTACACCGCGGGACTTCGCGGGTAAACTCACGCCCACGGATCAACTGATGCTGCCGATCGTGCTGAGCCGCCAGATCGCACCCGCGGGACAGCTCTAGCTCCCATGTCGCGAGTCCTTTTTGTGTGCTTGCACAACGCGGGCCGCTCGCAGATCAGCCAGGCGCTCTTCGAAAAGCTGGCGGGCGAGCTTCACGAAGGCCGGTCGGCCGGCACCGAGCCGGCGGACCAGGTGCACGCCAACGTGGTCAAAGTCATGCGTGAGGTCGGCATCCATCTGGAGCGGCGCAAGCCGCGCCTGCTCACCGACGAGCTCGCGCGCTGGCCGGACGTCGTCGTGACGATGGGCTGCGGCGACGCGTGCCCGGTGATCGCTGGCAAGCGATACATCGACTGGGACCTGCCCGATCCCCAAGGTCTGTCGCTCGACGAGGTGCGCGCCATCCGCGACGACATCGCCAAGCGTGTTGCCCGCCTGGTCAAAGATCTCGACCGGGCCGCGATTCGCGGTTAAACTGCGACTGCGCGTCAGGACGCCCCAAACGTTTCAGCTGACGAAGGAGCAACGGTGGCAACAAAGATCCTTGAAGTCGCGGATGTGGATGTGATCAGAGCCGCGGGAGGCGTCGTCCTTCGGAGGTCCCGGTCCGGCGACACCGAGATCGCGGTCATCCATCGCCCCGCCTACGACGACTGGACGCTGCCCAAGGGCAAGATCGAGCCCGACGAGTCGCCCGAGGACTGCGCGCTGCGTGAGGTGCGCGAGGAGACGGGCCTTCGCTGCGACCTGGTGCGGCCGCTCGGCTGCACGGCGTACGTCGATCGCCGCGGGCGGGACAAGGTCGCGTGCTACTGGGTCATGGAGGCGCGCGGCGGCCGGTTTAAGCCCGGGATCGAGGTCGACAAGCTGCTGTGGCTGACGGTCGAGGACGCGGTCAAGCGCCTGACCTATCCCCGCGACCGGACGCTGCTGCAGCAGGAGCTCTAGCCGGGCCTCTCGTAAGCTTGCTCGCGTGGCGCTTCGCGACCATGTAGCGGCTTGACCGTGCAGACGCTGACGCACGCGGACCCTCTCGTCGTCGCCGGCGTCGAGCTTCGCTCGCGCTTGTTCCTCG
>VBHA01000006.1 GCA_005889495.1 Chloroflexota bacterium
GAGAGCTCTCGCAGCTTTTCGAAGTAAGTCAAGCAACCAAATGGTAGATAGGCCTCAGAAGCGACAATTGAGGTGTGAGGATTGCGCTCGCGCAGGTCAACCCGACGGTCGGCGACCTGAGCGGAAACACGCGCCTCGTCGTCGAGTGGATCGAGCGCGCCCGCGATGCCGAGGCCGACATCGTGTGCTTCCCGGAGCTCGTCGTCACCGGATACCCGCCCGAGGACCTGGTCCTCAAACCCTCCTTCGTCCGCGACAACCTGGCCCAGCTCGACCTGATCGCGGCAGAGACCAGAGGAATCGCGGCGGTCGTCGGCTTCGTCGATCGGGACGGCGAGATCTTCAACGCGGCCGCCTTCATCCACGACGGCGAGATCAAGGCCGTCTACCACAAGGTCTTCCTGCCCAACTACGGCGTCTTCGATGAGAAGCGCTACTTCCAACCCGGACGGCTCTGCCCGATCATCGACCTCGACGGCGTGCGCATCGGCCTTTCGGTGTGCGAGGACTGCTGGTTCCCCGCCGGCCCGATGGCGTGGGAGGCGGAGCACGGCGCCCGGCTGCTGATCAACATCAACGGCTCGCCCTACCACTACGGCAAACGGTCGCCGCGAGAGGCGATGGTCGGCGGAAGGGCCGCCGACTACGGCGCCTTCGTCGCCTGGGTGAACACCGTCGGGGGGCAGGACGAGCTGGTCTTCGACGGCAACAGCGTCGTCTTCGACCCGCGCGGCAACCCGATCGCCCACGCGGAGTCGCTGGTCGAGGACCTCCTTTTGTGCGACGTCGACACCGAGAAGCCGATCCACGTCTCGCCGGAGAGGCTTCGGCACGAGGCCGAGGGCGCCGAGCGCCTCGAGCTGGAGGTGCGTGAGCTGGAGGTTTCGAGCCCAAGCCGGCCCCGGCCGAAACCGGCGATCGTGAACCGGCTCGCCACACCCCTGGCGGGGGCCGCGGAGATCTATGCGGCAGTCGTCCTGGCCACGCACGACTACATGCGCAAGCAAGGATTTCAGAAGGTCGTCATCGGGATGTCGGGCGGCATCGATTCCGCGCTGACGGCGGCGATCGCCGCCGACGCGCTCGGGCCCGAGAACGTGATCGCCGTGCGCATGCCGTCTCGCCACACTTCGCCCGAGAGCCTGGAGGACGCCGGGCTCGTGGCCGAAAGCCTCGGGATCCAGCTCATGGACTTCTCGATCGAGCCGCCGCACAAGGGCTTCGAAGAGATCCTGAGCCCTGTCTTTGCGGGCACGCAGCCTGGGGTGGCCGAGGAGAACCTGCAGCCGCGCATCCGGTCCACCATCCTGCACGCGCTTTCGAACAAGTTCGGCTACATCGTCCTCAGCACCGGCAACAAGTCGGAGCTCGCGACGGGGTACGGCACGCTCTACGGCGACATCGCCGGCGGCTACGCGGTGCTCAAGGACATCACCAAGACGACCGTCTACGAGCTGTGCCGCTACCGCAACACCCTCGGCCCGGCCATCCCCGAGCGGGTCATGACCAAGGCGCCGTCGGCCGAGTTGAAGCCCGGGCAGAAAGACACCGACAGCCTTCCCGCCTACGACGCGCTCGACCCCATCCTCATCGGCTACATCGAGGAGGACTTGAGCCCCGAGGAGCTGGTCGCCGCGGGTCACGACCCCAAGACGGTGGCGCGAGTGATCCAGCTCGTCGACCGAAGCGAGTACAAGCGCCGCCAGGCCCCGCCCGGGGTGAAGATCACGCCCCGAGCCTTCGGCCGCGACCGCCGGATGCCGATCGTCAACCGATACAGCCCCAATGGCGGCCGACCCCGGTGACCCGCCGGGCATAATTTATTTCGATATCTCGTATAGGTAGGAGCTATGGCCGGGTCCTTTGACGTGGTTGTGATCGGCGGCGGGCCTGGAGGCTACGTCGCCGCCTTGCGCTCGGCGCAGCTGGGCGCCAGGACGGCCATCATCGAGAAGGACCGGATGGGCGGGACCTGCCTCGTCCGCGGCTGCATCCCGACCAAGGCGCTGCTGCAGTCGTCCGAGCTCTACACCATGGCCAAGGCGGGACAGCCCTTCGGCCTGGTGGCGGAGAAGATCGGATTCGACTGGCCGACGGCCCAGAAGCGCAAGGCCATGGTCGTCGACCAGCTCGTCAAGGGCGTCGAGGGCCTGCTCAAGGCGGGCGGCGTCGCGAGCCTCAATGGCGCGGCCCGGCTGGCGGGCAAAGGTGTGGTCGAGGTCGGCGGCGACAAGGTCCAGGCCAAGGACATCGTGATCGCGACCGGCTCGGCGGTGGCGCGGATCCCCCTGCCAGGCGCCGAGCTGACCGTCGACTCGGACCAGATCCTCGAGCTGAAAGAGGTGCCACGCCGGCTCGCAGTGATCGGCGGCGGGGTGGTCGGGATGGAGTTCGCGGCCATGTTCGCCGCGCTGGGCAGCAAGGTCACCGTGCTCGAGATGCTGCCCCAGGTCCTGGCGATGGTCGACGCCGACCTCGTGAATGTCTACACGAAGCATCTGGCGGGTCTCGGCGGCGAGATCCACACCGACAGCAAGGTCTCGCGGGTCGTCAAGCAGAACGGCGACCTGCAGGTGCAGTTCTCGACCGGCGGAGAAGGGGGCGCCGTGGATGCGGACCAGGTCCTGCTGGCGGTCGGGCGGGTGCCCTACACCCACGGCCTCGACGCGGAAAAGGCGGGGGTCAAGCTCGACCGCTACCGGGTCGTGGTCGACGAGCACCTCCATACCGACGCCGACGGAATCTGGGCGATCGGCGACGTGATCGGCGGCATCATGCTCGCCCACGTCGCGTCTTACGAGGGCATCTGCGCCGTCGAGAACATCGCTGGACACTCCAGGCGCGTGCCCGATTACAGTGCTGCCCCGAACTGTGTCTACACCGAGCCCGAGATCGCGCACGTCGGGCTCGGCGAGAAGGAGGCGAAGGAGAAGGGCATCGCCGTCAAGGTGGGCCGGTTCCCGTTCGCGGCCTCCGGTCGCGCGCTTACACTCGGGCAATCGGAAGGCTTCGTCAAGGTCCTGGCCGACCCCGACTCGGGCAAGCTGCTGGGCGCCCACATCATCGGCCCGCGCGCGACCGACCTGATCGCCGAGGCGACGCTCGCCGTCCAGAACGGGCTCACGCTCGAACAGGTCGACCTCACGATCCATGCCCACCCCACGCTGCCCGAGTCCTTGATGGAGGCGGCCCTGGCCGCGCAGGGGCGCGCCATCCACATCGCCAACCGCCGTAGTGCCGCGCCCACCCAGACCTCACACAACCCCCAGAATCAGGAGAAGCAGATGGCGGCAACGGTCAAGCCCTCCTCCCCACCTCCCGTTCCGGACGCGATCAATGCCAAGGCGCTCGAGCTGACCAGGGCGAATCGCGACTTGCTGCTCGGCATGCACCGGCAGATGCAGCTCATCCGCCGCTTCGAGGAGCGCGCGCAGGAGCAGTACACGAAAGCAAAGATCGGCGGCTACTGCCACCTGAACATCGGCGAGGAGGCGACGGTTGTCGGCGGCATCCTCGCCCTGAAGAAGAACGACTACATCTTCACCAGCTACCGCGAGCACGGACACGCGATCGCGCGCGGCATCGACCCCAAGGCGGTCATGGCGGAGCTGTTCGGCAAGGAGACCGGCACGTCCCACGGCCGCGGCGGCTCCATGCACATGTTCGACGCGAGCCTGCGTTTCATGGGCGGCTACGGCATCGTCGGCGGCCACCTGCCGCTGGCGGTCGGCGGCGGGTGGGCGGTCCGGTACCACAAGGCGAAGGACGTGGTGTTCTGCATGTTCGGCGACGGAGCCACCAACATCGGCGCGTTCCACGAGTCGCTCAACATGTCGAAGGTCTTCCACCTCCCAGTCGTCTGGTTCTGCATCAACAACCGCTACGGCATGGGCACGCCGGTCGAGGCCGCTTCGGCCGTCCCCGATATCTACAAGAAGGCGTGCGCGTACGACATGGAGTCGATCCAGGTCGACGGAATGAACCTGCGCGAGGTCCTGCTGAAGACCAGCGAGATCGTCGAAAAGACCCGCGGCGACTCCGAGCCCCGTTTCGTGGAGGCGCTGTGCTACCGGTTCAAGGGCCATTCGGTCGTCGACCCGGACAAGTACCGGTCCAGTGAGGACAAGGAGAAGTGGCGCAAGGCCGATCCCATCGTCGCGTTCGAGCTCGAGCTCGAGAAGAGCGGGCTCGCCGACGAGGAGTACTTCAAGAACGTGCGCGTGGAGGTCGACTCCGAGGTGCGCGATGTCATTCAGTTCGCGGACGAGAGTCCCGACCCGAAGGTCGACGATCTCTACAAGTACGTGTACGCGGGCCAGTGGGAAGACCGGCCGGAACTCAAGTCGGAGCCGTTGTGATGGCGACCGCGACCCAGGCTCAGAGCAAGGCGCCGGCGGCGGAGGAAAAGCTCTATCGCGTCGCCCTCCGAGAGGGCCTGACGGAGGAGATGGAGCGCGACGACTCGGTGTTCCTCATCGGCGAGGACATCGGCAAGTTCGGCGGCGCCTACCGCGTCACCGAGGGATTGCTCGACAAGTTCGGACCGCAGCGCGTCGTCGACGCCCCTATCGCCGAAGAGGTGATCGTGGGGACCGCGATCGGGGCGGCGATGCTCGGCCTGCGACCGGTGGTGGAGCTGATGACGATCAACTTCTCCCTCGTCGCCTACGACCAGATCGTCAACAACGCCGCGAAGATCCGCTACATGTTCGGAGGCGAGTCCAAGGTGCCGATGGTGATCCGGATGCCTGGAGGCGCCGGGCACCAGCTTTCGGCTCAGCACTCACACAGCCTCGAGGTTCTCTACGGCCTGATCCCGGGACTGCTCACCGTCGCGCCGACGACCCCCGAGGATGCCAAGGGGATGCTCAAGAGCGCGATCCGCGGCGACAACCCGGTCATGTTCCTGGAGTCGATGAGCCTCTACAACGTGCGCGGCATGGTGCCCTCGGGCGACTACACGGTGCCGCTGGGCAAGGCGGCGCTCCGGCGCCAGGGCTCGGACGTGACCGTGGTCGGCGTCTCCAGGATGGCCGTGCTCGCCAACGAGGCGGCCAAGCAGCTGGAGGAGGAGGACATCGACGCCGAGGTCATCGACCTGCGTTCGATCCGGCCCATCGACTGGAAACCGATCGTCGACTCCGTCCGCAAGACGAGCCGCTGCGTCGTCGTCGAGGAAGGCTGGTCGACCTACGGGGTCAGCGCCGAGATCACAGCCGGGGTGCAGGAGCGATGCTTCGACTACCTGGACGCTCCGATCCGCCGCCTGGGCGGGGCGCAGGTGCCGATGCCGTACAGCCTGCCGCTGGAGAAGGCATCGATCCCGACGGCGGAGGACATCAAGCGTCTGGTGCGCACCACGCTGGGCAAGAAGTCCGATGCCTGACGTAAATATGCCGAAGCTCTCAGACACGATGGAAGAGGGCACGGTCGTGGAGTGGAAGAAGAAGAGCGGCGACGAGGTGAAGACCGGCGACGTCCTCGCCGAGGTCGAGTCGGACAAGGCGACCTTCGACCTCGAGGCGGAGGCCGACGGGACGCTTCAGATCCTCGTCGAGCAGGGCGTGCCGGCCAAGATCGGCGCCCCCATAGCCAAGATCGGCGAAGGCGAGGCGGCGCCGGCACCGAAAGCCAAACCCAAGGAGCCGGAAACTCCTCCGACGGTGGCCGAGGAACGAGAGCCGACGCCGAAGTCGGCGCCCCCGAAGCAGGCGCCGCCAGAAAAGCCCAAGCCCGAGCAGAGCCAGGACGGGCAGCGTGACGAAGTCAAGGCGTCGCCACTGGCGAGGCGGCTGGCGGAAGAGATGGGTGTCGACCTCGCGTCCCTGAAGGGATCCGGCCCGGAAGGCCGCATCGTCAAGGAAGACGTTGTCGCGGCCGGCGGCGGCCGTCAGAAGGCAGACCGAAGACGGCCACAACCGGCTGCCGAACGCCCCTCTGGGCCCGATGTCGAGGTCATCGAGCCGACCCGCATGCAGGCGACCATCGCGCGCCGCATGGCCGAGGCGAAGTCGACGGTCCCAGAGTTCCAGGTCACGGTCGAGGCCAGGGTCGACCTCGCCGCCAGCCTGCGCCAGCAACTGAAGGACTCGGTGCCCGGGGCCGAGAAGGTCACCATGACCGACTTCCTGGTCCGTGCCTGCGCCCTTGCGCTGCGCAAGTTCCCGGAGGTCAACTCGTCGTGGGCCGACGGCAGGTTCCAGCGCAAGCGCGGGATCAACATCGGGCTGGCGGTTGCACCCGGCCAGGGCATGGGTCTGCTCGTGCCGGTCGTGCACGACGCGGACGCCAAGGACCTGATCCAGATCTCGATCGAGTCGCGCCAGGTGATCGAAAGGGCGCGCTCAGGCCGGCCGGGCGAAGGCGACCTCAGCGGCGCGACGTTCTCGATCTCCAACCTCGGCATGTACGGCGTCGACGAGTTCACCGCGATCATCAACCCGCCGGAGGCGGCCATCCTCGCGGTCGGCGCGATCAAGGACGTGCCTGTGGTCCAGGACGGCCGCATCGTTCCGGGCAAGGTCATGCGCATGACCCTGTCGGTCGACCACCGGGTGTTCTACGGCGCGACCGCGGCTCAGTTCATGGCCGAGGTCAAGCGGCTGATCGAGAACCCGGTGACGCTGCTCGTTCCTCAGGCCTGACGGTCGCCGCGTCCCGCGACGCGGGCAAGGTCAGGTGCACGCGCAGGTTGCCTGATTCGTCGAAGTCCGCCCACAGCCGGCCTTTCATCGCCGCCGCGAGCTCGCGGGAGATGGCCAGCCCAAGTCCCACACCTCCTGCGGCTGCCGACCGCGACGGGTCGGCGCGATAGAAGCGGTCGAACATGCGGTCCGGGTCCGGCCGGTGCGGGCCGGACGGATTGGAGACCACCGTCTCGACGGAGCCGCCGCTTAGGCGGGCGATCGCGTGCACCGCGGTTCCATCGGGCGCGTATTTGACGGCGTTGTCGAGGAGGTTGTCGAGGACCTGGTGCAGCCGCTCGGGGTCGGCTGCCACCGGAGGAATGTCGTCCGGCACGTTGAGCACGAGGCTCAACGCGCGCGCCGACGCGCGAGGGCGCACGATCTCCAGCTCTTGCTGCAGGTGGCTGCCGAGGTCGACGGCGGCGATGTGCATCGAGATCGAGCCCGCCTCGACCCGCGCCAGGTCGAGCAGCTCTTGCGCCATGCGCAGCACCCGCTCCGACTCCTCGTGGACGATGGTGGCCGCGCGCTTGCGTTCGCTCTCGCTGAGCAGGCTGTCGTCGACGAGCGCCTGGCTGAAGCCGATCAGGCTGGTGAGCGGCGTCTTGAGCTCGTGCGAGACGTTGGCGAGGAAGTCGCGCTGGACTTTGCGCGCTCGCTCGACCGCTTCAGCCATGCGGTTGAAAGCGGAGCCGAGCATCCCGAGCTCGTCCTGGCCCGCGATGCTCACGCGGCGCGAGTAGTTGCCGGCGGCGATGTCCTCGGCCGCCGCTGCAAGCTGCGTCAGGGGACGCGTCACGGAGCGGCTGACGAGCAGGATCAGGAGCATCGCGACGATGAGCGCCACGCTCCCCGCCTCGAGCAGACGGCTCGCCAGGTCGCCGGCGGCGGTGGTGGCCACCGACGATTGCGGTTGCGCGAGCACCACGTAGGTGGCGCCGAGTGGGTCGATCCGCTTCCCCGGGAGCTTCATCGCGGAGGCGATGTAGCTCTGACCGTCGAATGACGGTCGGGCTTCGAAGACGTTGGCGAACCTTCGCGACTGGGTGAGCTGGATCTGAGTCCCGACCGACTCCGCGACGCCGCTGTCGTAGACGACGTAGCGCTCGCTGTCGAGTAGGAGCAGGCGGCCGCTGCCGAGCCGGGCAGCGTTGGCGTCCAGCCTGGCGGTGAACTCGGCCGGCGGTGCCGGTCTTCCGCAAAGAGCTGTCCCTGCCTGCGGCAGGACGCACTCCTGCACGCGCACCTGCGCGGCCGCGGTCGTGATCTGCCGGTCGAGCTGGTCCTGGACACTCTGGAACTCGAGGTCGCGGACCTGGACCCACGTCAGCGCGCCGGCGAGGAGCAGGCTGACGGCGACGATGCCCGCGGCCGCGGCGAGGAGCCGGAAGCGGAGAGTCAGCTGCCTGCCAGCTCCAGGCGGTAGCCCACCCCCCAGACGGTCTGGATGCTGGGATCGGTGACCTTTGCCGCTGCCAGCTTCTCGCGCACCTGTTGGACATGGACGTCGACCGTGCGCGTGTAGCCCGGGAAGTCATAGCCCCAGACGAGGTCGAGGAGCTCGCTGCGCTGAAAGACGCGGCCTGGATAGCGGGCCAGCAACGCGAGCAGGTCGAACTCTTTCGGCCGCAGCTGCACGCGCTCGCTCCCGAAGCGGACCTCATGGCGCTCGATATCGACCTCGAGCTTCCCCGCGCGCACGAGCTTGGGCTGGTCGGGCTCCGTGCGTGCGCGCCGGAGCAGTGCCTTGGCCCGCGCCACCAGCTCCTGGGGGTGAAACGGTTTGGTCAGATAGTCGTCGGCGCCGACCTCCAGGCCGACCACCTTGTCGGTGACCTCATCGCGGGCCGTGAGCATGATGATCGGCACCTGGCTCTGCTTGCGGATCTCCTTGCAGATGGTCAGGCCGTCGGTGCCGGGGAGCATGATGTCGAGGATCACCAGGTCGGGCTTGACCTGGCCGAACCTCGCTACCGCCTGGGCGCCGTCCCCCACCCCCTCGACCTCATAGCCTTCGCGGGTCAGATAGAGCCGGGCCAGCTCGACGATGTGCTTTTCATCGTCGACGACCAGGATCCTCGAGCTCATTGCCGCGCCCATGACACCAAATTCATCACCGTGACGTCAGCCGCATGTCTTACAAACGTCAGCGAACTGTAAGCGCGGTCATTTTGAGGCCCGGGCCCGGGGACGGCGCCCCTCTTCGGACCTCAAGACCAGCTTGAGCGGGTTGCCGATCAGGCCGAAGCGCTCACGGATCTTCTTCTCGAGGTAGCGCCGGTATGAGAAGTGAAGGAGGCCCGTGTCATTGACGAACATCACGACGGTCGGTGTCTCATCGCTCGCCTGGGTGGCGTACGTGAGCTTCAGGCGGCGGCCCTTGAACGTCGGCGGCGGATGCTGCAGGAAGGCTTCGCGCAAGACGCGGTTGAGCTCGTTGGGCGGCATCTTGATGCGACGCTGCCCCACCACCTCCAGCGCCACGGGCATGAGCGCCCCGATGCCTTCCCGCGTCTTCGCGGAGACAGGCGCGACAGGCGCGTAAGCCGCGAATTTGAAATCAGGAGCGAGCGCCTTGCGCCAATGGGCGGGCTTGCGCATCGCCGGCTCGACGAGGTCGATCTTGTTGACGACGATGACCAGGCCCTTCCCGGCCTCGAGCGCATAGCCAGCCACGTGCTGGTCCTGCGCCAGCACCCCTGCCGAGGCGTCGATGACCAGCAGGACCACGTCGGAGCGCTCCATGGCGTGGATGCCGCGCAGCAGGCTGTACCGCTCCAGGCGGTCGCGGCTCGACGACTTGCGTCGAATTCCCGCGGTGTCGACCAACACGACCGGGACACCGTCGAAGATCAGCTCGGTGTCGATCGGGTCGCGCGTGGTGCCGGGCGTCGGGCTGACGAGGGCGCGCTCATCGCCGAGAAGGGCGTTGAGCAGCGACGACTTGCCGACGTTGGGCCGGCCCATGATGGCGAGCCGGTCGGCCTTCTCGCCGGGGGCGGGCGCGCCCTCCGGCGGGGGCAGCGCGTCGAGCGCGCGGTCGAGCAGCTCGCCGACCCCGAGGCCATGCTGCGCCGAGATCAACGACGGCTCGTCGAAGCCGAGCTCGAGCAGCTCGTGCGCCAGATGTCGCTCGTTGGGTGTATCGGCCTTGTTGGCGGCGACGATGAGGTTGCGGCGCTCGATCCTGGCGGCGGCTTCGCGGCGGGCCGACTTCCCCGCATGCGGGGAAGACGTGCGCAGCATGCGCGCGATGTCGCGGTCGATCGGCGTCAGGCCCTGGCGCACGTCGACGAGGAAGACGATGACGTCAGCCTGGTCGATGGCGATCTTCGTCTGGGCCTCGATCGCCGCACGCGACGAGTCCTTTGCCCCGTCGAGGTCCAGCCCCGCGGTATCGACCACCGTGAACTCGCGGCCGCGCCACTCGGCGACGCCATACAGGCGGTCGCGGGTCAGGCCCGCCTGGGCGTCGACGATCGCCTTTCTCTGACCGATCATGCGGTTGAAAAGGGTCGACTTGCCGACGTTGGGGCGGCCGACGATGGCGACGATGGGCCTGGCCACCCGTCAATTAGACGTTTTTTGGTTGCCTGAGCCACAGCAACAGGGCCGCCGCCGCGCACAGGAGCGCTCCCAGGCCAAGGGCAGACTGGGGACTGACGAAAGTCCACAGTGCTCCCGCGACCACGCTCGAGGCAAGGTCGGCGGCGCCGTTGATGCCGTTGAGGAAGCCAAACGCGGTCCCCAGCCGTCGCTCCTCGACGAGCGAGCTCGTGAGCGATCCCTCGACCGAGCTCACGACCGGGTTTTGCGCGCCCACGAGAAGAGCCATGAGGCCGAGGGCGGCCCAGCCGTGGCCGAACAGTCCCACCAGGCAGGCGGCCGCGAACGTGAGGTAGGCCGCGGCCAGGACCGGGGCCTTGCCCACATGGTCGGCGAGCCACCCGGCGGGGAACGAGACCGTCGCCCCGACCGCGTTGTGCGCCAGGTAGAAGCCCACGGCGGCGGAAAGGGCGGCGGTGCGGCTGAGCTCCGGCTGCATGATCTGCGCGGCCCTGAGCGTGAAGAACGCGGTCGCGAAGTTGCCGACGCCGAAGATCGCGACAGGCGCCATCAACCCCCAGAAGCCCGCCGGCAAAGGGACCCTGAGCGATACGGGCTCCGGTCGCCCTGGCCGCGGATCGCGGGTGATGAGGGCGAACAACACGACGCACAGCACGCCCGGGACGAGGGCAATCCAGAAGACGCTCCGGAAGTCGTGGCCGGTCGACAGGAGCAGAAACGCCACCCCAGGCCCGATCAGCGCCCCTGCGGTGTCGAGCGCCTCGTGAAAGCCGAAGGCCTTGCCCAGGTCCTTTCTCTCGACCGACGCCGCCAGCATCGCCGACCGGATCGGCTGACGGAGACCGCGCCCCATCCATGCGAGGGCGCGGGCGACGATCACCTGGGGCCAACTCGTGACCGCCACCAGCAATGCGAGCCCGAACACGGTGGTGCCATAGCCGCCAACCGCGAGCCGCCGGCGCCAGGCGATGCGGTCGCTGTACCAGCCGCTCCAGAGCTTGACCACGGCCGAGGAGCCGTCGCCCAGGCCCTCGACCAGGCCGACCGCGAACGCCGGCGCCCCCAGTCCCACCGTGATGAAGAGAGGCAGGACCGCGAAGACCATCTCGTAGTTCGCGTCGGCGGCGAGGTCGGCGAACCCGATTCCCAGGACGTTGCGGTTGAGCCACCTCACCCGGGGCGGCGCCGTCAGATGCTCAGACAATCTCCAGTGGCTCGGGGATCATCGGTCCTCGGTCTTTCTCGGCGACGAACGCGTTCACGTCCGCGGGCCGGCCGTCCTGGACCGAGACGATCACGTAGACGTAGCTTTCCCAGGACCGCTCCGTGTCGAAGATCGAAGGCTGCGCCGGGTGGTTGGGGTGGCTGTGGTAGTAGCCGAGCACGTCGAGGTCCGTCCGATACAGCTCCTTGCGGATGCGCATGTCCTCCTTGTCGTCGATCAGGTAGCGGACCTCGGGGTTCTGCTGCTCCAGGTTGTGCACCCGGCGCACCTCGGTGATGAGGCCCTGAGCGGGCTTGCCGATGAGCAGACCGCAGATCTCGTAGGGGAAGCCTTCGGCGCCGTGGGAGCGGATCGACTCGAGGGCGTCCCGCCGGATCTTCAACGCCGCTGGGTGCCGTATAGCCCGGTCGAAAGGTAGCGGTCGCCTGAGTCGGGAAAGACGGTGACGATAATGCCCTCGCGGATCGAAGTCGCGAGCTTCCGCACCGCCCACAAGGCCGCGCCGCTCGAGTGGCCGACGAGGAGGCCCTCGGTACGCGCCACGGCCCGCGCGAGGTCGTACGCCGGCTCCGTCGGGCACCCCCAGACCTCGTCCGCGATGGATTCGTCCCAGATCCTCGGCGTGATCGCGGTCGGCAGATGCTTGAGGCCTTCGAGTCCGTGGAACGAGTCATCCGGCTGGACGGCGATGGTACGGATCGAGGCGTCGTGCTCCTTCAGGCGGCGCGAGGTGCCGACGAACGTGCCGGTGGTGCCGAGCCCGGCGACGAAGTGGGTGATCCGCCCGCCCGTCTGCTCGAGGATCTCGACCGCGGTGCCTTCGTAGTGAGCCCGTGGATTGGCGGGGTTGGAATACTGGTCGGGATAGAAGTAGAGGCCGGGATCACGGTCGACCAGCTCGCGGACCATGCGGATCGCGCCGTCGGAACCCTCGCCCGCGTCGCTGTACACGATCTCCGCACCGTAGGCGGTGACGAGCGCTTTGCGTTCTGCGCTCACGTTGCCCGGCATCACCAGCTTGACGCGGTATCCCTTGGCCGCCGCCATGAGCGCGTACGCGATGCCGGTGTTGCCGGAGGTCGAATCGATGATGACCCGGTCCCTGGTCAGCGCACCTCGGCGCTCGCCGTCTTCGACCATGGCCAGGGCAGCCCGGTCCTTGACCGAACCTCCGGGGTTGAACCACTCGGCTTTGGCGAAGACGTCGACCCGAGGGAACTCGCGCTCG
>VBHA01000137.1 GCA_005889495.1 Chloroflexota bacterium
GGTAGACGGCGATGTCGTCGGGGAGGCCGCGCAGGCGGACCTGCAGCGTGCTCAGCGCCTCGAGCGCCAGATGCACCGCGAGGTGCGGGCCGAAGAGGTCGGTGCGGGCGATCGCGCCCAGCATCACCGCTCCGCCGGAGAAGAGCACCTTTGGCCTGCCGGCCTCGGTCAGGACGTAGCTCTTGTGCTCGGGCGTGTGGCCGGGTGTGTGGAGGGCGCGGATGGAGAGGTCGCCGACCTTCATCTCCTGGTTTGGCGCCAGCTCGTCGATGTTCGTGCCGGCCTCGGCCGCCAGCTCGCGGCAGCCCGAGACGTAGTCGTTGTGCAGGTGGGTGTCGAGCGCGTGGGTGAGCTTGATGTTCTTTGCTTTCGCGATCTCGAGGTAGCGCTCGATGTCGCGCATCGGGTCGATCACCATGCCGGCGCCGCGCTCGGGGTCGGCGACGACAAAGCTCGCGTTGCCGAGCTCCGGGGCCCGGACGACGTCGACCGTGAACATCCCGCTGGCCGAACTAGATCGGGACGGTCGTGAGGAGGATGTAGACCGTGACCAGCGTCACCACGACGGCGCCGCCGTAGAAGACCACCTGCGCGGGGACGCTCTTCGCGGCGGGGACACCGAAGTCGACGAGCAGGTAGCGCAGCCGATGCGCGAAGTGGAAGAACGGAAACGCGATCAGGACGAGCAGGTAGAGCTTCACGAGCGGGTTGCCGAGGACGCTCACCCAGGTGTCGTAGTGGCGGTCGACGACCGGCACGATGCCCAGCGGGCCGAGGATGCCCTGGACCAGCACGTGCACAGGGATCAGCAGGGCGGCGATCACTCCGCCCTGGGCGAACATGAACCACCAGAAGAGGTGCATCAGCGCCAGTCGCTGGGGCTTGACTGCTTCACTCATGTGCGAACCAGATGAGGACGAAGGCGACCACGACCGAGGCCGCTGCCCAGGCGGCGAACTGGGACAGGACGATGAGGCGCGCGGGCACCGGCCGGTCGAGGACCTTGAAATGGAGGATCGTGCCGGCAAGGGTCAGAAACGTGTAGCTGTGATAGAGCGCGAATGCGAGCACGACGACGCTGAAAACGACGAATGCGGTCGAGCTGTGGGGCGCGTAGCGCGCGGGCCCGTCGCCGGCGCGCCTGATCTCCACCAGCAACCACAGCAGCCATAGCGCCAGCGGCAGCGCGGTGAACTCCCGGACCGTGTACAGAAAGTAGTGGCGGTTGCGTGTCCACCAGTTGGCCGGCATGCGCCAGCTGTATTCGCGCGGAGCCGCGGGCGCCTCCGTGGTCGCTTCGGCGGTCGCTTCCGTGGTCACTCGCGGTTGCCGTACGGGAGGACGAAGCGCATGGTCGTGTCGAGCTTGGTCTGCTGGATCGCCTTGGCCGGGTCGACACCCTTGGGGCAGACGACCGAACACTCGCCGACGAAGCTGCACTCCCAGATCCCCTCCGCTTCGCCGAGCACAGGCAGGCGTTCCTTGAGTCCCTGGTCACGCGAATCCAGGTTGTAGCGGCGCGCCAGCGCGGTCGCGGCTGGACCGAGAAATTCGTTGTTAAGGCCGTAGACAGGACAGGCCGCGTAGCAGAGCATGCAGTTGATGCACTCGCTGAACTGGCGGAAGTCGTCGATCTGCTCGTTGGACTGCCGATGCTCGCCCGCGCCGAGCGGAAGCTCTTGCTTGCGGATGATCCACGGCTTGATGGACTTCAGCTTGTGCATGAAGTCGTCCATGTCGATGACGAGGTCACGGATGATGGGAAAGTTGTTGAGCGGCTGAACGACGACGGGGCGCGGCCAGTAATCGCGTAGGAACGCGTTGCAGGTCAGCTTGGGCGTGCCGTTGACCATCATGCCGCAGCTCCCGCAGATGCCCATGCGGCACGACCAGCGGTAGCTGAGGCTCCCGTCGATGTGCGACTTGACATGGTTGAGCGCGTCGAGCACGACCATGCTCTCGTCGGTGAAGGGGACCTCGTAGGACTGCATGCGCGGCTCCCGGTCGCGCTCCGGGTCGAAGCGGGTGGCGCGGACGGTGATCGTCTTGTCGGGCATGTTCAGTAGGACCTCGCCTGCGGCTTGAAGGTGGTGATGTGGACATCGCTGTACTCGAGCCGTGGCGCGAGCGTGTTGGTGTGGAAGGCGAGCGTGTGCTTCAGGAAATGCTCGTCGTCACGCTCTGGAAAGTCGCGGCGCGCGTGAGCTCCGCGCGACTCCTCGCGTGCCAGGGCCGTGAAGGCGATCACCGAGGCGACCTCGAGCATGAAGTCGAGCTCCAGCGCGGCGATGATCTCGGTGTTGAAGGTGCGGCTCGAATCGTCGATCCGGACCTTCTCGAAGCGTTCGCGCAGGCCGCCGAGGTTGCGGACCAGCCTGGACAGGCCTTCCTTGGTCCGGAAGACGCCGGCGCCCGCGTCCATCTCCCGCTGCATCTCCTCGCGGATGGGGCCGATGCGCTCATCCCCGCCCTTCTTCTCCAGGTACTCGGCCTCGACGCGGCGCGCCTCGTCCCACAGCATGGCGTCGACCGGGTTCGCGGTCACCGGCCTGGCCGAGCTCGCGTAATGCGCGGCGGCGCGGCCGGCCGCGGCCCCGAAGACCAGGCACTCGGGCAGCGAGTTGGAGCCGAGCCGGTTGCCGCCGTTGAGGCCGACGTTGGCGCACTCCCCCGCGGCGTACAGGCCGAGGATGGGCGTCTCGCCGGAGATGTTGGCGTCGACGCCGCCCATCATGTAGTGCTGCACGGGGCGTACGGGGATGGGGTCGGTGACGATGTCGATGCCCAAGAACTCGCGGCCCAGCTCGCGCATGAAGGGGAGCTTGCGGTCGATCACCTTCTCGCCCAGGTGGCGCACATCGAGGTGCATGTACTTGCCGTGCGGGCCCTCGAAGCCGCGGCCTTCTTCGAACTCGGTGGTCATCGCGCGCGAGATGATGTCCCGAGGCCCGAGCTCCATCTTGTTGGGCACGTAGCGCTTGAGGAAGCGCTCGCCGTCCTTGTTGAGGAGATAGCCGCCCTCGCCGCGCACGGCCTCGGTGATCAGGATGCCCGTGAACGGCAGGCCGGTCGGATGGAACTGCACCATCTCCATGTCCTTCAGGCCCGCCCCCGCGCGGTAGGCCAGGGCCATGCCGTCGCCGGTGCATATGTTGCCGTTCGTGGTGAACGCGTAGACGCGGCCGAGGCCGCCGGTGGCCAGGATCACGGACTTCGCCGTGATGGCGTCGAAGCGGCCAGAGCGGATGTCGAGCGCGACCACGCCCACACAGCGCGAGTCCTCGACCAGGAGCTTGGTGACGAACGCCTCGTCGTGGCGCGTGATCTGGGGGTACTTGAGCGAGGTCTGAAAGACGGCGTGGAGCATATGGAAGCCGGTCTTGTCCGCGGCGAAGCATGTGCGCCAGGTGGTCATTCCGCCGAAAGGCCGCACGGCGATGGTGCCGTCAGGGTTGCGGCTCCAGGGGCAGCCCCAGTGCTCCATCTGGATGATCTCGACCGGCGCTTCCCGCACGAACGCCTCGACGACCTCCTGGTCGGCCAGGTAGTCGGAGCCCTTGATGGTGTCGAAGGCGTGGGTTTCGAACGAGTCGCCGGGCCCCAGGGCGGCCGCGGCTCCGCCTTCGGCGGAGACGGTGTGGCTGCGCATCGGGTAGACCTTGGAGACCATTCCGACCCTGACTCGCGGATTGGCCTCGACGGCGGCTATCGCTGCCCTGATGCCGGCGAGCCCCCCGCCGACGACCAGGACGTCGTAGCTCTCAAAGTCCACTTGTCTTCTGATTCTATTGGGAGCAGTGAGCACGCCGTTCTGGCCGCCGCCGACGGAGAAGTACCCGGGAACCCTGCCCGCGAAGGCGGACGTGCTGGTGATCGGCGGCGGCATCGCCGGCACGAGCCTGCTGTGGCACCTGGCGCGGCTCCGGATCGATGCGGTGCTGGTCGAGCGGCGGCACGTCGCGTGGGGCGCGAGCGGCCGTAACGCGGGCTTTTTGCTCGCCGGCGTGGCGTCGAGCTACGCCGAGGCGGTGCGGACCTACGGCCGAGGCAAGGCGCGCGAGGTGTGGGAGCTGACCAACGAGAACCACGACCGTGTGGTCGAGGCGGCCCGCGGCCACGAGTTCGGCTATCGGCGGCTGGGGAGCGCGGTCGTGCCCGCCGGCGATGAGGAGCGCGCGCTGCTCATCGAATCCGAGACGCTGCTGCGGGAGGATGGGTTCGACGCGAGGTGGGACGGCACCCGCCTGGTCAACCCGCGCGACGGCGAGGTCAACCCGGCGGCGCTGGTCGCGGCGCTGGCGCGCCAGGCGAAGGCCGGCGCGATCCGCGAGGGCGTCGGCGTGAGCGCGGTGCAGCAGCGATCGCACGACGTGCTGGTCACGGCGGGCGAGGTTCAGTGCGAGGCGGGCATGGTGATCCTCGCGACCAACGGCTACTCGGCGCAGCTCGTGCCGAGCGTGAAGATCCAA
>VBHA01000007.1 GCA_005889495.1 Chloroflexota bacterium
GGCCCGCGTACAGCACGCCGCGAAACTCGTTTCCAGACGCGGACAGCTCGGCGATCGCGGGCCGCATGACGCAATCGACGACCTCTTTGAGGAGTGCGTCATCGACTCCCTTCGGCGGCGAGTAGGCGCCCATCCCGCCTGTGTTCGGGCCGGTGTCGGCCTCATTCGCGCGCTTGTAGTCGCGGGCCGGCGCGAGCGCGACCACATCGGTCCCGTCGGTCACTCCGAGGACCGAGAGCTCTGGTCCCTCGAGCCTCTCTTCGACCACGATCTGAGCGCCGCCGCGGCCGAATCGCTGCTCCACCAGGATCGCCTCGATCGCCTGGTCCGACTCTTCGACGCTGCCGCAGACGATCACGCCCTTGCCTCGCGCGAGACCGTCGGCCTTGACGGCGACGCGGCCGCCCCGCCCACGAGCCCAGGCCCTGGCCGGTGCGGGCTGGGCGAATGTTTCGAAGTCCGCGGTCGGGATGCCGGCGCGGCGCATCAGATCCTTCGCGAACGACTTGCTCGACTCGATACGGCCGGCCCCGCGATCAGGCCCGAAGACGTTGAAGCCCGCGTGTCGCAGCGCGTCGCCGACGCCGGCGTCGACGGCGGCCTCCGGGCCGAGCACGATCAGCCCGAGGCGCTCCCGTTTGGCGAAGTCGACCAGCCGCACGACATCGGCCGCGCCGATCGAGACGTTGCGCGCCATCCCACCGGTGCCGCCATTGCCGGGCGCGCAGTACACCCGCTCGACCAGGTCGGACTGGACGCACTTCCAGACCAGCGCGTGCTCGCGCGCCCCCGAACCGACGACCAGGACCTTCACCGCGGCCTATTGCAGCACGGCCAGCGCCGCTGCCGTGACGATCTGGTGGGCGTCGCCCCAATCCGCGACCTCGGTGGCCGGTGTCCAGTAGCGACGGCCTCCTGTGCGCCATGTCCCATCCGCCCGCCGCTTGCTTGCGAGCAGCTGCATCGCGTCGTCAGTACGCCTGTCGGCCAGCAGGCCAAGCCTCGCCAGAGCACGGAGGCCGTGGAAGAAGTCGTAGTGCCAGTAATGCGGCCAGTGGATCTGCTCCCATTCGGGATGGATCGCCGCTCCGGTCTTGCTGGACCGGTACAGACGATGCTCGAGCAGCAGCTCACCGGCGCGCCGTGCGGCGTCCCGCGCGCGACCGTCACCGCTCACACGGTGGTACTCGACCAGGCCCCAGATCGGCGCCAGAGACTCGTGAAAGGAAGAATGTTTCGCAGCCGGGTGCTGATCGCAGTTCCAGCCCCCGTCCGGCCATTGGGAACGCAGCAGCACCTCGGCCAGGTGGCGGACCCGAACCTGCTGAGACATGCCGAGGCGGCAGCAGACGGCGAGCGCGTTGCCCTCCATCGACGCGTGGCGTCGCTCCTTGCCGTCGATGACGAGGGGTACTGAAGGCGCAGCGATCCAGTCGAGGACTGTCCGGGCGGCGGACCGGGCGGCTCGGTTGCGAGCCGGGATCCCGAGCTCGACCAGCGAGACCAGGCGCCAGTGGGCGCCCTTCCATTTCGAGTAGGGATGAACGCCAAAGCTCCCGTCGGGGCGCTGCCCGGACAGCAGCCGGTCGATCATCGACTTACGCCAGGCTTCGTCTACTCCCACTCGATGGTGCCGGGAGGTTTGCTCGTGATGTCGAACACCACCCGGTTGACGCCCTTGACCTCGTTCACGATCCGGTTGCTGATCCGCGCCAGCACCTCGTAGGGCACTCGCGCCCAGTCCGCCGTCATCGCGTCCTCGCTGGTCACGACCCGAACCGCGACGACGTTCGCGTAAGTGCGAAAGTCACCCATCACGCCGACCGTCTCCAGTGGCGTCAGCACCGCAAACGATTGCCAGACCTGGCGGTAGAGCCCGTTGCGCTTGATCTCGTCGACCACGACCCAGTCGGCGTTGCGGAGGATCTCGAGGCGCTCCGCGGTCACCTCGCCGAGGCAGCGGATGGAGAGCCCGGGGCCCGGGAAAGGCTGTCGATAGACCATCTCCTCCGGCATGCCGAGCTCGAGCCCGACCGCCCGCACCTCGTCCTTGAAGAGGTAGCGCAACGGCTCGATGAGCTGGAAGCGCAGGCCTGGCGGCAGCCCGCCGACGTTGTGGTGGGTCTTGATCTTGGAGGCGGTCGATGCGACATCCGGCGCGGTCGACTCGATGACGTCGGGATAGAGCGTGCCCTGGGCGAGGAAGTCGATGCGGCCCAGGCCGGCGGCTTCAGCCTCGAACACCGAGATGAACTCGCGGCCGACGATCCGCCGCTTCTGCTCGGGATCGACGACACCGCGCAGGGCGGCCAGGAATCGCTCGGTCGCGTCGACGTAGCGGATGTTCATGTCCAGGTTGCCGTGCATGACGTCAAGCACCCGCTCGGGCTCCTCCTTGCGCAGGAGCCCGTTGTTGACGAAGACGCAGGTGAGCTGGTCGCCGACGGCGCTGTGTACCAGCCTGGCGGCGACCGCCGAGTCCACGCCACCCGACAGCGCGCAGATGACGCGGCCATCGCCGATCCTCGCACGGATGGTCTCGGTCGCGGCGGCGATGAAGGAGCCTGCCGTCCACGAAGGGGTGCAGTGGCAGACACCGAAGAGGAAGTTGCGCAGCACCTCGCGGCCGCTCGGCGTGTGCACGACCTCGGGGTGGAACTGGATGCCGAAGATCCCCTTGCCGTCGCTGAAGGCCGCCACCGGTGAGTTTCCGCTGGAGGCGAGCAGCTCGAATCCGGGCGGCATCTCGCTGACGTGGTCGCCGTGGCTCATCCAGACCGGCAGCTCGCCATGGAGTCCGCGAAACAGAGCGTTCGGCTCGCGGACCGAGAGCAGCGCGGGGCCGTACTCGCGAGCGTGCCCGGGGTCGACCTTGCCGCCCAGGTGGTGCGCGATCAGCTGCATGCCGTAGCAGATGCCGAGCACCGGCACCCCGGCGCGCAGAGCGGCGGGGTCGACCTGGGGCGCGTCCGCGTCGTAGACGCTGGCCGGGCCGCCGCTGAGGATGAGGCCCGCCGGGTGGCGCTCCTCGAGCTCGGCCCAGGGGGTGGCGCCTGGCACCAGCTCGCAGTAGACGTTGGCCTCGCGCACACGCCGAGCGATCAGCTGGCTGAACTGGGAGCCGAAGTCGAGGACTAGGACCGTTTGCTGACGCACGCCGCTGTCGACCTGTTCCCGCCTCGCCGCGGCGGTCTGGTTCAGCTCTTGCCCATGCCCACGTGCTGGGCCTGCTGGAACACCTTGCCCTCGGAAACGATCGACGGCGCGATCACCAGCTCGACGTGCTGGAACTCCGCGATGTCCCTGGCGCCGCATACGCCAAGTGCGGAGTGGAGCGCGCCGGCGAAGTTCTGAGTGCCGTCGTCGACCTTCGCCGGGCCGAGCAGGATCTCGCGCAGCGTCGCCTTGGTGCCGACGTGGATCCTCGTCCCGCGCGGAAGGTTTGGATCCGGGGTCGCCATGCCCCAGTTGAAGCCCTTCGAGGCCGACTCCTCGGCCCCGGCCAGCGGCGTGCCGATCATGACCGCGTCGGCTCCGGCGGCAAACGCCTTGCAAACGTCCGCGCCGATGCGCATCCCTCCGTCGGTGATCACCGCGACCCGCATCCCGCCGCGGCGCATGTGCTCGTCGCGCGCGGCGGCGACATCCGCCGTGGCGGTGACCTGTGGCACACCCACGCCCAGCACCCCGCGCGTGGTGCACGCCGCGCCAGGCCCGACACCGACCAGGATGCCGGCGATGCCTGTCTCCATCAGCTCGAGGGCGGTGTCGTACTGGACGCAGTTGCCGACGATCACCGGGATGTCACACAGGCGGACGAGCTCTTCAAAGGAGAGCTGGTGGTAGGAGCGGGAGGAGTGGCGAGCGGTCAGCACGGTGCCCTGGACGACGTAGACGTCCGCGCCCGACTTCTGCACGACCTCGGCCCGCTCCTCGGCGCGCGCCGGCACCGTCGACACAGCGCACGGCACGCCCGCGGCCTTGATCGTCTTGATCCTTTCGGCGATCAGCCTGGGCTTGACGGGCTCCCGGTACGCCTCTTTGAGCACGGCGTTGACGGACCCCTTGTCGGCAGCCGCGATCTTCTCGATGACTGGACCGGGATCCTCGTATCTCGTGTGCACCCCGTCGAGGTTGAGGACCGCGACTCCGCCGAGCTTGCCCATCGCGACGGCGAAGGCGACGTCGACGACGCCGTCCATCGCCGAGCCCCAGAACGGAAGCGCCAGCTTGAACCGCTCGCCCATCGAAAAACTGATGTCGACCTCGTCGGGGTTGAGGGTCACGCCGCCGGGGACGAGCGCAATCTCGTCGAAGCCATAGGCACGCCGTGCGCGGCGGCCGATCCCGACCTCCAGGCCAGACTGCGCCCCGGAAATCTCTTCGCGGGTCTCCAGTCCGGTCTCCTTCAGGGTGTGCTTACTCCATTGAATGGGGCGGGTTCGGCGAATTATACCCGACCTTTATTCTTGAGCCGATGTACCGAACGCTCGAGTACCTGGCTGGAATCTCCGATGACGACGTGCGCCGCCTGCGCTCGGTCGGCATCCGTCACACGAACCAGCTGCTGCACCGCGCATCGCTCGACATCGACCGCAGGCGTCTCGCCAAAAAGACCGGCGTCTCCGCCGACCGCCTGCTCGAGTTCGTCAACCAGTGCACCCTGCTCGAAGTCTCGGGCCTGGAACGCTGGGTGCCGCTGATCCGCCGCCTCGGGATCAACTCCATGCCCGATCTACGCGCCCAGGACGCCGTCGCCCTCCATGCGAAGCTGCTCGCGGTGATCGGGCTGGCCGGCGCCCCGACCCTGTCCGACGTCCAGTACTGGATCAGCCAGGCAACGGGTCTCGACATCGTCGAGCCGCCGGAACCGGAGAAGCCCCTGTCGGTAATCAGGTAGTTGAGGAAAGGGCGGGCTTGTGCGCCCGCCCTTTCCTGAACGGATCTACGGAAGGCTGGCGACGAAGATGTCGTTCGGATTCGTATTCGAGGTCGGCTTGACGTTGCTGCTCGCCGGCGCGCAGTCAGGATTGCTCGTCGGATACGGGGCGTCGCAATTGGTCTTGGCGAAGACGGCCATGAAGCCGCTCCCGCTGGGTACGAGGCCCTCGTAATCGCCCAGGAAGAACCCACGCGCGACCGGAGCCGTCCGCAGGTCGAACGAGCCCGCGATGTGCTGCTCGCCGCCCCACGTCGCGCCGCCATCGCCCGAGTACTCGACCCAATAGTCGGTCGGCCAGTGCTTGGTGTCGCTTGAGGTCAGGTTGCGGTTGTCGTAGTAAGTCACCGCGACCCGGCCACCGTTGACGGCGACCATCGGGGTGAAAGTCGGAAGCCCGTTGGCGGTATGGATGGCCGCCGGCGCCGTCCACGTCGCGCCTCCGTTGCCTGAGCTGACGAGCATGATCTCGTCATCCCATGAGCCCGAGCTCTGCTTTACGTTCTTCGCGAAATTGCTCGAGCTCTCGTATACGACGTAGAGCTTGCCGTTCGCGGGGTCGACGGCGACCTCCTCGAGACCGTCGCCGACGCGGGCGCGCTCGCCGGTGTTGGGGTCGATGACGCCGAGGCTGTTGAACGGGGCGATGAGCTGTGGTTGGGTCCAGGTGTCGCCGCCATCGGTGGATTTCACAAAGGCGAGCTGTTGATTGCTGTGAGTTCCCTGGAACGGCGTGTTCGGCGGCAGGAGCAGGTTGGTGAAGTCATACAGCGTGTCGTTGCGCGGATCGACGACGATGATGTTGCCGATCGTCTGCTGCCGGTTTCCGGTGTTGATGATGACTTTGGCCTGGCTCCAGGTCTTCCCACCGTCGGTGGTCTTGGAGAAATAGGCGGGGCCGGTGTACGCAGCTGTGTGAGGGCTGTCGTCCGGGTTGTCGGTCGGCTCGATCAGCGTGTCCCAGACCGTGTAGGCCGTCTTGTTCTTGGTTGGGTCGGCCGTGGTCGAGTTCTTGTCGGTGCTCTGCGCGAACTGGGTGAAGACCGAGCCCGGAATGGGCTGCACGTGATCCCAACTGCCTCCTCCGTCGGTCGAGCGGGCCACCGCCACCGAGTTGGCCCAGTTCGGGACCTGGATGTTGAACGCCAGCGCTGACGCGTATGCAATTCCATCAGGTCCAAACGAAACCCAAGGATCCGAGTTGCGGAGGTAGCCGGTCAGCGAAGAAGGCGTGCCCGGTGCGCAGAAGTCCCAGGGCATCGCCGACTCAGACCAGGTCGTGCCGCCGTCATGCGACACGCTCACTCCGATGGCGTGACCACCGCCGTTCGACCAGCGGTCCTGATGGAACATCGTGATCACGTTGTTGCCATGTACCGCGATATAAGGCTCCACCTCCGCATTGAGGTAGTTGCTCCCGGGTTGCGCAGCGTCCGATGATGCACATCCGGCGACTGGAGATGGACCAGACACAAGGACTGGCGTGATCGCCGCCACCACGGTCGACGACGTGATGAGCGCCACGGCACTCGCGAGCGCGGACACGAAGACGGCTTTTCCAAGCAACTTCACAAACCCCCATTTGTGTGCGTTACAGCAGCCCGATTCCAGAAGAAGTTAATCCCAGCCGGTGCGCTCGCGCAACCACCCGATCGCCACCCCTCCCTGCGCCGCCTGGAACGCGCGCACGGTGGGGATCCCCTGCGGCGGGGGCTCGAGCGCGCGGACGGCGAAATAGCCCGCGATGCTGCAGATGACAGCGTCGAGTGCCTCCCTCGACACGCCTCGGAGGGCGAGCCTGTCCATGAACCTTGCGGGCGCAGGTCCTCCCTGCATCGCCACGCTCGGCGCCATCGCGACGAGGTCGATCCACGCGGCGCCGGTCCGCGCCCAGGGCCAATCGAGCAAGTAGACCCTCTCGCCCACGATCAGGAGGTTGTCGGCGCGCACGTCGAAGTGCAGGAGCGTCTCGCCGGCAGCCGCGCTCGGTGCGCGCGACTCCAGGCCGGCAAGGCGCTCCAGGTTGCGCAGGCACCATGGGTCGAGCCGGTCTTCACCGCGCCGCAAAGCCGTCTGCCAGCCGTTGATGTCGCGCTCGAAGCCCTCGGCGGCGGTCTGATCGACCTCGATCGGCGAAGGCGTCAGGTCCTGGGCCATCCTGGTGACCGCGGAGACGACGAGGTCGAGGTCGTGGTCGGTCCAGGGCTCGGACGGATGCCGGCCGTCGATGTCCTCCAGGCAGAGCGCGACCCAGCCCCCCTCGTCGTAGGTCCACAGCAGGCGGGCCGCCGGCGTCGATGCGGGCAGAGCGGCAAGGATGCGCGCCTCCCTGCGGTGGATGTCGGGCGTGTCGGGATTTGCCAATTCGCTGACCGCCTTGATGAAGACTCGCCGCCCGTCCGCCAGCCGGAGGCGTGCCGCCAACCCGGGCGAGAAGCCGTGTGGTTGCGTTTTCGACTCGACCACGCGCGAGCCCAGGCGCTGCTCGAGCGCCTGGCGGACGCCGGCGGGGATGTCTTCCCAGTGGATGCGGACGCCGCGCGCCGGGACCGAGCTAGAGAAAGACCCCTCTCCGGAGCTTCAGGTTGTCGTAGATCCCGCGCTGGATCGTGTCCCGGACCTGGTCGGCGAGGCCCATCACCAGGTGCTGGTCCTCGGCCGCTTTCGGGGGAAGGCCGGCGACGTCGACCGGCGCGTGGAACTGGATCCGCCACTTGCTCGGGAGCGGGATCATGCCCAGGGGCCCAAGCCACGGCCAGAACGGGGTGACCGGGAAGTAGGGCAGGCCGAAGAAGCGGGCGACGGGGCCGAGGTCACCGATCATCGGGTAGATCTCCTCGGACCCCACGACTGAGATGGGGATGATCGGAGCCTGCGCCCGGATCGCGGTGGCGACGAAACCGCCGCGGCCGAACCGGCGCAGCCGGTACCGGTCCTTGAAGCTCTTGCCCGTGCCGCGCGTCCCTTCCGGGAAGACGAGGACGAGCTCGTCGCGCTCGAGCAGCCGGCGCGTGTCGTCCGGATGTCCCACAGCCTGGCCGGTGCGACGCAGGAACCAGCTCATCACGGGCATGCCCATGAACTGGCTTGCGACCAGGGCGCGTACATGTCGAGGGTGAGAGTGCTCGGCGAAGACCGCCGTCTTGATCATCGTGCCGTCCCACGGCAGCACTCCCGCGTGGTTGGCCACGAGCAACGCTCGACCGTACGAGGGGACGTTCTCGACGCCCGTGGTCTCGACCCGCCAGTAGTCGCGATACAACGACTTGAAGACGGTCAGGAAGGTCTGGGTCCACTCGGGGTCAAAGCCGAAGTCGTCGACGACGTAGTTCGATCCTCGCTGCGCCAGCCGGCGCTGCTGGTAGATGAACTGGACCACCTCCATGACCCGGTTCATGTCGATGACGTCGTGGCCTGTCAGCTCGCGCAGCCGGGTCGAAAGCGAGCCAAGACCCTGCAGCGCGTACATCGGCGCCTGGCGTTGCAGCCTGCGGATCGGCCTGGGCAGCCGGAACCCCCGGGGCGGCGCCACGATCTCCGCCTTGTGGCTGTTGCGCCTGCGCTCTGCGGCCGACGGTTCGGCCATCAATCAGCCCCCCCGGCCCTTCGGGCCACCCCATCACTGGGGAGGACCGCACGGCGCCGCCGCTGCTGAAGGTAGACCTGCAGCTCGTACTCCTGCGGGGGCGAGGGGGCTTCGATGACCTCCAGGCTCCTGCCCAGCGCGAGGGCGTCCATCGTCTGTCGCGAGCTGTACGACGGCTTCCATCCGAACGCCGACTCGAGACGGGAGCAGTCCATGACCGAACCGAAGGTGATGAAGTCGGCCAGGTGCGCCGGCAGGTCCACGCGCGCGAACAGCTTCAGCCCGAACCGCGAGATCCAGCGACCATACGGCGGCAGGATCGGCGCCGGCCGGCCGCCCATGATGTCGATCGCCTGGCTCAGCAGAATGACCCCGTCGCCGGCGACGTTGAAGGCTCCTGGGTGGTCGCGGACGGTCGCCCGCACGATCGCCTCCGCTGCATCCTCTTCGTGCAGGAGCTGCAATCGCGGGTCAAAGCCCGTGAACACCGGAACGATGGGGAGCGACAGGAAACGGGCAAGGCTTGTGTCCTCGCTGACGCGGTAGCCGAGCCGCAGCACGGTGACCCCGCATCCGTCGGTGCGCAGGGCAAACTCGCTGACGAGCTGCTCCATCTCGAGCAGGTCGCGCGTGATGCCCGACGCGAGCTTGTCCCAGTTGATCATCTCCTCGGAGAAGAACGAGGGATCGCCGGCGCCTGCGCCGTAGATGGCCTGGCTCGACTTGACGACCAGCCTGCGTACGGGACTCGAGGGCGCTGCGCAACCGACGAGCACATTCATCGTCCCGATCACGTCTGTCTCGTGTATGGAGCGTTCGTCACGCGGCGAGTCGACCATCACCGCGAGGTGGACGACCGTGTCGATGCGGAGCTGGCGCACGAGCTTGCCGATCACCGACAGGCGCGTGTCCGCGTGGACGAAGTCCATCTCCTCCAGCGCACTGACGGGGTCCGCCACGTCGCAGCCGAACAGGTGCGGCACCTGGGGCGCAAGCCGGCGCGCCACCTCCGCGCCGAGTGGATTGGAGACGCCTGTGATCAGGACACGACCGGGAGAATGCGGGGTCATCTGACCCCGATTATGGATAGATACCCCTGACCGTCGTCGCGTTGGCGACCCGCTGCACCGCCAGCGCGTAGGCGGCGGCGCGCATGTCGACTCGCTTGTTCACCGAGGTGTGCAGGATCTCGTAGAACGCGCGCGTGATCACGTGGTGCAGCTTGGTGTTGATCTCCTCCTCTTCCCAGAAGAAGGCCTGCAGGTCCTGCACCCACTCGAAGTACGAGACGATCACCCCGCCGGCGTTGGCGATGATGTCGGGCACCAGGAAGATCCCGCGATCGTGCAGGATCGGGTCCGCCTCGGGCGAGACCGCCGCGTTGGCGCCCTCGGTGATCAGCCGCGCGCGGATGCGCCCCGCGTTGTCCTCCCTGACCACATCCTGCACCGCAGCCGGGACCAGCACCGTGACCGGCAGCTCCAGCAGCTCGGCGTTCGTCACAGCGTCCGCTTTCTTGAAGCCGCTCACGCCGCCGCGCACCTGGCGGTGCTCGTCGAGGGCGGCGAGGTCGAGCCCGTTGGGGTTGTAGACACCGCCCTTTGAGTCGCTGACCGCAACGATCCGAAGTCCTGCTTCCGAGAGCAGCCGCGCCGCCGAGTGCCCGACCTGGCCGTAGCCCTGCACGGCGACCGTCGGGGTCTCCTCGTCGATGTGGAGGTACTTCAGCGCCTCGAGCGTCAGGTACGTGGCGCCGCGACCGGGCGCCTCCACGCGCCCTTCCGACCCTCCGACGTCCACGGGCTTGCCGGTGACCGATGCCGTCACCGAGTGTCCCTGGTGCATGGAGATGGTGTCCATGATCCAGGCCATGATCTGCGGGCTGGTGCCCATGTCGGGCGCGGGGATGTCTTTCTCCGGGCCGATCAGGATCGCGATCTCGGTCGCGTAGCGCCGCGTCAGGTGCTCGAGCTCGTTCGCCGACAGCTTGCGCGGGTCGACGGCGACGGCCCCCTTGGAGCCCCCGTAGGGAATGCCGACCGCCGCGCACTTCCAGGTCATGAGCATGGCCAGCGCCTTCACGAGGTCCAGGTCGATGTCGGGGTGGTAGCGGATCCCCCCCTTGGCCGGCCCGCGGCTGATGTTGTGCTGGACACGCCAGCCGGTGTAGACGTGGACCGAGCCGTCGTCTTTGCGGACCGGGAAGTGGACCGTGAGCTCGCGCTTGACCTCCCGCAGTCCGCGCCGCGCGTCGTCCGAAAGGCCTATGACGTCGGCGGCGACGTCGAATCGGCGCTGAGCGGTCTCGAAAGCGGAAGTGCGGGTGACCACAAGTGGCCCCCGCGAATTCGCAGGCGCAGCCTCTGAATTCACAGGGAACTCGACCGCCATCTGGGCCGATAGTAGCGCCCGGGTAGACCAGAATTTGCCCGATGTCACGGCTCGCCGGCGTTGGTGTCGTCGCGGTGGTCGCCCTGCTCGTCGGGTTCATCCTGGCCGACCAGGTCAGGAGCCAGCTCCTGACGCCGTCCAACCAGGTGGCCCGCTACCAGGCCCTCGTCAGGAGCGTGCAGGACCTCGAGGCGTCGAACGCCGGCTCCAGGCGGCAGATCGCGGACCTCCGCGCCCAGATCGACGCCCTGGAGTCGGACGCGGCGGCCCGCTCGGCCACGACCCAGGCCCTCCAGAGCCAGGTCTCCGACCTGCGTGCGCACGCCGGCCTGGTCGCGATGCACGGGCCAGGCGTCGAGGTGCTCCTGCGCAATGGCGTGCCGGGCCCGGATTCGGGCGGCGGGAGCGGCTACCTCGTCAACTTCCAGGACGTCCAGGACGTCGTCAACCTGCTGTTCGCGCAGGGTGCGGAGGCTGTCGCAGTCAACGGCCGGAGGATCACGCCGCTGAGCTCCTTCTCGGGCTCGGAGGGCCAGATAGTGATCGACCAGGGCCCTCCGGTGACCTCGCCGGTCAAGCTCGACGCGATCGGCGACCGCAACCGCATGGTGGCGGCGCTCGACGACCCTTCAGCGCTTCCCGGCGTGCGCGCCCGCCAGGTGCAGTTCCAGCTGCACCTTACGTTCGAAGGTCTACCTGACGTCTCCCTCCCCGCCTACGACTCCAGCCTGCAGATTCCCAATGTCGCGGCGTCCTAGACCTCGTCGGGCGCCCCTGCGGGTGCGCGGCTTGAGCGTGTGGCTGATCGCCCTGCTCGTCGCTTTCGTGGCGACGGTCCAGATCCGCAGCCAGGCCGAGGTCGAGCGCAGCCTCGTCGGCGTCGACGCCACCTCGCTCGCCTTCCTGATCGACGACCTGCACAGCGCCAACGACACGCTGGCGTCGGAGAAGGCCGACCTGACGCGCTTGCGCGCAAGTTTGCAGTCCGGCCAGACGGGGGCCGCCGACCAGGCCCTGACCGACGAGGCCCAGCGCCTCCGCGCCATCGAGGGCCTGGTGCCCGTGCAGGGACCCGGCGTCGTGATGCAGATCGACGCCCGCGGCCTGACCGCCCTCGACCTCGAGGACGCCTTGAACAACTTCATGGCGGCGCACGCCGAGGCGATCGACGTCAACGACCATCGGGTGGTGACAGGCGTGGCGGTCGAGCAGACAAGCGAGGGCGTGACCATCGGCGGTGCGGTGGTCGCGGCGCCCTGGACCCTCTCTGTGATCGGAGACTCCGCGCGGCTGGCCCAGGTTGCGGAATTGATGTCGCAGCAGCTCCGCGCCGACCGGCGTGTGCGGACCGCGACCTACCGGACGGTGACCGACGTCGTGATCTCCTCGGTGATCAGCGAGAAGCCTTTCGTCTACGCGATCCCCTCATAGCCCCATCCCGCGGCTTTGCCGCGGACTTCCCCGCAACCGGGGAAGAAGCCCCATTCGACGTGCCGGCCCGCTTCAGCTGGGCGGAGATGCGGTCCAGCCGTTCGTTGACCCGGTCGAGGTCGCGGCGCGTGGGGATGCGGAGCCTGCGCAGCGCACGCTCGATGGCGTCGTCGGCCAGCGTCTCGAGCCCCTCACGCCGGCGCTCCACCTGGTGGCGCAGGTCACCCGGCACGTTGAGCGCGCTCCGGACGTAGTCCAGGAGCGCCTGGCCACGGTCGTGCAGCATCTCGCCGCCCGCGTCCACGATGCGAGCGGGACCGCGTTTCTCCTCCGAGAGCATGATCTGCGACAGCGTCACCTGCGTCAGGTCGTTGCCGTTATCGCGGTCGACCACCTTGAATTTTAATGCGGCGCGTCAATCGCTCCGCCCTTCATCCTCAGGGAGGTAATTCCATGGCGAAGAGAAAACGCACCACCAGGCGGTCCGGGCTCGTTGGACGGGCGGTGAGCGCCGGACGTCGCGCGCTTCGCGAGGCCGAAAGCCGCATCCCGCCGGACCTCCGCCGGCAGGTCGACCGCAGGCTGAAGGACGCGGACAAGAACGCGCGCGCCGCGATCAAGACGCTGCAGACGCAGGTCAAACGGGCGAGCACGCGCGCGGACGTCAACAACGTCCTGAAACGAATCGACGGCCTGACGAAGCAGGCGCGTCAGATCGCGCGGGGCAGCGGTACCCGGGCGGCGACCACCAAGCGGCGCGCCACGACCACCACCAAGCGCGCCGCCACCAGGACGCGCAAGGCCGCGAGCACGGCCCGCCGCAAGGTCGCGACGCGCAAGCCTGCCGCACGCCGGACCACGACCACTCGGCGGCCGTCCTCCCCTCGTCCGAGAGCCGCGACCCGGCGAACGCGCGCCGCCGAGGCGAGCTTGCCCGAGGTCCCCATGGCGCCGATGGGTGGCACGGAGATGGGCGGGGTCGAGATCGGCGAGATCACCGAGACCTAGAGCTTCCCGAAGGTCTTCACTCCGCCCAGGAGGACAGCTCTTGGGCGGAGTGTCTCCCAGCTCACTTCGGCGCCTTCCTCCAGAGGGTCGCCGCTGTAGACCTGCAGGTCCGCGAGCATCCCGGGCTCGAGCGTCCCCTTGGTCTCCTCCTCGAAGCTGGCGTAAGCGCCCGCGGAGGTGTAGGCGCGAAGCGCCGCCAGCAGGCCGATGCCGTTCACCTGGTCTTCGACGGCGACGCGGATTCCCGGCCAGGGGTTGGGGTCGGGTGAGACGGGCAGGTCGGAGCTGAACGCCACCGGAACGCGGGCGCGCATGAGGCCGCGATGCGGCGCGAGGTGGGTGCGGTCTCGCACCGGGAAGAAGATCGTCGAGGCGACGCGGCCGAAACGAGCGGCCATCGGCTGCATCACGGCGACCATGCCGAGCTTCGCGAGGCGCGACTGGAGGTCGGGCGGGCAGATCGTGCAGTGCTCGACACGGTGGCGCAGGTGCTCGCCGTGCGCTGCCTCCACCGCGTCGCACATCGCCTCGATGGCCGCGTCGCCGATGGCGTGAGCCGCCACCTGGAGCCCGGCGGCGGTGGCGCGGCCGACAAGCTCGCGCAGCTCTTCGGGCGTGGTGCGCCATACGCCCCCACCCGAGCGCATCGCCACCCGCTCGGCGCCTCCGTCGACGAACACCTTGATCGGCCCCGCCCGCACCATGTCGCCGCCGAAACGGCTGCGCAAGCCGACGCGGGTGGCGGCTTCGAGCAGCTCCCACGACAGGAACTCGTTGACGCGCATCTTCAAGCGGCCGTCGCAGGCGAGCATCTCGTAGGCGCGAAGGTCGTCCGCAAACCCGCGGTTCACCGCCGCTCCGACCGAGGTGATCCCGCGCGAAACGAGCAGGTCCTGCGCCTTGAGCACCCCGTCGATGCGGCGCTGCAGGCTGGG
>VBHA01000138.1 GCA_005889495.1 Chloroflexota bacterium
CTCGACATCAACCTCGGCCTGCGCGTCGAGGACACCTCGCAGGCCGAGCGATTCCTGGTCAGCGGGCGCGGCGAGCTGCACCTCGCGGTTTTGATCGAGACGATGCGGCGCGAGGGCTACGAGTTCGAGGTTTCGCGGCCGGAGGCGATCGTCAAGGTGATCAACGGCAAGCGGATGGAGCCCGTCGAGCGCCTGACGGTGGACATCCGCGAGGAGCACGTCGGCGCGGTGAGCGAGGCCCTGGGCAAGCGGCGCGGGGAGATGATCGAGATCGTCTACGACCACAAAGGTGGTGTGCGGCTGGAGTACCTGATCCCCACGCGCGGCCTGATCGGATTCCGCAATGCCTTCCTCACCCTGACCTCTGGCGAGGGCCTGATGGGCTCGATCGGCATCGGATACCGGCCCTGGATGGGCGACTTCCGCGAGCAGCGCAACGGGGCGCTGACCGCCTCCTCAGCAGGCACGTCCTTGACTTATGGCCTGGCGGCGGCGCAGGAGCGTGGGACCACCTTCATCGAGCCCGGCGAGGAGGTGTACGAGGGGATGATCGTCGGCGTGCAGAAGCGGCCGGGCGACATCCGCGTGAACGTGTGCCGGGAGAAGAAGCAGTCGAACGTGCGCTCGTCGACCTCGGACATCTCCGTGCGTTTGACGCCGGCCAGCCGGCTGAGCCTGGAGCAGTCCCTCGACTTCCTGGCCGACGACGAGCTCCTGGAGGTGACGCCGAAGCACCTCCGGCGCTCACGCGCAGGCTTCTATCTTCTCGAACGGGCCCGCCAGATGAGTAGGCCCCGCCGTTCGAGAGATAGGAGATAGGAATGCCGACTGGCACTATCAAGAAACTGGTTTCGGATCGTGGCTTTGGATTCATCAAGGCCGAGGACGGACAGGAATACTTCTTCCACCGGAGTGGCACCGAGGGCGACTTCGACGGCCTCCAGGGTGGAGAGAAGGTTCAGTTCGAAATCGAGTCGAGCCCCAAGGGCCCGCGCGCCAAGAGCGTCCGCGTAGCCTAAGTTCGACCACCAGTGGGAGCCCCGGAGTGATCCGGGGCTCTTTCATTTTCCGGGCGGATTCATAATTGATCTCACAAGTCCCGACTCTTACGGGCAATTGGGGGGATACAAGTGAAGAAGCTTCCGGGATCAGACATGCCTGGGGTGGACAAGGTTGGCGCCGACCTTCTGGCAAGGAAGGTGACGCGCCGGGACTTCGTCAAGACTGGCTCCTTGCTGGCGCTTGGGGCGACCAGCTTTCCCACCATCCTCGCCGCCTGCTCCACCGGCGGATCGCCGTCGAAGAGCGGTCCGAAGACGCTCAAGATCCTGCAGTGGAGCCACTTCGTCCCCGACTACGACAAGTGGTTCGACCCCTGGGTCAAGGCGCCGCCCTCGCAGTACGAGCAGAGCACGGTCGACATGAGCGACGTCGTCAAGCAGGTGGAGAAGAAGTACGGAAAGCAGCTCGATTTCGCGCGCCTCACCAACTTCAACCCGCACACCAACCGCTACTTCGGCTTCACGTACAGCTTCGCGCCCGACCCCGGCGACTACCGCCAGAGCTTCTTCCAGCAGGTCGGCATGGCGAATGGCCCCACCTCGTGGGAGGAGATGCTGACCGCCACCGCGCAGATCAAGTCCAAGACCAAGGGCGCGGTCCGCGGAGGCATCGGATTCTCGCCCGAGCCCGACTCCAACATGGCCGCGCGCGCACTCATCTGGTCGTTCGGCGGTTCCGAGCAGGACGCGGACTCGAACGTGACCATCAACTCCGACGCCGTCGTCGGCGCGGTCGACTACATGGCCAGGCTGTTCAAGCAGGCCGAGACGGCCGAGGTGTTCAGCTGGAACGCGGCCTCCAACAACCAGGGCCTGGTGGCCGGCAGCCTCTCGTTCATCCTGAACTCGATCTCCGCCTACCGCACCGCTCAGGCCAGCAAGCCGGACGTGGCGAAGGACATCTTCTTCTCCAAGCCGCTATCCGGTGCGTCTGGGGTCAAGCCGCTCGCGAGCGAGCACGTGATCCAGACCTACATCATTCCGAAGTTCTCGAAGAGCCAGGACGTCGCCAAGGAATTCCTGCTCTACCTGGCCGACCACGCCAGCGATTTCGTCTACCAGTCGAAGCTCTATGAGTTCCCGGTCAACCCGAACACCAATGCCCAGGACAAGCTCTACGGACAGGGCGGGTGGCTCGACAGCGACCCGTACAAGTCGGACCCTGCGAGCAAGCTGCAGGTGCTCAAGGACGCCACCACCTGGAGCGTCAACGTCGGCTACCCGGGCCCCGCCAGCCCGGCCATCGGCGAGATCTTCGACAAGAACCTCTTGCCGTCGATGATGGCGGCCGCCGCCCGGGGTCAGAAGTCGCCCAAGCAGGCGGTGGCGGACACCGAGACGCAAATCAAGGCGATCTTCGCGAGCTGGCGCCAGAAAGGTCTGGTCGGCGGGACCAAATAGCCTGAGCTTCAGGCGGGCCTGAGCGATGGCCGAGGTCGAGGTCCGAGACATTCGGAAGTCGTTCGGCGGCGGGAGTGCCGCCGTCGACGGCATCAGCCTGACCTGCGGGAACGGCGAATACCTCGTCCTGCTCGGCCCGTCCGGCTGCGGCAAGACGACCCTGCTGCGCATGATCGCGGGCCTCGAGCACCCGACCGGCGGCGACATCCTGATCGGCGGCCGGTCGGTGCGCGGCCTGCCTCCCCGGGCGCGAAAGATCGCGATGGTGTTCCAGAGCTATGCGCTCTACCCGCATAAGAAGGTCGAGCAGAACATCTCCTTCCCGCTCGAGGCGCAGGGCATGTCGCGCGAAGAACGGATCGAGAAGGTCAAGTGGGCGTCCGGCTTGCTGGGCATCGGCCACCTCCTCCAGCGCAAGCCGCGACAGCTCTCCGGCGGCGAGCGTCAGCGCGTCGCCCTGGCGCGCGCCCTGGTGCGCGAGCCCCAGGTGTTCCTGCTTGATGAGCCGCTCTCCAACCTCGACGCCAAGCTGCGGGCCTCGGCCCGGCTCGAGCTGAAGCAGTTCCAGCAGCGCGTGGGCATCTCCACGATCTACGTCACCCACGACCAGGTCGAGGCGATGGGGCTTGGCGACCGGATCGCAGTCCTGAACCAGGGGCGGCTGCAGCAGGTGGGCACTCCGGAAGAGATCTATCACCGCCCCGCCAACACCTTCGTGGCGACCTTCGTCGGGTCGCCGCCGATGAACCTGGTCAGCCGGGACGGCAAGCTCGTGGGGTTCCGACCGGAGAACATCGAGCTCGAAAAGACCGCCGGGAGCCGCGACGATGCCGCGGTATTCCACAGCCGCGTGTTGCGGATCGAGAACCTCGGCGCCGACCGCTACGTGTACCTGCGCGTGCAGGACGACAAGGGCGACACGAACATCATCGCCAAGCTCCCGATCGACCACCCGCTCCACGTCGCGGCGGACGACGACGCCGACGTGATCGTGCGCAAGCGCCACTTGAGGATGTTCGACCGCGACTCGGGAGAAGAAACGGCGGCGTGAGCGAGCCCGCCGCCCGCCGGACCGTGATCATCGACGAGACGGTCCGGGTACACCACCTCCTCGACCGCGAGGAGGTCCTCGGTCCGCTGATGCTGGCGCCGCTGCTCATCTACCTGGTCGCGCTGGTCGGGCTTCCGCTGCTGTTCGTCTTCATCTACTCGTTCAGCGACGCCACGACTGGCTCCGACACGTTCAACTTCGTCGGCCTGGAGACGTTTCAGAAGACGATCGCCGACCCGGTCTTCCAGGTCGCGCTTCGCAACACCGTGGTCTTCACCGTGATAGCGCAGGCGGTCGTGATCGTGCTCGCCACCATCCTCGGCTTCGTGCTCTCGGCGAACTTCCGCGGCAAGTGGTTCGTCCGCTTCCTCATCCTCCTGCCGTGGACCACACCGGTGGCCCTCAGCGCGCTGGCCTGGCTGTGGATGCTGGACTCCCTGTTCAGCCCCTTCAACTGGATCCTGGGCCAGGTCCACCTCATCGACCAGGGCACGCCGGTGGCCTGGCTGGGCCAGGACTCGCTCGCGGTGGCTTCGGTCGTCGCGCTCCAGGCCTGGCGGACGCTGCCGCTGGCGGCCGTGATCCTGATGGCGGGGCTGACCTCCATCCCGCCCGAGCTCAACGAGCAGGCCGAGGTCGACGGGGCCGGCTTCTGGCGGCGCTTCTTCGACATCACCATGCCGCTGCTGGCGCCGATCATGATGGTCGCGATCCTGTTCGGGATCGTGGCCACGTTCACCGATATGGCCGCCGTCTACATCCTCACTCGGGGCGGTCCCGGCGACGCGACCCAGGTCCTCGGCAGCTGGTCGTTCTACACCGGCATCCAGGGCGGCAGCCTGGCCCAGGGCGCGGCGATCGGCATCTTCATGTTTCCCGTCCTGCTCGGCGTCTGCATCCTGATGCTGCGCCGCGCCTCTCGCACGGACGCCTTCTGATGCAGGCGCGCGCCCCGGCCACGGCCGTCTCGCGGTGGGCCGTGCTGCTGGTGTTCGCCGTGCTGTGCGCGTTTCCGTTCGCCTGGGCGACGTTCACGATGTTCAAGGCGGATTCCGACCTCTACACCGTGGGCCACGTGCCCTTCCTGTACAACTCGCCGCCCACCTTCGACCACGTCCGCGTCCTGTTCACCGACACCGCGTTCCTGACCTTCGTCCGGAACAGCCTCGAGATCGGCGTCCTGGTCGTCGCGATCACGCTCGCGGTCAGCGTGCCCGCGGCCTACTCCATCGCGCGCCTCACCGGGCAGTGGGGTGGGCGCCTGGCGATGACCGTCTTCATCTTCTACCTGGTCCCGCCGACGCTCCTTTTTCTGCCCCTGTCGCGCATCGTCGCCGACCTGGGGCTGCAGGACACCATCTGGTCGCTCGTGGTCGTCTACCCGACGCTGACCGCGCCATTCTCGACCTGGCTGCTGGTCGGCTTCTTCCGCAGCATCCCTCGCGACATCGAGGAGCAGGCGATGGTCGACGGATACAGCCGGGCCGGGGCCCTTGTCAGGACCGTGCTGCCGCTCGCCGTGCCCGGCCTCTTCACCGTCGTCATCTTCACCTTCGCATTCACCATGAACGACTTCATCTACGCGGTCGCCTTTATCTCCTCGTCCAACAACATGACGGTCAGCGCCGGGGTACCGACCGAGCTGATCCGAGGCGATGTCTTCTTCTGGCAGTCGCTCATGGCCGCGGCCGTGCTGGTCGCCATCCCGGTGGCGCTGGCCTACAACTTTTTCCTCGACCGGTTCGTCCAGGGCCTGTCCCTGGGAGCCGTCAAGGGCTAGCCGGCTTTTCCTCCCCATTTATGGGGAGTGGCTTTTCCTCCCCATTTATGGGGAGGTGGCCTAAAAGGCCGGAGGGGCAGGGCCGGAGAGGCAGG
>VBHA01000008.1 GCA_005889495.1 Chloroflexota bacterium
GGCAGAGGCGGAGCTGGTGGAGGCAGAGGCTGAGCCGGTGGTCGCGGAGGCGGAGCCTGAGTCGATGCCCGAACCGGTCGCCGAGTACCGACCCGGGCCCGAACCAGAGGCTGAACCTGAACCGGTCATCGCGGATGCGGTCGAACCCGAACCGGAGCCGGAGCCGGAACCCGAACTCGAACCCGAGGCTGAACCTGAACCGGTCATCGCGGCCGCGGTGGAACCCGAGCCCGAGCCCGAGTCGGAGCCGGAACCAGGATCCGCGATCACCGAGCCGGTGCTGTCGGCCTTTGACCAGTTTGCGGCTGAGCCTGCCGAGCCTGCCGAACCGGTGGCCGCGCTGCCTGAGCCGGAGCCGGAACCCGAGCCCGAGCCCGAGCCGGTCGCGACGGCCGCGCCCGACGTCAACGCGACCCTGGTCGCCTGGCCCCAGGGCGCGCCCGCGGGCTCGCCGAGGAACGGCGCTCCCGCCGAGGCAGCCTCGTTCGAGGAGGCCACGTCGGTGATCCCGGCATGGCAGCAGACGGACCCCAACGCCGACGCGAAGCGGACCGTCTCACTGCAGGCGATGCCGCCCGAGGAGATCGCGTCAGGCTCTGGCTTTGCCGCCCTGCTGACGTTCGAGTCCGGGCCGTTCGCCGGCCGGATCGTCGCTCTGCCGAACCAGATGGTCAGCATCGGCCGAGCGCCGGACAACGACGTCGTGGTCGGAGATCCGGCGACCTCCGGGCATCACGGCCGGGTCGAGGTGCGCGCCGGCTCGTTCTGGATCAGCGACCTGGGCAGCACCAATGGCACCCTCGTCAACGGCGAGCCTGTGATCGAAAAGCAGCTGGCCGACGGCGACATGATCGCGATCGGACAGAACACGCTGCGCTTCACCCTGGAGTCTTAGCCCGAAGTACTCCCTTCGGCCATCGCCGGCCGACTGGTCGCAAGCGGGCCGGTACGCTTGCGGGCGAGATGGCGGTGGTGCGAGAGGTATGGCGGTACCCGGTCAAGTCGATGACGGGTGAACGGCTGGAGTCGTGCCTCATCACCGACCAGGGCCTGGAGGGTGATCGCCGCTGGGCGTTCATCGACCACTCTCCCCATCGCGACGGCAAGTGGTTCAACATCAAGCAGCATTCGGCGCTGATGACGTATCGGGCACGCCTGCTCGACGGCGCCCTCGACCTGGTGGCCCCGGATGGATCCCGGATCGCGCTCGACGGCGACCTGGTGCGCAAGTTCGAGACCGAATCGGAGCGGCCGATCGAGCTTCGGGAGCTGCCCGGCGGCAACTTCGACGACTCTCAGGTCCTGATCGTCAACCTCGCGTCGGTCGAGGCGTTCGCGCTCGAGGCCGGAATGCCGGTCGACCATCGCCGGTTCCGCGCCAACCTCTACGTCGAGGGCCTCGAGCCGGAGGAGGAGCTGCGGTGGCTGGGTCGCGTCATCCAGGCGGGCGACGCCGAGCTCGAGGTCACGAGCCGGTGCGAGCGGTGCAAGGTCATCACCATGGATCCCGATACCACCGAAGCCACTCCCGAGCTGCTGCGGGTGCTGGTCGAGCGCCATGACGAGAGGATGGGGGTCTACTGCCGCGTGGTGCGCCCTGGGAGGGTCGGCGTCGGGGACTTCGTCGGCTAGGTATCGTTCTCGCCGAGCGGTGGTTTAGGCAGAGGAGGTCGAAGTGACGGTCAAGGCTTTCTCGGATGAGTGGGCGACGCAGTTCAAGGACGAGGTCAACAACTCGAGCGTCTACAAGTCCGCGGCCAAGGGCTGGAAGTGGACGGTCGGGCTCGTCGTCGAGGCCGAGCCGGACAAGAACTTCCCCGAGGCGAAGGGCGTGGTCATGGACCTCTTCGACGGCGAGGCCAGGGAGATCAAGGTCGGACCGGCGTCGGCCGCGCAACAGTGTGACTTCGTGATCACCGCGCCCTACTCCCGCTGGAAGCAGGTCGCCACCAAGGAGCTGGACGCGACCAAGGGCATGCTGCAGGGCAAGCTGAAGCTGAAAGGCGACCTGCCGACCATCGTCCGCTATACGAAGGCCTCGCAAGAGATGACCGAATGCACGACTCGGGTGCCGGTCGAATGGCCCGACGAAAGCTGACGACATCGGAACGAGTCGAGTACGCGGATAGCGAGCCGAGCGCCTTCGCCTCCATGCTCGGAGGCTTGATCGAGGCCAACGTCGGCAGCCGCCCGGAGAAGCGCAAGGACTTCGAGGCGCTCGCGTCCAGGGTCGGCATCTGGGTCACCGACATCGAGGAGGGCGTGACCCTCGATTTCCAGAAGGGCCGCCTGGTGGTCCACAACGGTCTCGGACCGAAGCGCGACCTCACCATCCGGGCCGAAGCCGGCACCGTCATGAACCTCAGCAACCTCAAGATCGGATTGTTTGGAATGCCGGTCTACTACGACAAGGTCGGCCGCGGTGTCGCCGCCAAGCTCGTCCAGGGCAAGCTGCGCATCGACGGACTGGTGGGCAACCTCGCGACGCTGAACGCGGTGACGCGAATCTTCTCGGTCGCGGGCTAAAGCCCGGCACGGATGGGAGCGGTTGAACACATGAGGCTGGCCGTCGTCGGCGCGGGCAGCATGGGCGCCCAGATCGCCATGCAGGCCGCACTGCATGGCATCTCGGTGATGCTCTACGACAAGGACGAAGCACAGCTGAGCAAGGCGATCTCGTCGAACCAGGCCCGTCTCGCCCGGCGCGTCGAGAATGGCAAGCTCGCGCGCGAAGAGGCAGACCGCGCGCTCTATCTTCTGAACACCTCGCTCGACCTTGACGATGCGGTCGAGGACGTCCAGTTCGTGATCGAGGCAGTTTTCGAAGACCTGCAGGTCAAGCGCGGGATCTTCGCCGACCTCGATCGTGAGGCTCCACGCGAGGCGGTGCTGGCGAGCAACTCATCGACGATCGGGATCAGCAAGCTGGCCACCGCCACGAAGCGTCCGGAGCGTTGCGTGAACATGCATTTCTTCCACCCGGTCCTGGTCATGGACCTGGTCGAGATCGTTCGCGGGCCGCAGACCTCCGACGAGGCCGTCCACCGAGCCGTCGAGCTTGCGCGGCAGATGGGGCGGACGCCCGTGGTCCTCAACAAGGAGATCGACGGCTTCATCGTCAACCGCATCCTCCATGCCGCGACCCAGGAGGCCTATCGATTGCTGGACGCCGGGATCGCGTCGTTCGAGGACATAGACACCGCGGTCGAGAAGGGCCTCAACTGGCCGATGGGCCCGTTCCGCCTGGGCGATTTCAGCGGCCTGGACGTCACCTACAACGCGCGCCTGCACATGTACCGGACGACCGGAGACGAGCGCTACCGGCCGTCGCCGCAGCTCGAGGCCAAGGTCAAGGCGGGCAAGCTTGGGCGCAAGACGGGCGAAGGGTGGTACCGCTATTAGGCGATGAGGATCCACCACGTCGGCGTCGCCGTCGAGGACCTCGAAGCCGCCATCACCCTGTACACGACCGCCTTCGGCGCCGAGTTAACGCATCGCGCCGCCAACGAGAAGGACGGCCTCACGGCCGCGTTTCTGCGTGCGGGCGAGGCGGAGGTCGAGCTTCTCCAGCCCCTGCGTGAGGACACGCCGGTGGGCAAGTTCCTGGCCAGGCGGGGGCCGGGGCTGCATCACATCGCGGTCGCCGTGCCCGACATCGACAAGGCGATCGCGGACGCTCGTGCCGAGGGCATGGAGATGATCGACCAGGAGCCGCGCATCGGGCTCCATGGCACGCGGATCGCCTTCATCCACCCCAAGAGCGTCGGGGGCGTCCTGACGGAGCTGGTCGAGACGTGACGGATCTGCAGAACGACAGCGGCCTGCCGTTGAAGCCGGTCTACTCGGTCGAGGACCGAAGAGCCGAGGAGCCGCTGCCCGGCAGCTTTCCCTACACCCGCGGCATCCACAGGGACATGTACCGAGGGCGCCTGTGGACGATGCGCCAGTACGCCGGTTTCGGCACCGCCGCCGAGTCGAACAAGCGCTATCGCTTCCTCCTGAAGCAGGGTCAGACGGGCCTCTCGGTGGCATTCGACCTGCCCACGCAGATCGGCTACGACTCCGACGACCCGATGGCCCACGGCGAGGTCGGCAAGGTCGGCGTCGCCATCGACTCGCTCGAGGACATGGAGGTCCTCCTCCAGGGGATCCCGCTCGACTCGGTGTCGACGTCCATGACCATCAACGCCACGGCGGCGATGCTGCTCCTGCTCTACCAGCTCGTGGCCGAGAAGCAAGGCTGCCCGCCCGAGAAGATCACGGGCACGGTGCAGAACGACATCCTGAAGGAGTACGCCGCGCGCGGCACGTACATCTTCCCGCCCAAACCGTCGATGCGCCTGATCACCGACCTCTTCGCCTACTGCAGGCAGAGCCTTCCGAGCTGGAACACGATCTCGATCTCCGGCTACCACATGCGCGAGGCGGGCTCGACCGCGGCCGAAGAGATCGCCTTCACCCTGAGCCACGCCATCGCCTACGTCGAGGCGGCGCAGGCGGCAGGGCTGGCGGTGGACGATTTCGCCCCCCGCGTCTCGTTCTTCTTCGCCTGCCACATGGACTTCTTCGAAGAGGTGGCCAAGTTCCGGGCCGCGCGGCGGATGTGGGCGCGCATCATGCGTGATCGCTTCCACGCGCGCGACGAGCGCTCGCAGGCCCTGCGGTTCCACACTCAGACAGGTGGCGTCACGCTGACCGCGCAGCAGCCGCTCAACAACGTCGTGCGCACGACCCTCGAGGCGATGAGCGCAGTCCTGGGGGGCACGCAGTCGCTCCACACCAACGCCTACGACGAGGCCCTGGGCCTGCCGTCGGAGAGCGCGGCCGAGATCGCGCTGCGCACCCAGCAGGTCATCGGCTACGAGTCGGCCGTACCCTTCGTGGCCGACCCGCTGGGCGGTTCTTACTACGTGGAGAACCTGACCGACCGGGTCGAGGAGGAGGCGCTGGCGATCATGGCGGAGGTGGACGAGCTCGGCGGCGCCGTGGCGTGCATCGAGGCCGGCTGGACCCAGCGCCGGATCGCCGACAGCGCTTACCGGCTCCAGCGGCGTATCGAAGCCGTCGAGCGAGTGGTGGTGGGCGTGAACAGGTACACGGAGACGGATTCGCGGCCGGTGGAGATCATGCGCATCAGCCCGCGCCAGCAGGTGGCGCAGGCCCGTGCCTTGAAGAAGCTCCGCGCCCGCCGCTCGCGGGCCACAGTCGACCGCCACCTGGCGGACCTGGAGCGGGCGGCGCGGGGCACCGAGAACCTGATGCCGCCGCTGAAGGCGGCGCTGGCGGACTACGTGACGATCGGCGAATGCTGCCGCGTGCTGCGCGGCGTCTTCGGCGAGTACCACCCAGGGGAGGCGGCATGAGCGATCCACACCAGGCGGTCATACCCATGATCGCGTATGAGAACGGGCCGGCCGCCATGGACTGGCTCGTCAGCGCGTTCGGATTCCAGGAGCGGGATCGTCGGGTGGAGAACGGACGCCTGACCCATGGCGAGCTGGCGACGGGCGGCGGTGGTGTGGTCATGCTGGCCACCCCGTCGCTCCACTACCGCGGCCCGAAGCATCACCGCGAGGAGTGCGAGATCGCGAAAGCGTGGCACGACGTGCCCTACATCATCGACGGCATCCTCGTCTACGTCGAAGATGTCGAGTCGCACTTCGAGAAGGCGAAGGCCGCCGGCGCGGCCATCCTGTCGCCGCTCGAGAGCGGGCGCTATCGCGCGGAGGACCTCGAAGGGCATCGCTGGATGTTCATGCAATCAACAGGTGCCAACCCGGACGCGAAGCGCCAGAGATGACCACGCGCAAGGTCGACCCGCTCAACGAGCTCCGCCAGCGCAAGTACGAGGCGGGCCATGGCGACGCCGAAGCGTTCAAGCGGCAGCACGCCAAGGGCAAGCTCACCGCGCGCGAGCGGATCTCGCGCCTGGTCGACCGCAACTCGTTCGAGGAGATCGATCTCTTCGCCCGGCATGGCGACGGCGTGCCCGGCGACGGCGTGGTCACGGGCATGGCGAAGATCGGCGGCCGCGACGTGATGCTTTTCAGCCACGACGCCAGCGTCTTCGGCGGGTCGCTCGGCGAGGTTTTCGCGGAGAAGGTGATCAAGGTCATGGACCTTGCCGTCCGCAACCGGATCCCGATCATCGGCATCAACGACTCGGGCGGCGCGCGGATCCAGGAAGGCGTGGTCTCGCTGGCGGGCTATGCGGAGATCTTCTGGCGCAACGTGGAGGCCAGCGGGGTCGTCCCGCAGCTCAGCCTCATCCTCGGCCCATGCACCGGCGGCGCCGTCTACTCGCCGGCGATCACCGACTTCACCTTCATGGTCCACGGGGTCGGCTACATGTTCATCACCGGGCCCGAGGTGATCCGCGTCACCACCGGCGAGAACGTGACCTTCGACTCCCTGGGCGGGGCGGAGGTACACAACGTGAAGTCGGGCGTGGCCCATTTCCTGGCCGAGACCGAGGAGGAGTGCTTCGCCCAGGTCCGCAAGCTCTTCCAGTACATCCCGCAGAGCTGTGAGGAGCAGCCGCCGGCGGTCGAGGGGACCGACGACCCCGAGCGCGAGGCGCCGTCGCTGGCGACCGTCATCCCCGACAACCCCAAGGAGCCCTACGACATCAAGGACGTGATCACCGCGATCGTCGACCACGGCGATTTCCTCGAGGTGCACCCGTTCTTCGCGATGAACCTCGTCGTCGGGTTCGCGCACCTCGACGGCAAGCCTGTCGGCGTGGTCGCCAACCAGCCGAAGGTGATGGCCGGCGCGCTCGACATCAACGCCTCGGACAAGGGCGCACGCTTCGTGCGCTTCTGCGACGCCTTCAACATCCCGCTGGTGACGTTTGTCGACGTGCCGGGGTTCCTCCCGGGGACCGCGCAGGAGTATGGCGGCATCATCCGTCACGGGGCCAAGCTCCTGTACGCGTTCAGCGAGGCCACCGTGCCAAAGCTGACCGTGATCACGCGCAAGGCGTACGGCGGCGCCTACTGCGTCATGTGCTCGAAGCACATCCGGGCGGACTTCAACGTCGCCTGGCCGACGGCGGAGATCGCCGTGATGGGGCCGGAGGGCGCGGTCAACATCCTGTTCCGCCGCGAGCTGGCGGCCGGGACAACGGACCGGAGCGAGCTGGTCAGCGAATACACGGAGCGATTCGCCAACCCGTACGTCGCCGCCGAGCGCGGCTACATCGACGGGGTGATCGAGCCGGGACGGACTCGCGGCGAGCTCATCCGCGCGCTCCGGATCTCGATTCGCAAGGACCGGAGGCGCAGCCCGCGGTGGCACGGCAACATCCCGCTGTAGTGGATCTTCGGCTGGAGCGCTGGAGCGCCGGCGACATGGCCCTGCTCGTTGGGCTGAATTCACCCGAGATGACTGAGCACCTGGGCGGCCCGGAGACGCCGGAGCAGCTCGAGCGGCGCCATGAGCGCTACGTCGCCGCGGGTGATTCGGATGCCGTCTTCATCTTCAAAGTGGTGCTCCAGCCCGAGAACGTGGCTGTGGGCGGGGTCAACTTCTGGGAACGGGAGTGGAAGGGCGAGCCCGTGTACGAGATGGGTTGGGGCGTCCTGCCCGAGTTCCAGGGCCGGGGCATCGCGTCCGCTGCGGTGGCAAAGGCGGTTGAGCTGGCGCGGTCGCTCGGCAAGCGTGGCGCCGTCCACGCGTTTCCGTCGGTCGACAACGGGCCGTCCAACGCCATCTGCAGAAAAGCAGGATTCGGGCTCCTGGGCCGGACTGAGGTCGAGTATCCGAAGGGTCACTGGATGATTTGCAACGACTGGCGCCTGAGCCTGCGCCAATACACTTAGCCGATGCCACATCAGGACGCGCAAGGCCGGTGGATCTCGGACGACGGCCTGCAGTACTGGGACGGCAACGCCTGGCGGCCGGCGGGAGCTCAGGCGCCGGCGCGAAGGGGAATCTCAGCCGTGCCCGCCATCCTGATCGGTTGCGGCTTCGCGCTCGTCATCGTGCTCGTGATCGTCATCGGCTTCACGGTGGCACTCTTCAACAGCTCGGACATGCAGCGTGCGTTCTGCAACGGGTACACGAACGGCAGCGCGGACCAGACGTGCCCCTTCCACCCCTCGCCTTGACCGGAGCGCCGTGAAGCTCCTCGAGTACCAGGCCAAAGAGGTGCTTGCCTCGCTTGGCATCGCGATCCCGCCGGGCGTGGTCGCGCGCAATCCCGACGAGGCGGCCTCCGCCTTCGCGAGGCTGGGCCCGGTCGCGGTGAAGGCCCAGGTGCCGGTCGGTGGGCGCGGCAAAGCCGGCGGCATCAAGCTCGCGCGGTCCGAGGACGAGGCGCGCCGCGCGGCCGAGCAGATCATCGGCATGGACATCAAAGGCTTCAAGGTCCCGCTCGTCTACTGCGAGACCGCGCTCGAGATCGAGCGCGAGATCTACCTCGGTTTCACGGTCGACCGCGACGCGCGGGCCAACATCCTGATGCTGTCGGCGAAGGGCGGGATGGACATCGAGCAGGTGGCGGAGGAGTCGCCCCAGTCGATAGCGCGGCTCTACCCCAACCCGTGGCGCGGCCCTCTTGACTTCGAGCTCGCGCAGCTCGTCTATGACGCGCAGCTCGCCGGACTGCTGCGCCCGCTCGTGGCCCTGATCAAGAAGCTGCACCGCGCGATCCCGGAGCTCGACGCCCTCACCGCCGAGATCAATCCGCTTGCGGTCACGAAAAACGGCGACGTCATCGCGGGTGACGCCAAGCTCGAGATCGACGACAACGCGATGTGGCGGCACAGGGACCTCGAGGAGAAGTACGGCGGGGTGCTGGAGGGCGATCCCTACGAGGTCGAGGCGAAGAAGCGAAACCTCACATACGTCTCGCTCGATGGCGACATCGGCATCATCGGCAACGGCGCCGGGCTGTGCATGGGCACGCTCGACCTGGTCCAGCGGGCCGGGGGAAGGCCCGCGAACTTCTGCGACATCGGCGGAGGCGCCAAGGCCGAGGTCGTCGAGAACGCCCTGGCCGTGATCCTGATGAACCCCAGGGTGAAAGGCGTCCTGATCAACGTCTTCGGCGGCATCACACGAGGGGACGAGGTGGCCAAAGGCGTGGTCACGGCGCGGAACAACCTGAACATGAAGCTCCCGCTGGTCGTGCGGATGAGCGGCACCCGCGAAGAGGAGGGTCGCGAGATCCTGAAGCAGAACGGCATCGAGCCCGGCGTCAGCGGGTGGGAGGCGGCGAAGAAGATCGTCGAGCTGTCTTCCCCACTCGTGGGGAAGCCCGGCTCGACGGGCCGGGACGGGGCTCGGTGAGCATCCTCCTCGACTCGTCCACCCGCGTCATCGTCCAGGGCATCACGGGCCGCGAGGGCGGCTTCCACACCGAGCAGATGCAGTCGTTGGGCACCAACGTGGTGGGGGGCACGAGCCCCGGCAAGGGCGGCACGAAGCACCTCGGCGTGCCGGTGTTCAACACCGTCGCCGACGCCGTCAGGGCGACGGGGGCCAACGCGACGGGCATCTTCGTGCCCGCGCCGTTTGCCGCCGACGCGATCATGGAGGCGGCCGCCGCGGGCATCACGCTGATCGTCTGCATCACCGAAGGCATCCCGATCCAGGACATGATCCGGGTCAAGGACTTCCTCCGCGGCTATCCGCAGGCTCGCCTGGTCGGCGCCAACTGTCCGGGCCTCATCACGCCGGGCCAGGCCAAGATCGGGATCATCCCCCAGCGGATCACGAGACCCGGGGCTGTCGGCCTGGTGTCGCGCAGCGGCACCCTTACCTACGAGGTGGCGTCCGCGCTGTCCGCGGCCGGCATGGGACAGTCGACCATCGTCGGCATCGGCGGCGACCCGGTCCTGGGCCTGACCTTCCGGGACGTGGTCGAGCTGTTCGAAAAGGACCCCGCCACGACGCACCTGGTGCTGATCGGCGAGATCGGCGGCAGCGACGAGGAGCACGCCGCCGACCTGCTGGCGAAAGGCTCGAGGCTGAAGGCGGTCGCGTTCATCTCGGGGCGAACAGCCCCAGAGGGCAAGCGGATGGGCCACGCAGGCGCCATCATTTCGGGCAACCGTGGCACGGCCAGGAGCAAGGAAGAGGCGTTCCGCAAGGCGGGTGTCCAGGTCGCCGAGACGACCGACGACATCGTGGGCATGCTGAGTTGATCTCGATGCCGATCGCGGTGCAGCGCGCGCTTCCGACCGACCGGCTGCGCGATGCCGGCATCGTGCTCGTGCTCCTCGGGTGGCTCTTCTACACCCGCGTCTACTGGATCCTGCAGGCGGCTCACCTCGGCATGCCGCCGTGCCCCTTCTACTACATGACCGGCCATCCGTGTCCCTTCTGCGGCGGGACGCGCTCTTTTGCCTATATGTGGCGTGGCGACATCGCCGACGCGGTCAGGCTCTTTCCTCTCGGGCCCCTGTTCTTCGCAGGCACGGTCCTCGGTGCGGGGGGCCTGGCGGCTGGGGCGGTGGCTGGCCGCACGTGGGTGCCGAGGCTCAGCGGGACGCAGTGGAAGCTCGTCGGGATCGCAGCCGGCAGCGCCCTGCTCCTCAACTGGGCGCTCAAGTGGTTCGTCCTCGGCAACTAGCTCCCGGCAGCTCGGTCCCGAGGATTGGCAGCTCTACCGGCGCGTGCGGCTTGCGGCGCTGAAAGAGGCGCCATACGCGTTCGGCTCGACGTACGAGCGTGAGGTCGAGTTCGACGACGCCACTTGGCAGCGCCGGGTCGTCGACCGGGTCCGGTTCGTCGTCGAGGTCGACGGTGAGGTCGCCGGGACCGTGAGCGGCGGTGACGGCGAAGTCACCGGCGCGGCCGCGATGACCGCGATGTGGGTCGAGCCTCGCTTTCGGCGGCGGGGCGTCGGTGAGGTCCTGGTCAAGACGGTCCTCGAATGGGCCCGCGGCAACGGCTACAGCCGGATGTTCCTGTGGGTCACCGCGGTCAACGCCGGCGCGGAGCACCTCTACCTGCGGCTCGGATTCGTGCGCACGGGCGCGAGCCAGGAGGTGCGGCCGGGCGAGCTCGAATACGAGATGTCGCGGGAGGTCTAGGTGTCTAGGCGCCTTCGATCAAGCGCGCGATGATCGGATACACATAGTTAGTTTTCTGGCCGGCGTTGCCGGGGTCGATGACGTCATGCGTCAGCCCGTCGGACCGCGCAAACTCGAACGTCTCGACGTTCGCCCCATGGGCGCGCCACGATTCGACAAGTCGGTAGGTGAAACGGTTGTCGAGTCGAGGCTCGTTCGCGTTGGTTACGACGACGATCGAGCGCGCCTTTGGCGCCTCACGCCGCGCCAGGCCGGTCAGCATTCGGCCGCACTCGAACAGGGCGGCGTACGCGTGCGTCGAGAAGCGAGGGTATCCATACGGTGGACCGAGCTTCTCCTTGAGTGTGTCGTTCCACCACACGTAGAAGTTCGGGAGCGTGCGCGCGGCCGCGCCCATGGCGGTGAGAAGCGGAGCCGGAATCGGTCGCAGCCCCAACATCGGCGCGATCGGGACCGCGCGCTCGACGTCGTCGCGCGTCTGCGCGAGCAGCCCGGTGAGGATCCCGCCCAGCGAGAGCCCGGCCACCGTCAGGCGCTCTCCCAAACCTGCGCCCACCTCGGACGCGCGGTTGGCCACCGCGACCAGGTGGTCGGCGCGCAGCTCGGAGATCGAGTCGTTGAGGCGGTCGGTGTAGCCGTGTCGCGGGTAGCGTGGGATGACGACGTTCCAGCCTCGCTCGAAGAACCGCCGACCGAGCGCGTCGAACTGCTGCGGGCAGTTGGTGAAGCCGTGGAGGAGGACCAGCGCGTTCTCCACGCGCCGTCCGTGCGTGTACACGCGCGTGTGGCACATCGGGTTGACGTTGGGCCCGTCGAGGTCCTGAAGTCCCCTGGAGATGGTGATCGCGTCCGAGTAGGTATCTCTCATCTGTAAGGATTGGTGCGATGGATTTTGAACTGACTCCCGAGCAGCAGGCGATCCGTGAAACCTGTCGCGACTTCGCGCGGGAGGTCATCGTCCCGGTCGCGGAGCAGCTCGACCGCGAGCACAGGTTCGGCTACGACGTGGTGCGGCAGATGGGAGAGCTCGGCCTGTTCGGGCTACCGTTCGCGGAAGACGCGGGCGGTGCGGGTGGCGACTTTCTGTCCCTGTGCATCGCCATCGAGGAGATCTCGCGAGCCGACGCGGGCGTCGGCATCACGCTCGAGGCGGCGGTGTGCCTCGGCTCGTCGCCGATCTACGAGTTCGGCACGACGGCGCAGAAGGAGCGGTGGCTGCCGGAGCTGCTGGCGGGCCGCAAGCTATGGGCGTTCGGCCTGACCGAGCCGGAGGCAGGGTCGGACGCGGGGGCGACCAAGACGCGCGCGGAGGCGCGTGACGGCAGGTGGGTCATCAACGGCGCCAAGCAGTTCATCACCAACTGCGGGACCGACATCTCCGCGGGCGTGACGATCACGGCCGTCACTGGGCGGGACGGGGGCGCCCCGGAGATCAGCTCGATCATGGTGCCCACGGGTACGCCGGGCTACCACGTGCTCGAGTCGTACCGAAAGCTCCACGCTGACGGGGGGGCGGATCGCGATCGCCGCACTGTCGGTCGGGGTCGCCCAGGCTTGCCTCGACGCCTCCCTGGCCTACGCGAAAGAACGCCGGACGTTTGGCGAGGCGATCTCAAAGCACCAGGCGATCCAGTTCAAGCTGGCCGACATGGCGATGGAGGCGGAGGTCGCGCGGACGATCGTGTATCGGGCCGCGGCGGCGTACGGGCACGAGGGGTCGGAGACGTCGGACGAGGTCCGGCGGCTGGCGGCGATGTCGAAGCTCTACGCGTCGGAGGCATCGAAGCGGGCGGCGGACAACGCCGTGCAGATCCACGGGGGGTACGGGTTCATGGAGGACTACCCCGTGGCGCGGTACTGGCGGGACGTGAAGGTGAACGAGATCGGGGAGGGGACCTCGGAGGTGCAGAGGATGCTCATCGCGAGGTTGCTCGGCGCCTGATCGGTCCGTTTTGCGCAAAACGCGCGTATGGCAACCCGGTGATAGGCCCGCTTTGCGCAAAAAGTGTCTATTGCGCTAAAGAGCTGCCACGGCGAGAAGCGGCAGCCTAGCGGTACACCCCGTTGTGTCCCAGGCTGTGGAGCCCGACGTTCGGGAAATAGGTCAGTCCGTGGTCTTCGGCCCCGACCGGGATCCGCGCGATCAGCGTTCCGGTCGTCGTGTCGAACACGTAGACCGTCCTGTTGTAGCGGCCCGACGCCCACAGGCGTGACCCGTCCGGGTTGAGCTGCAGCATGTCCGGGCTTCCGCCTCCCGGCATGACCCACTTCGCCGTGACCTTGCGCGTCGCGAAGTCGATGACCGAGATCGATCCCTCCAGCCGGTTCGAGACGTACAGCGACCTGGTGTCGCGCGAGACCTGCAGGCCGTGCGCTCCGCGGCCCGTGGGGATGAACTGGATCTCCTTCATCGCCACCGGGTCGACGACCGACACGCCCATGCGTCCCTGGTTGGTGACGTAGAACACAGAACCGTCGGGGGAGAGCTTCACGTCGATGGGCAGCCCGCCGACGTTCACGTAGCCCGCGAGCTCCATCTTGTTGACGTCGACCTTGGCCACGACACCCGAGTACTCGGTCGAGATCATCAGGTAGCTGCCGTCGGCGCTGAAGTCCATGTGGTCGGCGCCGGGCCATGGGATGCCCACGGACTTCAGCAGCTTCCACCCGTGACGCCAGTCCCGAAACTCGATGCGCTGCAGGCGCTCCACGACGTCGATCGCCTTGGTCCCGTCAGGCGTGAAGTAGAGGTTGTAGGGAAACGGGATGTTGATAGCCCCGCTGGGCCGCCCCGTGTGGATGTCGAGCACGGTCAGGCTGCTCGACCCCTCGTTGTCCACGTACAGCGCGCTCATGTCCCAGGCCGGCGCGATGTGGTGAGGGATGGCGCCGACGCCGAAGTGGTCGATCACCTTGTAGGTCGTCGGGTCGATGACGTCGACGGTTCCCGCGCCGCTGTTCGGCACGTACACCCGCTGCTTCAGCTCGCACAGAGGGCAGGGCACGGTGCCCGAGAGCGTGTTGGCGTAGACGTTGAGCGCGGGGTCGGGAAGGCTCGTCGGCTGGATATCCGGCGCGGGCAGGAGCCGCGCGGGCTGCTCGTCCTGGGTCGCGGCGGCGCCGGTGCTGATTGGCGGAGCGGTCCACACGACCGCCGTCACGACGGCGGCCGGGCTGAGGACCGCGACGGCGAAGACGACGGCGAAAAAGATCCGAAAGGCCCGCGTCCTCACGGCCCCGGCCAGGGCCCGGACGCCTCCGCCTGGCTTACTCGTCCGGAAGATCCTCAAGCTTGGGGGTCAGCTCGCAGACCCACCGGCCGTCGTCCAGGCGGCGGATGAAGCGGGAATAGCCCTGGTTGCGAGCCACATTGAAGAATTGCTCCTGGGTGATCAAGGTGCGCAGGCGGGCGAGGTCCGCATAGGTGCTGTCGCGCATGATCCCGCCGACGACCCCGGCGAGCTCGCGCCACTGGCCTTCGGAGAGCGGCTCGCCGTAGCCGGCGATCGTGACCAGGAGGGCGGCCGTCGCTCCCGTGATCGTCTCGGGGAGGATCTTCTCCGACTTGGCGCGGGAGATGATCTCGCGGCCCGTGCTGATGATGTCCGCGATTCGATCTCGGCGCACACCGATGATGTCGCGGCCGCTCCCTATGGTCGTGCCTTCGAGGTATCTCGGCCCTGCGTCCATTGTCAAGCCCACTATTCTAAGTAACGCCTGAGTTGGATCTCGAACTTGCGCCGGAGCACGCCGGCTTTCGCGCCGCAGTTCGTGAGATCGCCCAGTCGGCCGTCCAGCCGTGGGCCGCGGAGGTCGATCGAGAGCACCGGTTCCCGCACGAGGCGGTCCAGGCGGCGACCCAGTCCGGGCTCATGGGCGTCCTGATCCCCCAGGAGTACGGCGGCGCGGGCCTCGACGCCCTGGCCTTTGCGCTGTGCATCGAAGAGCTGGCGACGGCGTGCGCCTCGACGGCGGTGATCGTCGACGTGCACAACAGCGTCGGGACCGAGCCCATCCTGCTGTTCGGCGACGAACAGCAGAAGCGCACGTGGCTCCCTCGCCTCGCCACGGGCGAGCTGCTCGGCGCGTTCGCGCTCTCCGAGCCGTCCTCGGGCTCGGACGCCGCCTCGCTGAAGACCACCGCGCGGCGCGATGGCGGCGGCTACGTGCTGAACGGGACCAAGGTGTTCATCACCAACATCGGCCGCGCGGGCCTCTACGTCGTCTTCGCGCGCAGCGGCTCCGACGAGAGGGCAGCCGGCATCAGCGCCTTCATCATCCCGGCGGAGACGCGAGGCGTGCGTGCCGGCCAGGTCTTCCACAAGATGGGGCTCCACGGGTCGCCGACGGGCGAGCTCGTGCTCGAGGATGTGCGCGTGCCGGCGGCCAACCGGCTCGGCGCCGAGGGCGAGGGATTCACGGTCGCGATGCGCGCGCTCGACTCGGGGCGGATCGGCATCTCGGGCCAGGCGCTCGGCATCGCCCGGGCGGCGGTCGAGGAGGTGAGCGCGATGATGCGGGAGAGAGGTCACGGCCAGGGCGACGACTTCACGCTGGCCGAGGCGGCGGCCAGGCTCGAGTCGGCGCGCCTTCTCGCCTACCACGCGGCGTGGTTGTGCGGCCGGGGTAAGCCCTTCACGCGCGAGGCGTCGATGTCGAAGCTCCACTGCACCGACACCGCGATGCAGATCGCGATCGACGCGCTCCAGATCGCCGGCGAAGACGGCGCGATCTCGGGCTCTTCTTTCGAGCGCCACGTGCGCGACGCCAAAGCGCTGCAGATCTACGAGGGCTCGAACCAGGTGCAGCGCGTCGTGATCGCGCGTGAGCTGCTGAAGGCCGGATAATCGACCTCGGGATGGATTTCGAGTTCACGGCCGAGCAGGTCGCGATCCGGGACACGATCCGCGAGCTCGTGCAGGACCGTGTCGCCCCTCGCGCGGCCGAGATCGACGAGAAGTCCGAGTACCCCAAGGACATCGAGAGGCTGTTTGCCGAGAACGGCATCCTCGGGATTCCGTTCCCTGAGGAGTACGGCGGCATCTCGGGGTCGAGCGTCACCATCTGCATGGGCATCGAGGAGATCGCCAAGGCGTGCGCGAGCTCATCGCTCATCCTGGCCGTCCAGGCGCTCGGTTCCTATCCGATCCTGGTCGCGGGGACCGACGAGCAGAAAAAGCGGCTGTGCCCTCCGCTGGCGTCCGGCGAGAGGGTCGCCGCCTATGCGCTCTCCGAGCCGGGGAGCGGCTCCGACGCGGGGGCAATGGAGACGCGGGCGAAGCGGTACGGGAACGAGTACGTGCTCACGGGCACAAAGCAGTTCATCACGCACGGAAGCGTGGCGGGAACGCTGGTCGTCTTCGCCCAGACTGACCCGAGCAACGACCATCGCGGGATCTCGGCGTTCGTGCTCGAGCGGGAGACGAGCCCCTGGAAGGTGTCGAAGATCGAGCACAAGCTCGGCATCCGCGGCTCACCCACCGCGCAGATCGTGCTCGAAGACGTGAAGGTGCCCGCCGCCAACAGGCTCGGCGAGGAGGGCGCCGGGTTCAAGCTCGCCCTTGCCGTCCTCGACCGCTCCCGTCCCGGCATCGGCGCACAGGCGTTGGGAATCGCCGAGGGCGCGTTCGACTACGCGCTGAGCTATGTCAAGGAGCGGCAGCAGTTCGGCCAGCCGATCGCCAGCTTCCAGGGCATCCAGTTCATGCTCGCCGACATCGCCACGCAGATCGAGGCCTCGCGCCACCTCGTCTACCTGGCGGCGACCAAGGTCGATGGCAAGGCGCCGGACCTGACCAAGACGGCGGCCATGGCGAAGCTCTTCGCCTCCGACATGGCGATGCGCGTGACCACCGACTGCGTCCAGCTGCTCGGCGGCTACGGCTACATCAGCGACTACCCTGTGGAAAGGATGATGCGCGACGCCAAGATCACCCAGATCTACGAGGGCACCAACCAGATCCAGCGCGTTGTGATCGCGCGGGCGCTGCTGCGTTGAGCGCGGAGCCAGAACCGAAGAGGCCGGCTCCGCCCCCGCCACCTCCGCCGCCACCACCTCCACCGCCTCCGCCGGTCCCCCCGCAGGCCATCCCGCGCTACTACGGCCAGCCGGCGTACGCCGTGCCCATGCCGCGGCCCGGACGCACCGACGGCCGGGCGCTCGGCTCCCTGCTGGCGGGGATCTTCGGCCTGCTGCTCGCGTTCCTCGGGTTGCCTGGCCTGGTCCTGGGACCGATCGCGTACTTCCTGGGCAAGTCCTCGGCCCGGCGGATCACCGAGTCCAGGGGCGAGCTGGGCGGACGCAGCACCGCGGTCGCCGGCTGGGTGATGGGCGTGGTCGCCACCGCGATCGGCGCGGTCGTCTCCCTGGTCTGGCTGACGATCATCCTCGTCGCCGTGTTCGGACCTCCACCCCCCTAGACGCGAATGGACCGGGTGGGCGATGCGTTCGTCTGGCCCTTCCGAGACCCTCAGTGGTTGGAGAAGGTGGCGATCATCGGCCTCATCGGTTTGATCCCGATCATCGGCGGGATCAACGCCGCGGGCTGGATGATGGCGTCGATCGACCGCCTTCGGGCGGGCGAGGAGCGCCTGCCGCCCGCGAGCTTCGGCTACCTGGGGCGCGGCTTTCAGCTTTTCGTCGTGTTCCTCGTCTACTACCTGGGCCTGCTCGTGGCCGCGGCGGTGTTCTTCGCACCGGCCCTGCTCCTGCTCAGCAGCCAGGGCAACGCTCGGGGCAACGGCTTTCTCGTGCTGCTGGGACTGGCCCTCTTGTTGATGGCGTTCGCGATCACGCTCATCGGGTCCCTCGTCGTGTTCTTCCTCAGGCCGGCGATCGTGCTCGCCACGATGGATGGTGGAATCGGGGGAGGGCTCGCCATCGGCGTGATCCTCCGTCGAATCCGGCAGTCGCCGATCAATGCGCTGCTCGCGGGACTTATGCTGATCGCCGCCGGTTTCATCGGCGGTTTGGGGATCTACGCGTTTTATGTCGGCCTGATCTTTACGTTCCCCTACTCGCTGGCGATGGAGGCCTGGATCATCCGGAGTTACGAGGAGGCTTTGAATGTCGGACGTTCCTCCGCCGCCGCCGAGCGGTAACGAGCCGCCACCGCCCCCGCCACCCCCGTACGGCGGTGGCTACAACCCGGCGCCGCCACCGCCGCCGCCTTCCGGCGGAGGCTACGGGCCTCCACCCCCGCCGGGAGGTGGTTACAGCGGCGGCTACATGCCGCCTCCCCCCGGCGGCGGATACGGCGCGGGCTACACGGGTTACGCGGGCCAGCGCACGGATGGGCTCGCGGTCGCCTCGCTCATCATCGGGATCGTATCGATCGTCTGCTCGGTCGCGTGCCTCGGCATCATCCTCGGGCCCACCGCCGCGATCATGGGTTTCATCGCCCGGCAGCGGATCGCGACCAGCGGAGGCGCGCTGGGAGGCGGGACGCTCGCGATCGTCGGCCTGATCCTCGGCATCGTCGGGTTCGTGACCGGGGTCGGGGCTTTCTTCTTCTGGATCTACGCGAGCTCGATCAGCAACTCGGCCGCCACGGCCACCCCTTAGCCCACCAGCGGCCGGCGCCCGTAACCGCAGTCCGTGGTTCAGCGTTGTTAAAATCCCGGTGCTCATGTCTCGGGCCAGGCCCAGGAAGGCCAGGCGGTCCCGCTATCGCGTCTCCTATCGCCTGACCAGGTCGGTGCCCGCGGCGATCATCGCCGCGCTGCTCATCGTCCTGGTCATCGGGGCGACGCTGACCTACAAGCGATTCGACGACTTCATCACCGCCACCACCGGGCACCACATCAACCCGATCGGCGAGGTGGTCCAGGCGGTCGATCCGTCGCCCGGCACGATCGCGTACAAGCTCAAGCACGGCCAGCGGGTCAACGTGCTCCTGCTGGGTCGCGGCGGCTATGAGAACGACGCGCCTTATCTGACCGACTCGATCATGGCCATCAGCATCGACCCCGTCACCAACCGCGTGATGATGCTCTCGATCCCGCGCGACCTCGTGGTCCACATGAACCTCCAGAGCGACTCGAACAGGATCTGGACGAACAAGATCAACGCCGCGTACGAGGTCCCGTACACGAACATCATCTGCTGCGTCGCCAAGCAGTACAGCGGCCAGAACGGCGGCGGAATGGCGGCCGAGCACGAGGTCGGCAAGATCACCGGGCTGACGTTCGACCGGTTCATCGCGATCGACTTCAAGGCGTTTCGCGACATGGTCAACGCGCTCGGCGGTGTCGACGTGTGCCTCAGCACGAACCTCGACGACCCCCTCTATCCCGACTACGCCAACGGCTACCACCCGATCCATTTCAAGGCCGGCTGCCAGCACCTGAACGGCGAGCAGGCTCTCGAGGTTGCTCGCTCGCGGCACGCCATCCAGCCTCAGCAGTCTTCCGACTTCGGCCGGGCCAAGCGGCAGCAGGACATCATGCAGGCGATCAAGCAGAAGGCGACCACGGTGAACGGCTTCGCGAAAGCGCCTCAGCTCCTGAGCGCGCTGCAGAAGAACATCAACACCGACATGAGCCTCACCGACATGAAGGCGATCTACGACTGGGGCAAGAACCTGCCCGACAGCTCGATCATCCGGATCGCGTTGACCGCGCCCTCCGGCGCGGCCGACGGCAACTTTCTCGACTCCTATAACTGCGGAATGGGCCCGGCCGTGTCCCAGCTATGCGCCGACGACCAGACGTTCTCGATGATCCACAGGTATGTCGCCTCGATCTTCATCGACACGAAGACGCTGGGCGAGAAGGCGCCGGTGCAGTTCGTCAACGGCGCGACCAACTTCGCCGGGCTCGATACCCGCGTGACGACGATGCTGGACCCGACCGGATTGCAGCTCGCCGACCCGGTGGCGCACCGCGCCCAGGCCCAGACCGTGATCCTCGATTACTCCGGCGGCAAGTTCCCGCTGACCACGAAGTGGCTGCAGGGATTCTTCGGCGGCACGGTCGTCGTCGCCACGCCCAGCAGCCCCGCGCCTGCCCGAGGCCAGCAGACCTACGGCGTGGTCGTGGTCCTGGGCCACGACTTCGCCCTACGCTGGTTGGGCGAGTAACTCCACGACCGACGCTGACTTAATCGCTCGGTTTCGCTCCGGCGACGTGCGTGCCCTGGCCAGGGCGATCACCCTCGTCGAGCGTCGCGACCCCGGCGTGCGGGAGCTCGAGGAGGCGCTCCGAACGGGCGCGAAAAGCCCGGGTGTCGCCGGGTTCACAGGCGCTCCTGGCACCGGTAAGTCGACCCTGGTCGACGCCGTGATCGCGTTCCTGCGCAACCAGGGATCCTCGGTGGCGGTGCTTGCCACCGACCCCAACTCGCCGTTCACCGGAGGCGCGATCCTCGGCGACCGCATCCGCATGCAGCGGCATGCGCTGGACGGGAAGGTCTTCATCCGCAGCATGGGGGCGCGCGGCCACCTCGGCGGCCTGTCGTTGGCCACGCGCGAGGCGATCCGGCTCCTCGGTGCGTTCGGCTTCGACCAGGTGATCCTGGAGACGGTCGGCGTCGGCCAGTCCGAGCTGGAGGTCGCGGCGGTTGCCGACACCACCGTTGTGGTGTTGACCCCCAACCTCGGCGACAGCGTGCAGATGATCAAGGCGGGCATCCTGGAGATCGCCGACGTCTTCGCCGTCAACAAGTCGGACATCGACGGCCACGCCCGCGTCGTGGCCGAGCTGCGGACCATGATGAACATGGCGCCCAAGACGCCGTGGCGGCCGCCCATCGTCCCGACCATCGCCACCCGCGGCGACGAGGAGGATGCGGGGCTGGCCGAGCGCCTGCTCCGGGACGGCACGCCCTACCGTACAGCCGAGGAAATCCTCGACCGCACCGATAATTGATCTGAGTTGAAGGTAAGAGCTCGCGACCCGAAGCAGGTGTGGCAGGAGGAGTTCGAGGCGAGCCCCTCGCGCGACGACGGCCTCGAAACCTCGACCATCTCCGGCATTCCTCTGCAGCCGCTGTACACGACCGCGGACGTGCCGCGGCGCGAGGAGGAGTTGCCCGGCCGGTACCCGTACACGCGCGGCATCCACCCCAGCGGCTACCGCGGGCGGCTGTGGACGATGCGACAGTTCTCCGGCTTCGCCACGGCCGCGGAGACCAACCGCCGCTACAAGTACCTGCTGGCCAACGGGCAGACAGGCCTGTCGGTGGCATTCGACATGCCGACGCTGATGGGCCAGGACTCCGACGCGCCGACCAGCCGGGGCGAGGTGGGCCACTGCGGCGTGGCCATCGACTCGCTGGCCGACATGGAGACGCTGTTCGACGGCATCCCCCTCGGCGAGATCACGACCTCGATGACCATCAACTCCCCGGCGGCGATCCTGCTGTGCATGTACATCGCGGTCGCGGAGAAGCAAGGCGTGCCGCCCTCGCAGCTCGGCGGCACTCTGCAGAACGACATCCTCAAGGAGTTCATCGCCCAGAAGGAGTTCATCTTTCCGCCGTCGCCGTCGATGCGCCTGGTCGTCGACTCGATCGAGTACTGCGCGCGCGAGGTGCCGAAGTGGAACACCATCTCGATCTCCGGCTACCACATCCGCGAGGCGGGGTCGACGGCGGCGCAGGAGCTGGCGTTCACGCTCGCCGACGGCATGGCCTACGTCGATGCGTGCCTCGAGCGCGGCATGCACATCGACGATTTCGCGTCGCGCCTTTCCTTTTTCTTCGACGCCCACATCGACTTCTTCGAGGAGATCGCGAAGTTTCGCGCCGCCCGGCGCATCTGGGCGCGCTGGATGCGCGAGCGCTACGGGGCGCAGCTGGAGCGGTCGTGGAAGCTGCGCTTCCATACGCAGACCGCCGGCGTCTCGCTGACCGCGCAGCAACCCGAGCTCAACATCGCGCGGACGGCGGTCGAAGCGCTGGCCGCCGTGCTCGGCGGCACCCAGTCGCTCCACACCAACGCCATGGACGAGGTGCTGGCGCTGCCGACCGACAGGGCGGCGCGCATCGCGCTGCGCACCCAGCAGCTGCTCGCCTATGAGACCGGGGTCGCCAACACCATCGACCCTCTCGGCGGGAGCTACTTCGTCGAGTCGCTGACCGACGAGATGGAAAGGCAGGCGGAGGCGTACTTCAAGCGGATCGAGGAGATAGGAGGCGTGATCCCCGCCATCGAGGCAGGCTTCTTCCAGAAGGAGATCGCCGACGCGGCCTTTCGCTACCAGAAGGAGCTGGAGCAGAAGCGGCGGATCGTCGTCGGTGTCAACGACTTCACGGTCGACGATGAGGAGCCGATCGAGATCCTGCGCATCGACCCGCGGCTGGAGAGCGAGCAGGCGGGGCGGGTGAGCGAGGTGCGGCGCAAGCGCGACGGGGCGCGGTGTACGAACGCGTTGAACCGCCTCCGGAAGGCCGCCGCCGGGACCGACAACCTGATGCCGTACATCCTCGACGCGGTCCGGGCTTACGCGACCGAGGGGGAGATCATGCAGGCCATGATCGAGGTCTTCGGCACGTACACCGAGACGGCGGTCGTCTAGTGATGGCGAAAGTGGCGGCCAAGCCGGTGCGGATCGTGGTCGCCAAGGTCGGCCTCGACGGCCACGACCGCGGGGTCAAGGTCGTCGCGCGGGCACTGCGGGACGCCGGCTACGAGGTCATCTACACCGGGCTTCGCCAGACGCCCGAGATGGTCGTGGACGCGGCGCTCCAGGAGGACGCGCAGGTGATCGGCCTCTCGATCCACTCGGGCGCGCACATGACGCTCTTCCCGGCGGTGGTCGACGAGCTGAAGCGGCGGGATGCGACCGACATCGTCGTCTTCGGTGGCGGAATCATCCCCGACGACGACATCGCGGCGCTCAAGAAACGAGGGGTGGCGGAGATCTTCACCCCGGGCACCCCGCTCCAGGAGATCGTCGACTGGCTCCGAAAACGTTTTCCGGAGCAGACCAGAAAGCCTTAACATCTCGCGGCGATGTCGACTGAGCCTCCGGGCGGACCACCACCACCCCCGGCGGACAACCCTCCGCCGCCTCCGCCTGAGAGCCCACCGCCGCCACCGCCGCCCCCTCCGCCAGGCGGTTCGATGGTCCCGCCGCCGCCTGGTGCTCCGCAGCCCTACGGCATGGGCGCGCCTTACGCCCTGCCCGAGGCGCAGGGAGCGCTGCCGGCCATGGTGCTGGGGATCGTCGGCCTCGTGCTTCTGCCGCTCAGCTGCTGCTGCGGCGTTGGCGCCCTGCCCTCTGTGGTGCTCGGCATCCTCGGCATCGTCTTCGGCGTCTCGGCCCGAAACCGGATCAACGCCTCTGGCGGCACCCTGGGAGGAAGCTCGAGGGCGATGGCCGGGATCATCTGCGGCGGCATCGCGGTCGGGGTCGCAGCGATCCTGTTCATCCTGGTGCTGGCCGTCGGCCTTGGGAGCGGCGCCTTCCTGAACGCCATCAACAACGCGATCGCGACGCCCACGCCTTAGGGAGCTGCGGGCCTAGCCCCTCCGGCGCTGCCCCTCCGGCCCTACGGGCCACCTCCCCATAAATGGGGAGGACAACGCCACCTCCCCATGAATGGGGAGGACAACGCCACCTCCCCATGAATGGGGAGGACAAGGGAGGACAAGGTCCTTTCAGGACACGTTCCGGCCAGCCCCTCCGGCGCTTCGCGCCACCTCCCCATAAATGGGGAGGAGCTCAGTTCGTCGTTACGATTGTTCCCGCGATTTTGTCGTGGATCGCTTGCTTCTCCGGGTCCCACAGCTGCCACAGCCAGCCGATCGCCCCGAAGATGCAGACCGTGAACCCGACTTCGAGCGTCCAGATGAACCCACGGAGGATGGCGTGGCCGACGTCCGGGTACTGCCCCGTGGCCTTGTCGCGCACCTTGAAGCCGAAGACCATCATCCCGATCGATTGGCCCCGCGTGCTCCAGAAGTAGCCGAAATAGGCGAGGTCGACAGCCAGGTTGACGATGCCGGCCACGCCCTGTGCCTTCTGCAGGATGACGCTGACGATGCCGTTGATGACGATCAGGATCACGACGTCGATCAGTCCGCCCACGATGCGGAGCCCGGGACTGGCGAGGTTGCCCGGCGTCGAAAGTGCGCCGCCATAACCTGGCGGCATCGCGGGCGGCTGGCCTGGAGGAACCATCGGCGGCTGACTCGGCGGCGGTGGTGGCGGAGGTGGGTTTTGCATGTTCGCGTATCATTTTGGGGCTTCTCCACCAGAGAAGCATCCATGCAGCTCAAAGCCTCTCCACGCCAACCGATGGGAAAGCGCTCGCGCCGCCTGATCCGCGAGGGCAAGCTGCCCGCGATCCTCTACGGGCACAGCGTCGAGCCGACGCCGCTCACGCTCGAGCGGCTCGAGTTTCAGAAGGTCTTCGTCAAGTCCGGGCGCACGCACCTGGTCGACCTGGTGCTCGACGGAGACAGGACGGAGAAGGTGCTGGTCCGCGAGATCCAGACCCATCCCCGCCGCCAGGGACCGATCCACGTCGACTTCTACCAGGTCAACCTGCAGGAGAAGATCCAGGTCGAGGTCCCGGTCCACATCGTCGGCGAGTCCGGGCCGGTGAAGCAGGGCGACGGCGACGTCCTCCAGCCGATGCACTCGATCCGAGTCGAGTGCCTCCCAACCGAGATCCCGGAGGACTTCGAAGTCGACATCACGCCGCTGGATGAGATTGGCGCCGAGCTGCGGGTCTCCGACGTCAAGGTGCGCCAGGGCGTGACCGTCCTCGACGACCCCGACGAGCTGGTCGTGAAGATCGTGCCCAAGCGCGAGATGAAGGTCGAAGAGGAGATCCCCGCCGCCGAGGCCGCCGTGCCGGCCGAGGGCGAGGCCGCCGAGGGCGAAGCGGCAGCCGAGGGCGAAGCAGCCGAGACCGAGGAATGATCTTCGCCGCCTCGATCGGCGGCCTGGAGCTTCCGGTTTCCAACGAAGTCCTCGGCGTCGCGGTCTTCGTCGTCGTCCTGATAGTCACCTACGTCGTGGCGCGCGTGGTCGCGAGGTTCGTGGGCGAGAAAGTTCGCCAGCAGCACGTCCGCACCGAGCTGGTGGTGGTCACACGGCGGGCCGTCACCGCGCTGGTGATCGTCATCGGCATCTTTCTTGCGTTGGGTTGGGCCGCGCAGAACGCGAATGTCACGCTGTTCGGCCTCCTCCTCGCGTCAGTGGTCGCGGCCCTGGGGGTGCAGCAGCTGCTCCAGGACTACGTATCGGGCTACTACGTGCTGCTCGAGCGCCACATTAGAGTCGGCGACCGCATCACTTTCGACAGCAAGACGGGCATGGTTACCGACGTTCGGCTCCGGGTGACGTTGATCAAGGGCGACGAAGGAGACATGATCGTGGTCCCCAACTCGGAGCTGTTCACGAAGCCCGTGACGGTTCACGGACGTCAGCCTCCCCAGGCTAAGACAGCGCCCCCAACGTAATCCGGCAGAGGGCGTCGAGCTCCTCGCCGTCCAGCTCGGTCTCCTGCGCGATGAGCTGGCGGATCATCTCCGAGGCCGTACCCACGTGGACGCCGTTCGCCACCTGGGTCGCGAGCGAGCGGAGGTGGAAGGTGTGGTCGGGCTTGTGGCTCGACCCCTCCAGCCGGACTTCGACCTGGTCGAGCTGCACATGCGCCGACCATCGCTTGACCTCAGCCTCCCCGGTCTCGGCGGCGTCGGACAGGTGAAGGCAGTTCAGACCTCCGTAGATGCCGTAACGCTCGCGCAGCGACCCCGGGCGGGACTTCGCGATCTGCGTCTCGCCGAGGTCGTAGCGCATCAGGCCGAGGGCCTGGGGCGAGGCGGTGACGCGGCCGACGATGACCGGAAGGGCGGTCATGAAATCGACGAGCCAGGGAAAGAAAGGCCGCCCCTGCAGGAAGTCGTAATGGCTCTCGATGAGCGACGCGGGCGGCTGGAACCAATCTAGCGACTCGACCTTCCAGTCACGCTCCGACGAAAGCCAGCCCCAGATGCCCGCGCGAGCGGCGAGGCGGTAGGCGGAGTCGGGTTTGAGAATGAGGAGGGCGTCAGCCACGGGCGCCACCTGCTCGGATAGTCCGGACTATCCGGCCCTCTCCCATGCGTGACACTCGGTTAGTCCGGACTGTCCGGAGGTGGGGCTGCTCCATGTCCGGGCTATTTTCCTTGCTTGCGGTCGCGCGGGTTGGGCGTGTACACCTTGCGCCCCTTCAGTTTCTCGGGCATGTGCGCCTGGTTCGCGACGCCGCCCTCGAAATCGTGCGCGTACTGGTAGCCGCGGCCGTAGCCCATCGACTTCATCAAGCCGGTCGGCGCGTTGCGCAGGTGCAGCGGCACCGGCTCGTTGCCCGTCTCCTGGATCAGCTCGCGCGCCGCCCCATAGGAGGTGAGCGCCGAGTTCGACTTGGGCGCCAGCGCGAGATAGAGCGCCGCCTCGGTCAGCGGCAGCACGGCCTCGGGCATGCCGACGAAGTGGGCGGCCTGCTGGGCGGCGACTGCGACCGGGAGCGCCTGGGGATCTGCCAAGCCGATGTCTTCCGCGGCCAGGATGACGAGGCGGCGCGCGACGAACATCACGTCCTCGCCCGCCTCGAGCATGCGCGCCATCCAGTAGACGGCCGCGTCCGGGTCGCTGCCGCGCACGCTCTTGATCAGCGCCGAGACGATGTCGTAGTGCTGGTCGCCCGCGCGGTCGTAGAGAAGGTGTCGCTGCTGCATCGCGCGCTCGACATGCTCGAGCGTGACCGGGCCCTCGCCCGCAAGGGCCGCGGCCGCCTCCAGTCCGTTCAGGGCGATGCGCGCGTCGCCGCGAGCCACCTCCAGCAGGGCGTCCATCGCGCCCTCCTCGATGGTCGCCCGCAGCTCTTCCCGGCCGCGCTCCACCACATGCCTGAGCTCGTCGCGGTTCAGCTGCTCGAGGCGGAACACGCGGCTGCGCGAAAGCAGCGGGGATATGACCTCGAACGACGGGTTCTCGGTCGTGGCGCCGATCAGCGTCACCGTACCGTCCTCGACGTGCGGCAGGATCGCGTCCTGCTGCGCCTTGTTGAAGCGGTGGATCTCGTCGATGAACAGCACGGTCCGCAGGCCTGCCCGGCGGTGGACCCTTGCCTCCGCCACGACCTTGCGCAGGTCCGCAACCCCGGCGGTCACGGCCGACATCGCCACCATCCGGGCGTTGGTCTCGGTCGACAGCAGGCCGGCGAGCGTCGTCTTGCCGCTCCCCGGCGGACCCCAGAGGATGATGCTCGGCAGGTTGCCGCTCCGGGTCAGCCGGCGAAGGACGTCCACGACCTCGCCCTGCCCCACGAGCTGGTCGAACGTCTTCGGCCTCAGCCGGGTGGCGAGCGGCGCGGGAGGCTCTGACCCCGCCGGCATCGGGAAGAGCTCGCCCTGATCTGCCATCGAGCAAATTCTGAACCCGGGACGGGGCCAGGGCCCCGGAGCCTAGAATTGGCCGGCCATGACGACCTGCTGGTACTGCAGCTCGGAGGTGCCCGAGACCTCGCAGTACTGCCCGAGCTGCGGCCACAGCCAGATCGACCGCACCTCGAGCCCCCTTTTCGGGGTCGTGGACTCGACCACCGGGATCTGGAACTCCAAGTTCGTCAACGCCCTGGTCGGCCAGGAGGCCAACCGGGCGGTGCGCTACCACCGGCCGCTGTCCGTGCTGGTGGTCGAGCTCGACCACGCCGAGCACATCCACAAAGAGCTGGAGGCGGTGCAGGTCGAGGCGCTCCTGCGCGAGATGGCGGAGCGGCTGGGACAGGCGATCCGAGACACGGACACCGTCGGCTTCCTGGACGTCGACGGGCCGCCGCACTTCGGGATCGTCCTCCCCGAGACAGACGAGCAGGGCGCGGCGCTGGCGGCGGACA
>VBHA01000009.1 GCA_005889495.1 Chloroflexota bacterium
GCGCACCCTGACGATGGCGACGAAGTCCCACTCCCCGGTCACCGTGTAGACCTCGGCCACGCCATCGACGTCGGCCAGCTCCGGGCCGAGGCGGGTCAGGCCTTCACGCGTCGATTTGACCAGGATGAAGGCGGTCAGCATCGGTCGCTTGCGCCGATCGCGAGGCCGTATGCCCAGACGTCCATGTCTCCGTAGTCGATCCCCTGGCTACCGAGGACTGTGCAGATGTGCGTGCGGTGATCGTTGCCGTGATGCATCGCCTGTACGAGGACGATCCCCGCGGGCAGCCTGGCGTACGGCGAGCGCCGCGCCTCATCGATCTCGTCGTCGGCCTTGACCGTCGAGGCAAGCTCGATGAGCCTGTCCCCGCTGGCCTCAGCCTCCGTGGTCAACACGGCCAGACCCGGAAACTCGTCCTTCTCGCTGACGCGTGGCTCCGTCCCCGTCAGGCGCCGGATGTACCGCTGCTCAGCTCCGAGAAGATGGTGGAAAGTCTTCGCGATCGAGCCGTACGTGCCCGCGGAGGTCAGCTCGAGCTGCTCAGCCGGCAGGCCGGAGCACACGGAAAGTAAATGGAGGTTGGCCCATTTGTTGTAGCGAAACGCCTCGACGAGGAGAGGCCCGATCACAGGCCGATTGTATGCCCTGATAAACTGTCAAGGCATGGCCCTTGACACCCTCGCGGCGCGTGGTCGCACGCTCGCGCTCTATGAGCGATACGGCGTCCTCTTGACCGACCACCAGCGCCAGGTCGTCGACCTGTATCTGCGCAGCGACTGGTCGCTCGGGGAGATCGCGGCGCACCAGGGCACGTCGAGGGCCGCGGTTCATGACCTCCTCCGCCGCTCGACCCGCTCGCTGCTGGACTACGAGAAGCGCCTGGGGCTGCTCGCTGAGACCGCGCGGCGCCGGCGCGCCATCGGTGCGCTCGAGAAAGACGTGCAGGGCCTGCGGCGGCGGATCGCCCGGCTCGAGGGCGGGACCTAGATGTTCGAGGCGCTGGGCGAGCGGCTGGCCGCCGCCCTCAAGAAGATCAGCGGTCGGGGCGTGCTCCGGCCCGAGGACGTCGAGGCCGGCTTGCGCGAGGTGCGGCTGGCGCTGCTCGAGGCCGACGTCAACTTCAAGGTCGTCAAGGAGTTCGTGGAGCGCGTCCGTGCCCGCGTGGCGGGCGTGGAGATCTCGCCTGGCCTGACCGCGCCGCAAACGGTGATCAAAGCCGTGAACGAAGAGCTCGTCGAGCTGCTGGGCGGCAACGCGGAGGGCCTGCGCTACGCGGCGCAGCCGCCGACCGTACTGATGCTCGTGGGGCTGCAGGGCTCTGGCAAGACTACGACCGCGGTCAAGCTGGCCTTGCTCGCGCGCCGCGACGGTCATCGCCCGCTTGTCGCGGCGCTCGACTTCAGAAGGCCCGCCGCCGTCGAGCAGCTGAAGACTCTCGCCGACAGAGAGGGTGTTGCGTTTGTCCTCCCCATTCATGGGGAGGTGGCGCGAAGCGCCGGAGGGGCGGCCGGAGGTCCGGCCGGAGGGGCGGCCGGACGGGCCATCGATGAGGCCGCCAGGCTCGGTTGCGACGTCGTGATCCTCGACACCGCCGGCCGCCTGCATGTCGACGCGGAGCTGATGGACGAGCTCAGACAGCTCAAGTCGCGGGTGCGGGTCACCGAGACGCTCCTGGTCGCCGATTCGATGACCGGCCAGGAAGCGGTGAAGGTGGGGGAGGCGTTCGGCAGGGAGGTCGGGGTCGACGGTGTCATCCTCACGAAGCTCGACGGCGACGCCCGCGGCGGCGCCGCCCTGTCCTTCCGCGTCGCTACGGGGGAGCGGATCCGCTTCGCCGGCACCGGGGAGAAGCCGGCTGACCTGGAGGTCTTCCATGCCGAGCGGATGGCCTCACGAATCCTGGGCATGGGCGACGTGCTCACGCTGATCGAGAAGGCCGAGCGCGCCGTCGACAAGGACAGGGCGGCCGAGGTCGAGCGCCATCTGCGGGCGGGCCGCCTGAGCTTCGACGACTTCCTCGCCCAGATCCGCCAGCTCCGCGGCATGGGATCGCTGGAGTCGATGCTCGAGATGGTCCCCGGCGGCGGCGCGCTCAAGGGCCAGCTCGCCGGCGCCGACACGGAAAAAGAGATGAAGAAGATGGAGGCGATCATCCTGTCGATGACACCCCGCGAGCGTGCTCACCCCGAGCTCCTCGACGGCGCCCGCAGGCGACGGATCGCACACGGCAGCGGCGTGCAGCCCGCCGACGTCAACCGGCTGCTCAAGGCGCGCGACGCGATGCAGAAGCTGGCCAAGCAGTTCGGCGCGGTCAACCGAAAAGGCAGGTTGGCCGGCCTTCCCCCACCAGGCGGGTTACTCAAAGGAGGCGCAGGTTGGTAAAGATCAGGCTGAGGCGGATGGGGGCGAAGAAACACCCCTTCTACCGCCTCGTGGTGGCGGACGCGCGCTCGCCGCGCGACGGCCGCTTCATCGAGCACCTCGGCTACTACGACCCGATGACCGACCCGGTCAAGGTCAAGATCGACGTGGACAAAGTCATGAAGTGGCTGCAGCAAGGCGCCCAGCCGAGCGAAGCGGCACGCAGCCTCTTGAAGCGGGAGGGAATCCTTGAGCGACGTACAGAGAAATCGACCACCACGGCGTGACTTTCAGCGCGGCGGCAGCGGCGGGTTCAATCGCGGTGGCGGCGGGTACCGGCGGGACCGGCCCATGCCGAGCGGCCCCGCAATCGACTACAGGGCGCTCGTCGAGTTCGTGGCCAAGAGCCTGGCCGAGAAGCCGGAGGAGGTGACCGTCGAGTCGTTCGAGCGAGGCGGCGCAACCGTCGCGATCAAGGTCAAGCTCGCCGACGCGGACGTCGGCCGGTTCATCGGCAAGGCCGGGCGCAACATCGAAGCCATCCGCACCCTGGTCCGGGTCGCATCCTCTCGGGACCGGGGCAAGCGCGTATTCGTCGACCTCGCCAACCCCTCGCTCTCTTCACCGCACATGTCGCCGCGAGGCCATCGTTCGGGCGGAGAGGTCAGGGCATGATCCGAGTCGGACAGGTCGCGGGGGCGTTTGGGCTGGAGGGGGCTGTCAAGGTAATTCCCTTGACAGACTTTCAGGATCGGTTCGACCCCGGAGCCAGGCTGATGCTCGAAGGCTGCGCCCGCCAGGTCGAGTGGAGCAGGCAGGGACAGCCCGGCCTGGTCGTCAAGTTCGAGGGCATCGACAACCGGACCCTGGCGGAGCTGTTTCGCGGGCGGTACCTGGAGGTGCCTGAGGAGGAGAGGCGCGAGCTGGAGGCAGGCCGCTTCTATCACGGACAGGTGGTCGGCCTGGCTGTGAGCACGCAATCGGGCGAGCCGATGGGCGTGATCGAGGAGGTGCTGGAGCGGCCCGCCAACGATGTGTGGGTCAGCCGCGAGGGCTCGATCGAGCACCTGATCCCGGCCACCAGGGACGCGGTGCTGGAGGTGGACATCGCCAGTCGCAAGGTGATCGTGGCCGACTGGCTGACGAGATTCGAGGAAGCATGAGGTTCGACGTCGTCACCATCTTCCCGGGCATGTTCGGCCCTGTCTTCCAGCAGGGTGTCGTCGGCCGCGCGATCGAGCGGGGATTGATCCAGCTCGCGGCCCATGACCTGCGGCAGTACACGCACGACCGCCACCGCCAGGTCGACGACATGCCGTTCGGCGGCGGCCCGGGGATGGTGATGAAGCCCGAGCCGGTCATCGAGGCGGTGGAGACACTCCGGGCGAACAACCCGGGCCCTGTGGTCCTGATGGAGCCGTGGGGCGAGCGGCTGAACCAGGAGCTGGCGAGCGAGCTCGCCGGGCAGCCCGGCCTGATCGTGGTCTGCGGCCGCTACGAGGGCATCGACGACCGCGTGCGCACGGCGCTCCAGGCTCGCGAGATCTCGATCGGCGACTACGTTTTGAGCGGCGGTGAGATCCCGGCGATGGTCCTGGTCGACGCGGTCGCGCGCCTGGTGCCGGGGGTCGTCGGCGACCCGGAATCGCTGGCGCAAGACAGCTTCGCCGACGAGATGACGGGCTGGCCTCAGTTCACGCGGCCGGCCGACTACAGAGGCATGACCGTACCTGACGTGCTGCTGTCCGGAGACCACGCGCGCATCAAGCAATGGCGCCGCCAGCAGGCGGCGCAGAGACGGGTTTCACACCCAGGAGTAAAGAAGACATGAACGTGATCCAGCAATTGGAGAAGGAGCAGCAGAAAAAGAAAACGCCTGCGCTGCGTGCAGGCGACACCGTGCGGGTGCACGCCAAGGTCGTCGAGGGCACGCGTGAGCGCATCCAGGTGTTCGAGGGCACGGTGATCCGGGTGACCGGGGGCGGCCTGCGGCGGAACTTCACGGTCCGCCGCGTGACGCACGGGGTGGGCGTGGAGCGGACCTTCATGATCCACTCGCCGCGCATCGACAAGATCGATGTGCTGCGCCACGGCGACGTGCGCCAGGGCCGCCTGTACTACCTGCGTGGCAAGGTCGGGCGGGAGGCGCGCATCCGCGAGCGACGCCGGTTGGTGGCAGAAGCGCCCGAGCAAGTCGAGGTGGAAGAGCCGCAAGAGGAGGCAGTCGAGGCGGTTGCCGAAGCAGCCGGGGAAACCGAAGAGGCTAAAGCCTGATCCGGCCGCCGACGCGATTCGGCCCTTGGCTGGTTAGGCTGGGCCTGTTAAGGACGTGGCAGTCCATCCTCGTGATGGCTAACCTCGAGTAGATGCGTCCGCGTCTCTGGAAGTTCGAGCGTCGAGCCCTGGCGATGGGTTACGAAGTCGTGGCCGGGGTCGACGAGGTGGGCATGGGCCCGCTCGCCGGTCCCGTCGTGGGCGGCGCCGTCGTGCTCCGGCTTGGCGACCGCATCCCGGGTCTGAACGACTCGAAGCTCATGACAGCCGACGAGCGCGAGCGCGTCGATCGGATCATCCGCCGGCGCGCGGTGGCGGTCTCGGTGTGCGCCGTCGACCACACCCACGTCGACCGTCTCGGTCACAAGGTCTGCGCCTCGATCATGGCCGCGAGCATCGTGGCCAAGGTGGCGCGCGACCGGACCATGGTCGAGTACGACCGTCTCTATCCCGGCTGGGGATTTGCCGACCACAAGGGGTATGCCACTCCGTCGCATCGCGCCGCGATCCGGCGACTCGGCCCAAGCCCGATTCACAGGACGTCTTGGGCGCCGTTTCGCGTCTCCGAGCTGGCCGGTCTCTCGAGCTAGGCCGGGCCGGCGAGAAGGCCGCCGCCGAGCTCCTCAGGTCGCACGGCTACGAGGTCGTCGGCGCCGGGTTCAGGGCCCGGCGAGGCGAGCTTGACCTCGTGTGCCGCCGGGGCAAAGACCTGGTGGTGGTCGAGGTCAAGACCCGCTCCGGCGACGCGTTCGGCACCCCATACGAGGGCATCGGCACGCGCAAACGACGGGCCCTCATGGCGGCGGCCGCGGAATACCGCGCACTGTCCGAATGGCGAGGCCAGATCCGCTACGCGGTGGTCGCGGTGACGGTTAGAACCGACGGAGCACTAGACCTGGAGCTGGTTGAAGAACCTTTCGATTGAGCCCATAGGCGCCACCGGCAGCAGGCCGTCGGTCTCCGTCTTGACGATCTGCCAGCCGCCTTCATGAACCATCCAGTGGTGGCGCTGGCACAGGAGCGCCATGTTCTCCAGCTCCAGCCCGCCGCCGTCGATCCAGTGGACGATGTGATGACCGTCGCAATAGGAGGCCGGCCGCTCGCAGCCTGGCCACTGGCAGTGCTTGTCGCGCGCCACCAGGGCCCGCCGCTTGGGTCCGCTGATGGTCCGCTGGGAGCGACCGACGTCGATCACGACCGAGTCCTGCATCAGGACGCGGGTGAGGCTGCAGTCGCAGGCCCAGCGCTCGACCGTCTTGGAGGAGACAGGCAGCGAGAACTCGGTCTCGGCGCCGGGTGCGCCCAGCAAGCCGAGCAGAGTCTCGAGTGAGCTGGTGACCTGCATCTGGACGTTGACCTTGCCGCAACCGGTGACCCGCTCCACGAGCGCGTCGGCCAGGCGCTTGGACCGGTCGCGGTGGTCATGCTTGCCCATGGGCTTGGCCAGCGGCTCGAGCGCGGTCCGCACCGCCGCCCCGCCCACCGGATCGAGGACGCCCTGGAGGACCAGGCAGCCATCCTCGCCCGTGCTCATCGAGAGCCAGCGGGTCTCGGCCAGGTTCGCCTGCTCTTTCGCCACTTCCTTGGGGCGCATCGAGTGCCGGTAGTGCAACGACTCGTGATAGAAGCGGCCCGGTGAGTGCTTCTTGGCCAGGGGCAAGAGCCTGCTCTCGTCGAAGCCGTCGCCAACCGCGATCGCGGTCCTGGCCATCACGGCCAGGTGCTGGATCCCGACCTCACCGGTGTAGAGGCAGTTCTCGCTCAGTGGCATGACCGGCAGCTTCTGGCCGATGTGGACGCGGTCGGCGGCCGCCTGCTGGGTCAGCCGGCAGTTGATCCGGAGCCAGTCGATGGGCGTCTGCTCGGCCTCGATGTCCTCGGCGATCTCCATCGCGTACAGGGCCGCGGCCAGACGCGAGAAGTAGAGCTCACGGATCTCGATCTCGCCCCGGACCCGGAGGAGCTCGTGCTCGAGGTGATCACGGGTGGTGGGAACCTCAGCCGACAGGAGCTCCAACATGACAATATCCTATCAAACATACGTTTGATTGGCAAGCGCGAACCCGGTTAATTTATATTCAATCTCATATAGCTCAGGGCCAGCCCAACCGATCGTGACCCGAACCCTGCCACCCAAACCAACCCCGCCATTCAAACCGCACCCGCTGCCACCCAAACCCCACCCCAGCACCCAAACCCAACCGCCTGCCACCCAGACCCCGCCTCCGACACCCTCTTCACCGCCCCCCTTCACCGCCCCCCTTCACCGCCCGTCCGTCGAAGCGCTACCTCCAGTGCCGGTCCAACTCCGACGCATAGCTCCTCCCGATCGTGTCCGCGCTGCTCAGCAGCCAGTTGTCCAGCCGCCGCGTCCCCCGCGGCCGCTCATGCGACACGAGCAGCTCCCCCATCAACCCCTCCAGCTCCGGCTCGTTGAGCATGACGTCGTTGACGAACCGGCCGATCACACGAGCGGCCAGCACCGCCGTCCGAGGCGACATGTACACGAACCTCGGGTGCCGGCCGACCGCGATGGCGATCGACTCGACCATCTCGCTGTAGAAGATGATCTCGGGCCCCGCCGCGTCGACCGTGACGTTGTCGACCTGTTCGGCCGCCCACGTCGCGATCTCCGCCACGTCCTCGCCCGCGACCGGCTGCAGCCGGTAGTCACCTCGACCCGGGATCCCGATCGCGGGAAAACGCCGGAGCAGCCACGCGATGTTGTTGATCAGGATGTCGCCGGGCCCGAAGACCAGGGTCGGGCGGATGATCGCCCACGCAAGCCCGGACTCACGCACGATCCTCTCGGTCCGCCCCTTGCCCGCGTAGTAATCCAGCTCGGATTCCTCGGAGGGGTTGCTGACCGAGATGTGCACGACCTTGCGCACGCCGGCATCGCGCGCCGCACCAAGCAGCATCCTGGTGTTGGCCACCGCCTCCCCGAAGCGCACGCGTCCGTGCTGGAAGCGCACCCAATACGTGTTGTAGAGGACGTCGGCCCCGCGCAGCGAATCGACGAGTGCCGCGCGGTCGCTGAACTGCAGCGGCGCGACCTCGGCCTTGATGTCCTCAGCCCCCGACCGCTGTGGATGATTCGTCAGCGTCTTGATGCGCCGCTCCTGCGCCATCAGCCGGCGGGCGATGAAACGGCCCGTGTAGCTGAACGCGCCCGTGACGACGTCGAAGCCCGAGGTGGGTTCCTGGGTCAACACGGAAACCGGGTGAGGTCATACGCCGCGGAGCCGGGCCGCACGTGCCCCGTGATCACCACCCGCGGCCGATGCCGCACCGCCTCCGACGGGTCGATCTCCGGGCGCAGCCCGTTGAAGATCGGAAAACGCAGCGTGCCGTCGGGTGACCACTCCGAGTAGCGGATGCTCACGACGAGCTCGGGGCGCACCCAGTGGACGGGGCGGACCATGACCGGCGGCGGGTCGAGGGGCGACGCCTCGGTGCCCAGCTCGGCCACCGCCTCGCGCAGCGCGCCCGCCGCCTCGTCGTCGTAACCGCCGCCGACCGTCCCGCACGGCAGCAGGCGCCCGTCCTCGTGGTAGCCCACGACCAGGGCGTCGAACGGAGACTCCCCGGTCCAGCCGATGACGACGAAATCATCCGACTTGACCGCCTTGACCTTGAGCCAGAAGGGACTCCGCTGTCCCGGCACGTAAGGACTCTGCTGGTGCTTGGCGACCACGCCCTCGAGGCCGCGCTCGAGGCACGCCTCGAAGAGCTCCACCCCGTCCTCCTCGATGTGGTCGGGGACGAACATGTGGCCGCCGGTCTCGACTGCTTTCGCCAGCCGCGCCCGCCGGCGCAGCACGGGCTGGCGGAGGAGGGGCTTGCCTTCGAGGTAGAGAGCGTCGAAGGCTAGATACGCGGTCGGGATCTCGTCACGCATCCGCGCGCCGCCCGCGAGTCGCTGCCGGAGGCGCGGGTAGTCGGGGCGCCCATCGGTGTCGGTGGCCACCAGCTCGCCGTCGATCACGCTCCCCGGCGGCACCCGCCTGGCCGCGGTCGCGACCTCGGGCAAATCGGCGGTGAGGTCGTTGAGACCGCGGTCCTTCAGCCTGACCTGGCCGTCGGGATCGCGGAACAGGATGCATCGCAGGCCGTCCCACTTGACCTCGAACAGGTACTCGGCCGAGCTGAAAGGTGCCTCGGCGGACGCGGCCTGCATCGGCCGAACCTCGGCGGGGAAGCTCTCCAGCTCGATCTGGAGCTGGTCACTCTCCTGGTGCACCTCGCCCAGATTAGGCGAGCGAGCGTTACGAGGCTTTACGCCGCCTCTTCGTCTCGGCCGCGGGCTTCTCCCGAGTCGAGCGCTGCTTCTTCGCCTGCGCGACCGACTGTCGCAGCGCCTCCATGAGGTCCATGACCTTTGCCGGCTGCGGCGCCTCGGGGGCTTCGATGACCTGGCCCTCCATCTTGGCGCTGACGACTTTCATGACCGCCTCGCGGTACTCGTCCTTGTAGCGGTTCGGGTCGAAGCTTTCGGCCAGGCTTTCGATCAGCGCCTTGGCCATCTCGAGCTCCTTGGGGTTGATCTTGACCTCGTCCTCCAGGCCCTTGAGGCCCTCTGTCGTGCGGATCTCGTCCGGCCAGTGAAGCGTGTTCATGATCAGGCCCTTGCCGTTGGGATGGAGCGCGCACAGGTGCTCCTTGTCGCGCAGCGCGATCTTGGCGATGGCCATCCGCCCGGTCGCCTCGAGGGCGCGCTTCAGCAGGTGGTAGGGCTTCTTGCCCAGCTCCTCGGGCTCGACGTAGTAGGCGTTGTCGAAGTACAGGCCCGGCTCGATGTCGTCGGCCGGCACGAACTCCTCGATGTCGATCGCGTGCGCGGTCGGCAGCGGGAGGTTGTCCAGGTCCTTGTCGTCGATGATGACGTAGCGGTCCTTGCCGATCTCGTATCCGCGCTGGATCTCGCTGTACGCGACCTCATGGTCGCCCTCGGCGCACCAGCGCTTGTAGGAGATGGGGGAGTGGTGGTCGGGGCAGAGCTGACGAAACGAGACCTTGGCGGTGGATTCGGTGGCGTTGTAGAGGCGGATCGGGATCGAGACCATTCCGAAAGAGACCACGCCTTTCCACATCGATCGCGGCATGGGGACGCAGTTTACCTCCTGTGTACGCGGTTGGCTACTTTTGGTAAGCCGGGCGCTACCTTCCGACGTCGCGCTTCTGCATCAAGAGTATCGAGCTTCCCAGGCCCAGCATCGCGAGGAGGACCATGAGCGCAAGGCTGCGCCCGTCGACTCCGGTCAGGAGCGGCGTGCCGAACAGCTTGAAGGCGGAGAGGTCCTGGAGCCACAGCGGCAACCTGAAGCTCGTCGCCAGCTCGATGTCGAGGTAGCTCGCGAAAGCGAAGGCGCCGAGGAGGCCGACCGCGGCGCGGGGGTTCACGGCGGCGAGCACCGCGCCCGCGCCCGCAAAGACGAGCGCGAAGGGCACCAGCATCAACGAGGCGGCCGCGAGCCGACCGGCGTTGAGGTCGATGCCTTGGATGTGCGATTGGACAAAGAGCACGGTGCCGCTGATCGCCGACACGACGAGCGCGATCACGGTCAGGACCGCCATGCGCTCGACCACGACCGCGGCCCGCGGGAACGGCTGGCTGAGCGTCATCTCCAACCGGCCGTCGACGTCCTCGGCCGACCATCGCGCGACGTGCGTGATCGCCAGCGCCGCGAAAAGCAGCTGCGCGACGTTGAGCCATGTGTATCCCAGCACCGCGGGGTAGATCTGCTGGTGGACGAAGACCGAGAGGTAGGGGAGGAGCGAGGGCACCGACAGCAGGACGTTGACGATCGTGCGCGTCAGGAGCACGAACATGAACGCCAGCAACGACATCCCGGCGCTCCACGCAACAATCCCCAGGCGGCGCTCGTAGACCCCGCGCACCACGGGGACTCGCCACAGCGTGTTCGCGGACGGCGCGAAGCTCACCGGCCGGTGCCGGGCCGGGAAAGGGATAAGGGACGAGCCGAGGTCCCGGCGCGTGAAGGCAAGAGCAGCGGCGGCCGTGCCCACGACGGCGATCGCGACCAGGATGAGAAACCCGCGCGCGTCGAAGGTGCCGCCAGGCGGGAGCGGCTGGCTAAGGTCGTAGTAGCGGAAGGGCGAAAGCCATCGCCACGCGACGAGCGACTGCAGCACACGGCTGAGGCTGTTCAGCAGGAACAGCCCGAGCAGCAGGCCGCCGGCGGCGGCCGTCGCCGCGCGGCCGGGCACGAGCTGCGCAACGAAGATCGACAGCGCGTAGCACGCAAGGCCGAGCGCGACGAGCAGCACCCCATCTTCGAGCACGCCGCGCAGCTCCGCTGTCTCGTGCCCGATGGCGAGGCCGGCCAGGTAGCCGGCACACGCGGCCAAGGACGCGACGGCGATGGCGATCGTGAACGCGGCGGCACGCGATGCGACGAGAGCGGCCCGCGAAGTTGGCGTCGCCAGGCTGGCTTCGACGATTCCGCGCTCCTCGTCGCCGCGCGCGAAGCCGGTCGCCGAGACGAGCGCCCAGACGCAGAGCAGGATCCCCAGGGGATGGATGCCGCGAAACTCCACGAAACCGCCGACGGTGTCGGGCCGGATCGGCGTCGGAAACAGGGCGACGAACTGCGCCGCGAGCGCCGACATCGAGGCACCGAACGCGGCTCTCGCCGAAGGGCTGTGTCCCGCGATCTGGTAGAAGCCGGCCGTCTGGGCCAGGATCGACAGGAAAGCCGCCGCCGCAAATCCGATCATGCCCCAGCGACCCAGGCGAAGGCCGAACAGGACAGGAATCACGAGCGGAGCAGCTTGGGCTTGGTCCTCGACTCGCTGAAGTAGCTCAGGAAGATCTCCTCGAGGTTGGGCGCGGTCGCCTCGTCGAGCTCGGCAATGTGCACCAGCCGTCCGTCGCGGATGATCCCGACGCGGTCGCAGATGTGCTCGACCTCCGACAGGATGTGCGAGGAGAGAAAGACCGTCGCCCCGTGGTCGCGGGTCTCGCGCAGGAGCGTGTAGAACTCTTGCCGGTTGAGCGGGTCGAGCCCGCTGGTCGGCTCGTCGAGGATCAAGAGGTCGGGCTGGTGCATGAAGGCGAGCACGATGGCGAGCTTTTGCTTGTTGCCGCTCGAGTACTCGCGGAATCGCCGGCCGAGGTCGAGCTCGAACCGCTCGCACAGCGAACGCACGCGCCTGGGGTCGACGCCACCGCGCATCCCGCCGAGGTAGGTCACCACCTCGCTGCCGGTCAGGCTTCCGAACTGGGGCACGTCGCCGGGTATGTAACCCACCCTGCGCTTGACGTCGACCGCGTCGCGCGCGCAGTCCAGGCCGAAGATGTAGGCCGAGCCGCCGGTCGGCCGGATCATCCCCATGAGCAGGCGGATCGTGGTCGTCTTGCCGGCGCCGTTAGGCCCGAGGTAGCCGAAGACCTCCTGGGCCGAGACCTGGAGGTCCAGGTCGAAGACGCCTCTGCCGGCGCCGTAATCCTTGGTGAGCTTGGATGTCCTGATCGCGGCGGCTGCCATTTCGGGGAGCATATAAGGCGCGGTGCTGATGGGCGACCTCGAGCTGCACCTTTTGATTGCCGACCGCTGGAAGGCGGACGGCGGCTTGATGTTCGGGGTCGTGCCCAAGGTGCTGTGGGAGAAGCAGAAGCCGGCGGACGGCAACAACATGATCGACTGCGCATGCGTCTGCCTCATCGCGCGCAAGGACGGCCGCGTGATCATCTGCGAGACCGGTATCGGCAACAAGCTCAGCGAGAAGCGGGCCCTGCAGGTCGCGCTGCGCGAGCCTGAGAGCCTCCTTCACCACCTGCAGAGGCTGGGCATCCGGCCTGACGAGGTCGACGCGGTCGTGACCACGCACCTGCACTGGGACCACGCGGGCGGGCTGACGCGCCGCAACCAGGAGGGCGAGGTCGAGCTGACCTTCAAGCGGGCCCGCCATTTCATCCAGCGCAGCGAGTGGGAATTCGCCCTCCAGCCCGACGTACGCAGCCGGCCGAGCTACATCGCCGACGACTTCACGCCGCTGGCGGACGGCAACGACCTGGTCGAGTTTCTCGACGGCGACGCTGAAGTCCTCCCAGGTGTGCATCTGCGGCACGTGGGGGGGCATACACCGGGTAGCCAGGTCCTGGTCCTTCAGTCGGGCGAGCTGGCCTGCGCCGTCACGGGCGACCTCGCCTGCATGACGCCACACCTCCGCGTGCCCTGGAACATGGCGGCCGACATCGAGCCGCTCCGGGTGCTGGACCAGAAGGCGAAGCTTTTCGAAGAGGCCGAGAAGCACCGATGGCTGCTCGTGCTGAGCCACGACGTCGACCAGCCCGCCGGGTACCTCGAAGACGGCGGCCGGTGGCGTCCGGAACCCCGCCTGGTTTGAGCTTCACCACCGCGGACGGCCGGAAGCTCACCTACCGCAAGCTCGGCCACGGCCCGGTGCTCGTCTGCCACCCGGGCGGGCCTGGGTTCTCGTCGACGTACTTCAGCGACCTGGCCGCGCTCTGGGAGCAGTTCACGCTGATCATGCTCAACCCGCGCGGGACTGGCGGTTCCGACCGGCCGGCGGACCGCCGGGCCTACCAGGTCGACGACTACGTGGCCGACGTCGAGGAATTGCGCCGCCACCTCGGGCTGGAGAGGATGCTGCTGCTCGGTCATTCGCACGGCGGCATCGTCGCCACGGCTTACGCGGCGGCGTTTCCAGGTCGGGTGCGCGCCCTGGTGCTCGCCTCGACGCTGGCGCGCTTCGCCTCGGAGCAGGAGGCCGCCATGCGGGCGGGCATGGAGAAGCGCTCCGGGCAGGCCTGGTACCCGGACGCGGTGGCCGCGCTCGAAGAGGAGCAGGCGGGCAAGTTCGAGACCGACGAGCAGATGGCCGACCTGGTTTTCCGCGAGCTGCCGCTCTACTTCGCGCACTACGGAGCCGCCGAGGCGGGTTACCTGGACACGCTGCGGACCGAGATCCCCAACGCGGACACGCTGCGCCTCTTCAACAAGGAGACCTTCTTCACGTTCGACCTGCGCGGCCGGCTGCCGAGCATCACGAGCAAGACGCTGGTGATCACGGGCGATGACGATTTCATCTGCGGTCCGGTCTGCGCGGAGGAGATCTGCGCGGGCATCCCGGGCGCGCGCATGGTGATCGTCGGCGACGCCGGCCACATGGTGTTCGTCGAGCAGCCGCAGGCGTTCCACGACGAGGTCGCCGACTTTCTCGGGGCCTAGGCCGGGTCTTAACAGCCTGGGCTGATTCTTCGCCGCGCCCGCAATAACGTCGGCCGCATGCTCGGAAGCGTCGATTCCTGCGTGCTCGCCGGCCTCGAGGTGCGGCCCGTCCACGTCGAGGCCGACATCAGCCGGGGCGGCGAGGTGAAGTTCTTCCTGGTCGGCCTGGCCACGACGACCGTCAAGGAGGCGCGGGAGCGGGTGCGCTCGGCGATCAAGAACAGCGAGCTGCAGTTCCCGAAGACGCGCTTCACGGTCAACCTCGCGCCGGCCGAGCTGCGCAAGGACGGCACAGGCCTGGACCTGCCGATCGCCGTCGCCATCGCGCTTGCGCACGCACGCCGGCCCCCGCCACCTCGCAGCGCCTTCCTCGGTGAGCTGGCCCTGGACGGTTCGGTCCGTCACGTCGACGGCGTGCTCGTCGCCGCGCGCGGCCTGCGCGGGCTCGGGTATGAGCGGGTTTTCGTGCCGGCGGAGGACGCGGCGGAGGCGGCTTTGATCGACGGCCTGGAGGTCTTCCCGTGCCCGTCGCTGGCCGCGGTCGTCAACCACGTGCTCGGCATCGAGGTCCTCGCGGCGGCGCGCTCTGCCGGCACTCCACGCGCCCTGGAGGAGGCGGTCATCGACCACGATCTCTGCGAGGTCCACGGGCAGGAAGAGGCCAAGCGCGCGCTCGAGGTCGCCGCGGCCGGCGGCCATCACCTCCTGATGAGCGGACCTCCCGGCGGAGGCAAGACCATGCTCGCCCGCTGCCTGCCAGGCATCCTGCCTCCCCTGGAGCTGTGCGAGGCGATGGAGGTGGCGCAGGTCCGAAGCCTGCTCGGCGACCTGGCGCCAGGCCGGCCCCTGGACTGGGTCCGCCCGTACAGGGCCCCGCACCACGGCATCTCGATGGCCGGCCTCATCGGCGGAGGCAGTGGGATCGCCCAGCCGGGCGAGGTCAGCCGGGCGACTCACGGGGTGCTCTTCCTCGACGAGCTGGCCGAGTTCCAGGCGCCGGTGCTGCAGGCGCTCCGGCAGCCGCTCGAGACGGGCTGGGTGACGATCACCAGGTCGCGGGGCTCGGTCAGGTACCCGGCCCGCTTCACCCTCGTCGCGGCGACCAACCCCTGCCCTTGCGGGTGGTCCGGGGACGGCATTCGCGGCTGCCGGTGCACGCCGGCGGCCGTCGACACCTACCTGCGCAGGCTGTCCGGCCCGCTGCTTGACCGCATCGACCTGCAGGTCGCCGTGCGCCGGGTCGGCCTGGAGCAGCTCTCGTCGGAGCCCCGGGGCGAGCCCTCGGCCACGGTGCGCGAGCGAGTGATCGGGGCGCGGCGCCGGCAGCTCGCCCGCCAGGGCTGCCTCAACGCCCAGCTCAAGCCCGCGCGCCTCCGGCAGCTCGCCGGCCTGGCGCCGCCCTCGCGCCGCACCCTGGAGCGCTGGTCGATCCAGCGAGGTATGACCGCCCGCGGCTTTCATCGCGCCTGGCGGGTCGCCCGGACCTCGGCCGACCTGGACGGCTCGTCCGAGATCGAAGAGCGCCATGTGCTCGAGGCGCTCGGATACCGGCTCAGCGATGTCGCCGCCTGAGCTTCGCACGCGAGGTCGGTGGCCGCCGCCCGAGGGGCCGCGGGTGGCCATCGTCGGCTCCCGCCGCCCTTCGCCCTACGGCGAGGCGGTGGCCGAACAGCTCAGCCTCGAGCTGGCCCGCGCCGGCGTCATCGTCATCAGCGGTCTTGCCCTGGGGGTCGACGCAGCCGCCCATCGTGGCGCGCTCAACGGTGGCGGGGTCACGGTCGCGGTCATGGGCACGGGAGTGGACGTCGTCTACCCGGCGGCGCACGCGCTGTTGGCCGAGTCCATCCTCGCCGCCGGCGGCGCCCTGGTCAGCCAGTTTCCCGACGGCACCGCGCCTCGCCGGCACAACTTCCCGGCCCGCAACTACACGATGGCCGCCCTGTCGGACGTGGTGGTGGTGGTCGAAGCGGCAGAGGGGTCGGGCGCGCTCATCACCGCCGAGGCGGCGCTGGACCTACATAAAGAGGTAATGGCGGTCCCAGGCAGCGTGTTCTCGCCCCTGTCGGTGGGCTCCCACTCGCTCCTGCGGGACGGCGCCGGCCTCGTCCAGAACGCGCGCGACGTGATGGCCGCCCTGCACCGGGGCGGGGAGGTCCTGGACGACCCGCTGGCCGCCCCCACGGAGCTCGGTTTCAAGCTCCGCCCTGAGCGGGACGGCATCCTTTCCCACCTCTCGGACGTTCTGGCTTTGAACGCGGCAGAGGTGGCTCGGAAGCTTCAGCTTCCCCTGTCCGAGGTGCTGGGCCGGCTGACGGCCCTGGAGCTCGACGGGGCGGTCAGGCGGCACCAGGGTGGATACGTAAGAGCGTTGCGCCGCGGCAAAGAACGGGCGTAGGATGCGCCGTCCGGGCGCCTCCCCCGACCGCCGGAGGAACAAGAGCCCGGTTTTGGGAATAGTGAGAGAGCTGTGCCAGAAGGTCTGATCATCGTCGAGTCGCCTGCCAAGGCCAGGACTCTGAAGCGGTTCTTGGGAGACCGCTACGACGTCCGGGCCTCGATGGGCCACGTCCGCGACCTGCCCGAAAAGGAGATGGGCGTCGAGGTCGACGACGGCTTCAAGCCTCACTACGAGGTGGTCGAGAGCCGCCGCAAGACGATCACCGAGCTTCGCTCTGCGGCCAAAAAGGACCAGGAGGTCATCCTGGCCTCGGACCCCGACCGGGAAGGCGAGGCCATCGCCTGGCACCTGGCCGAGGTGTTGAAGATCCGCAACCCCAAGCGCATCGAGTTCCACGAGATCACCTCGGAGGCTGTGCGCCGGGCGCTGGAGTCGCCCCGCGGCCTCGACATGCGACTGGTCAACGCCCAACAGGCGCGGCGCGTGGTCGACCGCCTGGTCGGATTCAGGCTCAGCCCGTTCCTGTGGAGCAAGGTCCAGAAGGGCATTGGGGCCGGCCGCGTTTCCTCGGTCGCCCTGCGCCTGGTCGTCGACCGCGAGGACGAGATTCGCAAGTTCGTCGCGGTCGAGTCCTGGACGGTCGACGTCGAGCTCTCGAAGCAGGGCGAGGAAGCCCACTTCCTGGCCCGCCTTCACAGACCGGCCACGGGTGGCGACGCCAAGTTCGAGGTCCACAACGAGGCCGAGGCGCAGGAGATCGTGCGCCGGCTCGAAGGCGCGAGCTACAGGGTGATAGGCGTCGAGCAGAAGCGCAGGTCCAAGAGCTCGAACCCGCCATACATCACATCGACCCTGCAGCAGGACGCCTCGAGCCGCCTTCGCATGCGACCGCACAACGCGATGCGCGTGGCCCAGCAACTGTACGAAGGCGTGGAACTCGGCGCTGAAGGACCGACCGGTCTCATCACCTACATGCGCACCGACTCCACCCGCATCTCGGCCGACGCCGACGCGAAGGTGAAGGGCTGGATCAAGGGCGAGCTCGGAGAAAACTACCTCGGCGTGTCGCGCGCCGCCAAGGCGGTGCCCGGGGCCCAGGACGCGCATGAGGCGATCCGCCCCACCGATGTCAACCGCACGCCGGAGGCCATCCGCGAGCACCTCACGCCCGATCAGTACCGGCTCTACGACCTGGTGTGGCGCCGGTTCGTCGCCAGTCGCATGGCCCCCGCGCAGTACGACCAGACGCAGGCCGAGATAGAGGGCGGGGAGTACGTATTCAGGGCGAACGGCTCGGTCCTCGCCTTCGACGGCTTCTACAAGGTGTGGGGACGCGAGGAGAACGGCGAGAACGAGCTCCCGGTCCTGAATCAAGGCGAGGACCTCGATTACCACGCGCTCAAGCCCGAGCAGCACTTCAGCCAGCCGCCTCCGCGGTACACCGAGGCGACCCTGATCAAGGAGCTCGAGCAGCGCGGCATCGGCCGGCCGTCGACCTATGCGCCGATCGTCCAGACCATCACCAAGGCACACGGCTACGTCGAGATCAAGGACCGCCGCCTCTATCCCACCCGGGTCGGAGAGGCGGTCAACGCCCTGATGGTCGACCACTTCAAGACGATCTCAGACGACGAGTACACCTCGCAGCTCGAGAAGCGGCTGGACGAGGTCGAGAGCGGACGGCAGGAATGGGTGCCGGTGGTCAGGGATTTCTACGGCCCGCTGCAGCGCATGCTCAGCGCCGCCGAGGAGGCGACCCCCGCCGACACCGACGAGGTCTGTCCGCTATGCCACGAGGGACACCTCGTCCACAAGGCAAGCCGGTTCGGTCCCTTCATGGGTTGCTCGCGCTATCCGAAGTGCAAGTTTCGCCGCGCCCTGACGCCCGAGGGCGAGGCGCCGGAGCCGAAGCTGCTGGACGAGCCGTGCCCCACGTGCGGCCGGCCGCTGCAGCTGCGCACGGGACGGTATGGAGAGTTCGTCGGCTGTTCCGGCTACCCCGAGTGCAAGTACATCAAGCGCGATGCGTCGCAGGCAGAGGCCAAGCCCACCGGGGAGAAGTGTCCGCAGTGCGGCGAGGGGGACCTGGTCGAGCGCACCGGTCGCTACGGTCCGTTCGTCGCGTGCTCACGCTACCCGGACTGCAACTACCGCGCGAACATGGGCAAGGACGGCAAGCCGCGGCAGGGCCCGAAGGTCCTGGACGAGCCGTGCCCGATCTGCGGCAAGCCGATGGTCGAGCGGCGCGGACGGTTCGGTGCCTTCAAATCGTGCTCCGACTACCCCAAGTGCCCGGGACCGAAGGGCGTCAAGAAGGCGGTCGCTTAGGAGCGTCCAGGCCTGGGTATACTCCCTGAGCCAGTCGTGATCGACTGAGTTAGCACGCCCGGGGCAATACCCCTGTCCTGAGAAGGCCGGAACCGGGCGGAAGTGCAACAGGGAGGCAGTAGACAAACGTGGCTCAAGTGACCTTGAAGCAGCTGCTGGAGGCGGGTGTCCATTTCGGGCATCAGACCAGCCGCTGGAACCCGAAGATGAAGACCTACATCTTCACCGCCCGCAACGGCATCCACATCATCGACCTGCAGAAGACCGTGCGCCTGCTCGACGACGCGTGGGACTTCACGCGCAACGTCGCCGCGAGCGGCCGGCCGGTGCTCTTCGTGGGGACCAAGAAGCAGGCCCAGGAGACCATCCAGACCGAGGCCGCACGCTGCGGCATGTACTTCGTCAACCGCCGCTGGATGGGCGGCATGCTGACCAACTTCAGCACCGTCAAGAAGCGCATCGAGCGCCTGCAGGAGCTGCGCAAGATGCAGCAGGAAGGCCAGTTCGAGCAGATGGCCAAGAAAGAGGCCAAGCGCCTCCAGGACGAGCTCGACCGGCTGATGTTCCACTTCGACGGCATCGCAGACATGAAGCGATTGCCGGGAGCGCTGTACGTCGTGGACCCGCGCAAGGAGCACATCGCCGTGACCGAGGCAAACCGCCTGAAGATCCCGGTCGTCGCGATCACCGACTCGAACTGCGACCCCGACCTCATCACCTTCGTCATCCCCGGCAACGATGACGCCATCCGCGCGGTCAAGCTGCTGACGGGCAAGATCGCCGATGCCTGCCAGGAAGGCCGCCAGGAGGCCGCCGCGCGGGGCGAGATCATGCCCGAGGTCGAGGAGAGGGAATTCCTCGAGACACCCCGCTATGAGGAGATCGAGGAATACCTCGAAGACGAGGAGGACTACCTGCCCACGGTCTCCGAAGAGGAGTTCATCGGCCACACCGTCGACGACGAGGAGGCGCGTTGATGGCCGTGGACATGGACCTGATCAAGAAGCTGCGCGAGATGTCGGGCGCCGGGATGATGGACTGCAAGAACGCGCTCGAAGAGGCCGGAGGCGACCTGGAGAAGGCTTACACCATCCTGCGCGAGAAAGGAATCGCCAAAGCCGCGAAGCGCGCCGACCGCGCCACCGGTCAAGGCGTGGTGGAAGCCTATCTGCACGCGCCCTCGCCCGATTACCCGCCGCAGATCGGCGTCCTCATCGAGGTGAACTGCGAGACGGACTTCGTGGCCAAGGGCCCGGACTTCCGCAAGCTGGCCAAGGAGCTGGCGCTCCAGGTCGCGGGCTTCGGCGCCCGATGGGTCTCGCGCGACGACGTGCCGGACGAGGTGCTCGTGACCGAGCGCGAGGTCTACGAGGCGAAGGCTCGCCAGGACGGCAAGCCCGAGCAGGTGATCCCGCGCATCGTAGAGGGGCAGATCGAGGATTTCCTCAAGCACAGCTGCCTCATGGAGCAGGAGTACTTCCGCGAGTCGGGTCGGACCGTCCAGCAGTTTATCGCCGAGCACATCTCCAAGCTCCAGGAGAACATCACAGTCCGCCGCTTCGCGCGATTTAACATCAGGGAATCCTGAGCCAGCTCCGCCGGGCGCGCGCAGGGCGCCCTACATGAACGTAAACGGTTCGCCGAAGTACAACCGGGTCCTGCTCAAGCTGAGCGGCGAGGCGCTGGGTGGCAGCCGCGACTACGGGCTCGACCTCGAAGTCGTCGAGACGATCGCGGCCCAGGTCAAGCGCGTGCACCAGATGGGCGTCCAGGTCGCGCTCGTGGTGGGCGGCGGAAACATCTTCCGCGGCCTGGCCGCGACCGAGCGCGGGTTCGACCGCGCGACCGGGGACTACATGGGCATGCTGGCGACCGTGATCAACGCGCTCGCTCTGCAGGATGCCCTGGAGCGGGCCGGAATACCGGCACGGACCATGACCGCGATCCAGATGCCCCAGGTCGCCGAGCCCTACATCCGGCGGCGCGCGGTGCGCCACCTCGAGAAGGGCCGCGTCGTGATCCTCGCGGCAGGGACCGGCAACCCCTACTTCACCACGGATACGACGGCGGCGCTGCGCGCGGTCGAGATCGAGGCCGACGTGATCCTCAAGGCGACCAAGGTCGACGGCGTTTACACCGCCGATCCCAAGCGCGACCCGACCGCGACGAAGTTCGAGCGTCTCGGCTACCTCGAGGTGCTCAACCGCGGCATCGAGGTGATGGACAACACCGCCCTCACGCTCTGCATGGACAACGACGTGCCTATCGTCGTCTTCAACCTCCTCACGCCGGGCAACATCGAGCGAGTGGTGCTGGGGGAAGAGGTCGGGACGCTTGTGGGGGCGGCGACGTGATCGACCCGGTCCTGCGAGAGGCGGAGTCGAAGATGAGCAAGTCTGTCGACCACTTCGGCGCGGAGCTCACCCACATCCGCACCGGCCGCGCCAACCCGGCGCTCATCGACAAGGTCATGGTCGCGTACTACGGCACGCCGACCCCGCTCAACCAGCTCGCGCAGATCAGCGCGCCCGAGCCGCGCCTGCTGGTCGTCCAGGTTTACGACAAGAGCCAGATCGGCGCGGTCGAGAAGGCGCTGCGCACGAGCGACCAGGGCCTCAACCCGGCGAACGACGGCCAGGTGATCCGCGTCCCCATCCCGCCGCTCACCGAGGAGAGGCGGCGCGAGTACGTGAAGCTCGTCCGGCAGAAGGCGGAAGAGTCGCGCGTCGCGATCCGCAACGTCCGCCGCGACGAGCTGCACCGGATCGAGCAGATGCAGAAGCAGGGCGAGGTGGCGGAGGATGAGTCGAAGCGGGCGGCGGCGCGCCTGCAGAAGATCACCGAGGCCCAGATCGAGAGGGTGGACGCCCTCGCCGGCAGGAAAGAACACGAGGTGATGGAGGTATGACCGGGCCCTGAGCCATACCGGATAGTCGCGACTATCCGTGTCCAGACGGGCACAAAAGGCCAGACAGTCGCGACTAACCGGGCCTGCGGGCGGGCGTCAAGCCTCCCCGGTACGCTTTCACTCACCCTTGAGCTCCCAGATCCCCCGCCACATCGGGATCATCATGGACGGCAACGGCCGCTGGGCCCGCCGCCACGGCCGGCCCGCCAGCTTCGGCCACCGCGCCGGCGTGCGAGCGATCAAGCGGGTTCTCCAGGCCTGCGAGGACCTGGGCGTGCACGCGCTCTCCATCTACGCCTTCTCGACCGAGAACTGGACGCGCCCTCGTGCCGAGGTCCGGGCGTTGATGCGGCTCTTCCACGAGACAATGCAGCGGGAGATCGACGAGATGCACCGCCGCGGCGTCCGGATCGTGGTCAGCGGTCGGCGCGACGAGCTTTCGCCCAGGATGCGAGAGCGCATCGAAGACGCGATGGCGCGGACCGCGAACAACCGAAACGGCA
>VBHA01000037.1 GCA_005889495.1 Chloroflexota bacterium
CAGGGGGAGGGCCATGACGTGACGACCATCGAGGGCCTCGCCCGCGACGGCGCTCCGCTGCATCCCGTCCAGCAGGCCTTCCACGAATGTCACGGCCTGCAGTGCGGCTTTTGCACGCCCGGCTTCGTCCTGTCGGTGGTCGGGCTGCTGCGGCAGCACCCCGAGCCGACGGCGCAGGAGATCGAGGAGGGCATCGCGGGCAACCTCTGCCGCTGCACCGGGTACGCGTCGATCCGGCGCGCCGTGAATCGCGCAGTCGAGCTGTCTTCCCCACCCGTGGGGAAGTACCCGGCGAAGCCGGGGGATGTGGCATGACCACGCGGTGGTTCGGCGCCCCGGTCCAGCGCCTGGAGGACGAGCGGCTGCTGCGCGGCAAGGGCCGCTACACCGACGACATCGGCGAGGGCGCGCTGGAATGCTGCTTCGTCCGCTCGCCGCACGCGCATGCCCGGATCACCTCGATCGACGCGAGCGCGGCGCGCGCGGTGCCCGGGGTGGCCGCCATCTACACCGCCGCCGACCTCCCGTTCGGCGGCCTCGACCTGCCGCTACTCATCCCGCACCCCAACCTCACCCACGGGCGGACGCAGCGCTGCCTTGCGTCGGACGTCGTCCGCTACGCGGGCGAGGCGGTCGCCTTCGTGATCGCGGAGAGCAGGTACGTCGCCGAGGACGCGGCGGAGCTGGTCCAGGTCGAGTACGAACCGCTTCCCGTGGTGATCACGCCCGAGGCGGCGGCGCGCGCCGAGCACCTCGTCCATGCCGACGTGCCGGGCAACGTCGCGGCCGAGATGCTGCAGGAGGTCGGCGACGTCGAAGCTGCGCTGGCCGGCGCGCCGCATCGCAAGCGGCTGCGGCTGCGCTACGAGCGCGGCGCGGCGAGCCCCATGGAGGGGAGGGCGGTCTGGGCTCGCTGGTCGGGCGACGAACGCAAGCTCACGGTCTACGACTCCACCCAATCGCCGACCTCGATCCGAGGCGGTCTCGCGGTCCTGTTCGGCCTGTCCGAGTCGAACGTCGAGGTCATCGCGCCGGACGTCGGCGGCGGCTTCGGGCCGAAGATCATGCTCTTCTATCCCGACGAGCTGCTCGTCCCTTACGCGGCCATGCAGCTGGGCCGGCCGGTCAAGTGGACGGAGGACCGCCAGGAGCACTTCACCGCCGTCAACCAGGAGCGCGGCCAGGTGCATGTGGTCGACGTGGGCTTCGACGCGGACGGACGCGTGCTCGCGCTCAGCGACGATTTCATTCACGACGGCGGCGCCTACACGCCGTACGGGATCATCCTGCCGATCATCAGCGCGGCCCAGGTGCCGGGGCCATATCGCATCCCCAACTACCGCGTCCGCTTCCGCGACCTCTATACGAACGCGACTCCCACCTCGCCCTACCGCGGCGCGGGCCGCCCGCACGCGTGCTTCGTCATGGAGCGCACGCTCGACGCCATCGCCCAGGAGCTGAAGCTCGACCGCGTCGAGGTGCGGCGCCGCAACCTCATCCAGGCAAACGAGTTTCCGTACGACGTGGGTGTGGCCTGGCAGGACGGCAACACTGTCGTCTACGACAGCGGCGACTATCCCCAGCTGCTCGACCGGGCATTGAAGCTCCTGGGCCCCAAGCCCACAGGCGACGGCGTGGGCATGGGCGTCGCGATCTACGTCGAAGGCACCGGCGTTGGTCCCTACGAGGGCGCGCACGTGCAGGTGCTCGTCTCCGGCAAGGTCGTGGCGGCGACGGGGATTCCGAGCCAGGGACAGGCCCACGCCACGGTGTGGGCACAGGTCGTCGCCGACGAGCTCGGCGTGGACGTGAAAGACGTCGAGGTCACGAGCGGTGACACACGGCGCTTTCCGTGGGGAGTGGGGACGTTTGCCTCGCGCGGGGCGGTGACGGCCGGAAACGCCATGCACGTAGCGGCGCGCATGGTCGCCGGCAAGGCGAAGGCGATCGCCGCCGACCACCTGGAGGCCAACCCGGACGACCTCGAGCTGGTGGACGGCCGCATCCGCGTCAAAGGCTCGCCTGACCGCGGCATCCCTCTTGGCGCCGTGGCGGTGTTGTCAAATCCTGTGCGTTACGCGTTCGGTGGCGGCACCGAGGCGGCGACGCAGTTCGCGGCGAAAGCGCGGCCGGGCCCGCCGCTGCAGGACGGCGAGCAGCCCGGACTCGAGGCGACCGGCTACTACAGCCCGCCCGGCTCGACCTGGGCGTCGGGCTGCCACGCGGCGTATGTCAGGGTCGACCCGAAGACGTGAGCGGCTGGCGTATGACAGCGACGGGCAGCTGCGCAACGCCTCCTTCATGGAGTTCCTCATGCCTTATGCGACGGAGATCCCGCCGATCGAGATCGACCACATCGAGACGCCATCGCCTCTCAATCCGCTGGGCGTCAAGGGAGCGGGGGAGGCCGGGGTGATCCCGGTCGGGGCGGTGCTCGCGTCGGCGATCGAGGACGCGATGCAGGTGCCGATCACCGAGATGCCGCTCTCGCCCCTGAAGCTCTACGAGCTTTCTATGCTGAAGTCATGAACGATCACGCGGGTGTGGTGAGGATCACGCGACACGAAGCGGCGCAGGGACGGCGCGACGAGGTCGCCGGCCTTCTGAGGGCGGTGGCCGAGGCGGCGCGTCTCGCGCCGGGCTGCTTCGGCGCGCAGGTGACGTCTTCGAACCTGGACGGCGAGTCGCTCATCCTGGTTTCGCGCTGGGAGACGGCCGGCGCGATGGAGAAGTTCGGTCAGTCGCCCGACTTCACGTCCCTGCAACGCCAGCTCAAGGACAGCCTGGCGGGGCCACCGCAGATCGAGGTCCTGACGACCGCCTGATCCTCCCGCATCCTCCCCATTTATGGGGAGGTGGCGCGAAGCGCCGGAGGGGCTGGGCCTACTCCGCCCTCACCACCGCGGCGACGATGTTGCCGCCCGGCGGGCCCTGGTGCGAGTTGCGCTCGCCACCGCTGACGTAGTTGGTGGTGCGCCCGGTCACCGAGGCGACCAGCATGCCGCCGAGCGCCTTGCCGATCTCGTACGCGTGCACGTCGTCCAGCAGCGTGATCCGCCGGCCGCGCACCTGGTCGCTGCCGGGGATCACCGATTTGGCGAAGACGTGTACGAGGCGATCGAGGTCTTGCTCGTCGGGGAGACCGTCGTTGAAACGCAGGCCCGCCGACCGGAGGGCAACCTCAGAGAAGAGGTCCCAGTTCCGGCGCACGACTTCGTCGGAGAGCTTCGATTCCGGCACCTCACCGAGCGCCATCGCCACGCCAAGCGCCGCGCCGTCGTTGGCGTAGACGCCGGCGCCCTCCGGACCGAAGGTCAGGTCGTGCGAGACCACCGTCTTGCCTCGCGACTCGGCGTCCTTGATGCTCGCGGTCGTCAGCCCGGGCACCTTGACCATGACCAGGTGCACGTCCTTCGGGTCCGTCAGGCCCGCGTCCTTCATCGCCTCGTGCGTGGCCGCGGCCACCTTGCGGATCATGCCCATGCGCCCGACCTCCTCGGGCGCGATCGCATCCGAGCCGGCCCTGCCCACCACCAGCCTTTTGTCGTCGGCCTGTCGCTCCGGCGCCTCGACCCACTCGCGCGTGACCGCAGCGATGTGCGGCGTGATCACGCCCGGGCATCCGCCCGAGAGGACGAAGATGACGTGCTTTGCCACCTCCTCGACCGGGACGCCGAGAAACGAGGCCGTCCACTCGCGCAGGGCCGCGTCCGCCCACACGCGGCCCCAGTCGTCGTGCGCTCCTGTGCCCTCGGTCTTGCCGACGAGCGCGACCAGGGTGTCGGGCTTGATCTTGCCCGCGCCGGCCAGCGCCTGGAGGCCTGATGTGTCCGCCGGCGTGGCGGAGGGACATACATACATCTCGACACGCTGAGCCTTCACTCGCTCACCCCCGGCGGTTGCTGGAAGCCGAAGCCCGGCATCTTCTCCAGCTCCTCAGCGAAGTCGAGCAGGTCGTACTCCTCCGCGAACCGGCCCACGACCTGTACCCCGACTGGCAGCCCATCGTGAAGCCCTGCCGGGATCGAGATCGCAGGGGTGCGCGCGAAGCTCACGGGCAAGACGAACCGCACGTAGCGGGCCCACGCCTCGCCGAGGAACGGCGGCACGTCCTCGATCTTCATCGGGAGCAGGCCGAGCGTCGGCGTGAGGAGGAAGTCGAAACGCGTCTGGACCGGCACCGCGACCGCACGGTTGGCCGCATCGGTCGCGGACTCGAATGCGTGGAAGTAGTCCATCGCGGTCAGCCCGCGTCCCTCGGCGGCAAGCTTCTGGATGCCGGGGCCGAAGGTCGAGAGGTCGGCGGGGAAGCTCGCCATGCTCGCCCGGCGCACGGTGCCGTACCCATCGGCCACCGGGTCCGGGTCCCATGAGATCTCCTCGACGTCGTGGCCCGCGTCGGCCAGAGCGTCGGCCGCCCGCTTGCACGCGTCGGCGCAGGCGGTGTCAGCCCCCGCGTGTGTGACGCCGACCCGACGTCGTCGCGTCGGGGCCGGCGGGGGCTGCCCGGTCGCGCTCATGATGGAGAACAGAAAGCGGGCGTCGGCGACGGTCCGCGTCATCGGGCCACGCGACTGCAGCACTGTGACGTCCACTTCCTCGGACGGGATACGGTCCGGCGTCGGGCGCAGGCCGACAACGCCGCAACACGACGCGGGGATCCGGATCGAGCCACCGGTGTCGCCGCCGAGCGCGACGGTGCACATGCCCGCGGCGACGGCAGCTCCGCTGCCGCCGCTCGAGCCGCCCGGGGTGATGCCCAGCCGCCACGGGTTGTGGGTTGGCGGAAAGAGCGTGTTCGTGGTCCCGATCGCCGCCGCGAGCTCCGGGAGGTTCGTCTTACCCAACACCGCCAGCCCCGCTGCCCGCGCCCGAGCAACGGGAACCGCATCCTCCTCGGCGACCCGGTCACGCCAAGAGGGCGTGGCGTACGTGTAGGGCATGCCCTTGACCGGTTGGCTGTCCTTGACCGCCAGCGTGACGCCCCTCGTCGTGGTTGCGCCACGGTCGACGTGGATGTACGCGTGAATGCGGCCGTCGACTCGGTCGATGGCGTCGAGATGCGCCGTGACGATGTCCTGAGGGTCGAGCTCGCCATCGAGGATCATGCGTGTCGCCTGGTCCGCCGCCAGCCAGCGCACCGACGACTGGATCACAGCTCGTCCACCACCGTTTGAATGATGCTCTCGAACAGATTGGCGGCGGTGTCCACGCCAAAGCCGATCACCCCTTTGAGGTCGAAGGTCTCGTCCGCCGAATCGGAGACGACGCGCAGCCCTGACCAGGGGACGTCGTTCTGGTAGGCGACCTGGGCGACGGCCGCGGTCTCCATGTCGAGGCACGCGCCGTTCGGAAAATCGCGCGCGAGCGCGTCGCGCACCGCCTTGGAGGTCACGATCTGGTCACCGGTGAGGACCAGTCCCGCGTGGGCGTCCTCCGACTTGTAGCGCGCGGCCCGCAGCAGCGTGTCGGAAACCGCCGGGTTGGAGGGGATGGTGCCGATGCCGAGGGTGGGGATGATGCCGCGGCCCTCCGTCAGCGGCCGGCCGTCGAGGTCGTGCTGGACCGCGCTGGCGGCGACAACCACCTGCCCCGGTTTCGTTTTGGTGTCCAGCGCGCCCGCAAGGCCGATCGTGAGGACGCATCGTGGCTTGAAGACATCGCACGCGAACTGGGTCGCCAGGGCGCCGGCCACCTTGCCCACACCGCCGACGATCACGACCAACCGGTTGCTTTCCCAGATCGTCAGCCTCGGCCCGACCGTGTCCGAGCGGGGCATCCGGCCCACCAGCACGTGGGCCTCCTGCTCCATGGCGGCGATCACGACGAGCGGACGGCGACCTGCCACAACCGAGCATCATGAGGGGTACGGGGAATGCGCGAAGCCACCGCCGTGTCGCCGCCCGATCTCGCCGGCAAGAAACCGCTGTCGCCCGAAGAGCTCCGTCTCCTCGATGCGTACTGGCGCGCTGCCAACTACCTGTCCGTGGGCCAGATCTATCTGCTCGACAACCCGCTCATGAAGCGTCCGCTCAAGCTCGAGGACGTCAAGCCGCGCCTCCTGGGCCACTGGGGCACGACGCCGGGCATCAACTTCATCTACGCCCACGCCAACCGTGTGATCAAGCAGCGTGACCTCGACGCGATCTACATCATGGGTCCCGGCCACGGCGGGCCGGCGGGGGTCGCTAACGCCTACCTGGAGGGCACGTACACCGAGCGGTATCCCGACATCTCGAGGGACGAGGCCGGCCTGCGCAAGCTGTTCCGTCAGTTCTCGTTTCCCGGCGGCATCCCAAGCCACAACGCGCCCGAGACGCCGGGCTCGATCCACGAAGGGGGCGAGCTCGGCTACGCGCTGGTGCACGCATACGGGGCCGCCTTCGACAACCCGAAGCTGACGGTCTTCTGCATCGTCGGAGACGGCGAGGCGGAGACGGGTCCGCTCGCCGCGAGCTGGCACTCGAACAAGTTCGTGAACCCCGCTAGCGACGGCGCGGTGCTGCCGATCCTGCACCTCAACGGCTACAAGATCGCCAACCCGACCGTGCTCGCACGGATCCCCGAGGCCGAGCTGCGCGACCTGCTGGAAGGCTACGGGCATGCGCCGATTTTCGTCAGCGGCGACGAACCGTCGCGTGTGCACCAGCAGATGGCGGCGGCGATGGACTGGGCGCTCGACGAGATCGCGCGCATCAAGAAAGAGCACCCGGGCGTCCGTCAGGCCTGGCCGATGATCGTGTTCCGGACCCCGAAGGGCTGGACCGGGCCGAAGAAGGTCGACGGCGAGCAGGTCGAGGGCACGTGGCGGGCGCACCAGGTGCCGGTGACGGACTTCGACGCCAAGCCCGGCCATCTGAAGGTCCTCGAGGACTGGCTGCGCAGCTACCGGCCGGACGAGCTGTTCGACCGCAAGGGCAAGTTGGTCGACCAGATCGCCGCCCTGCCCCCGGGGGGCGAAAGGCGGA
>VBHA01000038.1 GCA_005889495.1 Chloroflexota bacterium
GCCGATGCCGCACTCCCTGAAATCTTTCCCCTGACCGTGGCGGGAGCTCAGGGGCGGAACGAGCCCGCCGTGCTCGCCATCCCCGCGGAGCTGACACAGAGATGGCCCACGCTCGCGAGCCTGGAAGGAGCACCCGCCTTCAACGTCGCTCGTGCCTACGCGGCGTTCGCCGCCGACATCGACAACGGAACGCACACCGTTCCGGATTTCGCCGACGCGGTCCGGCGCCACGAGGTCATCGCGGCCATCGAGAGGTCCGCGGCATCGGGGCACCGGGTGAAGGCTTGAAGCCCCGGGTTCGTGTCACAGGCCACCGCGCGAACCTGATCCTCGGGCTGCTTTGCGCAGCGCAGTTCATGCTGATCCTGGACATCGCGATCGTGAACGTGGCGCTGCCCTCGATGCAGCGCACCCTGGGTTTGTCGGCTGAGAACATCCAATGGGTGGTCGGCGGCTATGCGCTGACCTTTGGCGGGTTCCTCATGCTCGGCGGGCGGCTGGCTGACGTCTTCGGCCGGCGGCGCATGTTCCTGGCGGGTCTGGTCCTCTTCGTCGGGGCATCGATGCTGGGCGGATTCAGCCAGTCCGGCGGGATGCTGATCGCCGCTCGCGTGATCCAGGGCTTTGCCGGCGCCCTGGTCTCCCCCGCCGCGCTGTCGCTTCTGACCACGACGTTCAAGGAAGGGCGGGAGCGAAATCGTGCGCTTGGGATGTGGAGTGCCATGGCTGCGGGCGGGGCTTCGGCCGGCCTGATCCTGGGCGGCCTGCTGACCCAGGAATTGAGCTGGCGTTTCACGCTTTTCGTAAACCTGCCGTTGGGTCTCGCCGCGCTCCTGCTGGCTCCGGTGCTGCCGGCGGATGCTCCCGGCCGCGGGGCGAAGGTCAGCCTTGACGTCCCCGGGGCGGTGAGCCTGACCGGCGGAGTCCTCGCCTTCGCGTACGGCGTGACCGAGGCCACCGGACAAGGCTTTGCCTCGACCAGGGTGCTGGTCGCCCTGGCCCTGTCCGCCGCGCTCCTGGTCGCATTCGTCGTGGTGGAGAAGAACAGCGGCCAACCCCTTCTGCCAGGCCGGATGTTGAGGCTGAGGTCCGTGGTGGCGGGCAACTCCGTGGCGGCGCTCGTCTCGGTCGTGATGATCGGCGCCGTCTTCTTCAACTCCCTGTATCTGCAGGAGATCCTCGGATACTCACCGATCCAGGCGGGTCTGGCCTGGCTGCCGCAAACGGTGCTGATCATGGTCGTCTCCAACGTCGGGGCGCGGGTTGCCATGAAGCTGGGGCCCAGGACCCTGATCGCACTCGGAACAGCGGCGCTGGGTGGCGGGATGATCCTGTTCCTGAGGACCAGTCCCGAAAGCGACTATGTGACCATCGTGCTCCCCGCCATGCTGGTCACCGGCGTGGGCGTCGGACTTGCCTTTGTAAGCGTCACGATGGCCGCTACAGCGGGCGTCCCCGATCGGGATCAGGGAATCGCTTCGGGTCTGATCGGCACGGCCCAGCAGGTGGGAATGGCGGTGGGCCTGGCGATTCTGGTCAATGTCGCCGGGTCGGTCACGAGGGCGTCCCTGCCGCAAGGTGGTGGCGCCGTTGTCGCCGGGTACCACCAGGCGTTTGTGATCGGCGCCGCCATCAGCTTCCTGGCAGCGCTCGTGGCGCTCATCGTGATCAAGCGTCCTTCGGCGCTGCCGGCACTGGACATCGCAAACGTTTCCGCTCCCCGTGTCGCTTGACGACGGAATCAGTCCGGGTATTCGTCCTTCCGCAAGGTGCCCGCGATGTCGGATTGGGCTTTGGGTGTTCGCTCGAGCAAGAAGCTGAAGTACGGCGCGACGAACGGGTCAGGCGCCGACACCGTGTAGGTGTGGTAGACGGTGCCGTTCTCCCGCGCGAAGGCGATCCAGCTCGGATTCTCGCGCAAACCATCTTTTAGCTCAGCCCCGATCTGGCGCGACCAGTCCTTGAGGAAGTCGGGCGGGTTGTCGATCATCTCTTTGACCTCGGGAATCTTCTGCGCCTGCTCCTCGGTCAGCGCGAGCCTGAAGTCGAACGCGAAGTCGCTGTTGAAGGTGGAGACGTAGGGGAACTGCCAGCCCATCCGCCGCTTGTAGGCCGTCAGCCGCTCCACCGGAGCCCGGGAAAAACAGACGAGCGTCACGTCGAGGTGGTTCAGGTGAACGAGCGAGCCGTCGAGCCCGTCGGCCAGGCTGGTGCAGCCGGGGCAGGCACCGAGCGTGTAGTCCGGGCCGAACATGATGTTGTAGGCGAGCAGCTGCGAGCGCCCGTCGAAGAGCTCGGCCAGGGACTTCTTGCCGTCCTCGGTGTCGAACTCGTACTCCTTGTCGACGCGGACCCAGGGCAGATCGCGACGCGCTCTCGTGATCTCCTCGTTTCGCTTGGCATGCTCGGCCTCGAGCTTGGCGAGCTCGTCCCGGGCCACCTGCCACTCCTCGCGGGTTCCGATCCTGTGTTCGGGCATCTCATCTCCTCCAGTCCGACTCGAGCGCTCCCATACCAGCCCAGTCCATGATCCCAGCGGGCGCGCAAGGGGTTCAGAACTGAGACTCCTGACGACCCGGAAACTCATCGCAAGGACGGATCAAACCCCGAATTGATTGATGCGGGCCTGTCGCCAGCCCTGGCCCCTCCGGCCCTGCCCCTCCGGCGGCTGCGCCGCCACTTCCCCATGAAATGGGGAGGAACAGGCCACCTCCCATAAATGGGGAGGAGAGGCTGTTGGGTCGAGGCTTGACTTGGCAACTTATACAACCATATGGTTGTATCAGTGCAGACCGCGCTGCCGGACTTCGACCCCTTGTTCGCCGCCCTCGCGGATCACACGCGCCGCGACATCGTCCGCCGAGCGATCAGCGCCGAGGAGGGCGTGCTCGAGCTGGCCGGCCATTACCCGATGAGCTTCGCGGCGGTCCAGAAGCACGTCGCGGTTCTCGAGCGCGCGGGCCTGATCACGAAGCGGCGCGTCGGCCGCCGCAGGGTCGTCCGCACCAACCTCGAGGCGCTGCTCGTCGCACGCCGCCTGCTCGACCAGTACGAAGAGCTGTGGCGGGCTCGGATCGACCGCATGAACGAACTGATCGCCGAGACGGCCGGCGCCATCGACACCGGCGCGAAAAAGGAGAGCCAACGATGACCGTCACCGCTGTCCGCAAAGACCCCGACAGGCTCACCCTGACCGTTGAGGCCGAGTTCGATGCATCGGTCGAGCGCATCTGGCAGCTGTGGGCGGATCCGCGCCAGCTCGAGCGCTGGTGGGGGCCGCCGGCCTACCCTGCCACCTTCACCAAACACGACCTGGCGCCCGGCGGTCGCGTCGAGTTCCACATGACGGGGCCCACCGGCGACCAATCGCATGGCTACTGGGACGTCCTGGAGGTCGAGCCGCCGAGTCGCATCCTCCTGCGTGACGGTTGCGCCGCGGACGGCACGCCACTCACGGACATGCCGATAAACACGATCCGCGTCGGCATCGAGGAGATCGCCCAGGGACGGGCGCGCATGTCGATCGAGATCGTGTTCCCCAACACCGAGGCCATGGAGAAGGTCCTGGCCATGGGCACGGAAGAGGGACTGAGCCAGGCGGTCGGCCAGATCGATGCCATCCTCGCCGTAGAGACCATCCGGCACTAGTTCGAAGGGAGTTGCGACGATGAAATTGACGACCATCACCATGGTCACCGTCGACGGAGTCATGCAGGGACTCGGCGGAGCGGACGAGGACCGCAGGGGCGGGTTCGAGCGCGGCGGTTGGGTCGGGGCGCTGTTCGACGATGAAGCCACGGCGTCTCTCAATCAGGTCTACCAGCGCGCCGACGCGTTCCTTTTCGGCCGGCGGACCTACGAGATCTTCGTCCGCTCCTGGGGTTCCCCGGAATGGCGCTCACGTGCAGGGATAGACCTGCGCATCAGCCCCATCGCTGCGGCCTTGAACACGAAGCGCAAGTACGTCGCATCGACCACGCTCACCGAAACGCGGTGGGCGGATACGACCGTCCTCTCCGGTGACGTCGCCGGCGCCATCGGCGAGCTGAAATCCAGGCGGGAGCGCTGGACCTGGTCGACTCGCGAGTCACCCCGAAGGGGGTGACGATCCAGGTCTACCGGCCCACCGGGCGCCCGCGGTACGCAACCGCGGCCGCGACCTGAAACACGTGATTGAACTCCCATAATTCCGCCGCATGCAGAACCAAGGGGTCGAGAGACCCTGGCCAGGGCCGCAAGAGGCTCGCGGACTTCAGGCGGCGCTAGTCATAGCGGGCTTCCTCGGCCTGGTCATTGGCGCTTACGGGAGTGCACCCATGTTCATCTGGCTCTCAATACTTCACAAGCCCCACAACCCGGTGCCTTTTCCGGTCGTGTCGCTGCTGGCTCTGCTGGCGCCGGTGGTGCCAATCGCGCTCGGCGCATGGGCATGGCGCGGTCGAAGGTCGCGAAAGCTCATATCAATCTATGCAATCGCCGCCGGCGGCCTGGGCTTGGGCCTAGGAATCGTGCTGGGTGTCGTGATCCTGGCGATCTCTTTCGTCGCCTAGCCGGTAGTGCCGGTTCATCGAGCCGATCCGCTGACCTGACGCCGCTGGCGCGGCATGATTCTCCCCACGCAAACTGACGATGAGGACTCTGCACACTTCGTACCGGGTTTCCAACCTGAGCGCGTCGCTCGACTTTTACACCGCGCTCGGGTACACGCAGGTCGGCCGCGTCGATCTGGGCGACGGTGCGAGTCTGACCATGCTGAATTTCCCAGGCGAGCAGGTCGTGACGCTCGAGCTGGTGCACCGACCGGACGCTGGAGCGGTCGAGATCGGCACCGGGTTCAGTCACATTCCGATCCAGGTCGACGATCTCCCCGCCACCCTTGGGCGGCTGTCCGAGGCAGGGCTCAAGCCCGGCCCGGTGGAACGACCAGGTGGACAGGACGGGCCTCAGATCTCATGGCTAACGGACCCCGACGGCTACCGGATCGAGCTGGTGCAGTGGCCGCCGGGGCACCCTTACGGGCTCACCGCGGCCGACTTTCAGTACGAATCGGGGCGTGAGCCGGAAAACTGAGATTTGGTCGGGGCCGGAATCTGAACCCAGGCCTCACACCTTGTCGTGCTCGCCGTCAGTGGTGCTCTGCCGGATCGACTGCATCCTGGACGTCCACTGAGCGAGCAACTCCTCGAGCATCTGCACGTCGGTCGCGGTCTCGAATCGATCGGCGGCTTCACGCGAAGACATTCCAGACCTCATTCGGTCCAGCGAGGCTGTTGCACAATCGATTAGCTCCGCGTAGATCTGAAGCCAGAAATCGCCGTTTTCCGACGCGAGCTCGTCCAGCCCGGTCCTGGGCAGGGCGGCTTCTGTGCGGTGAAGCTCGGAACGAAAGTGTTCGACACGTTTCAAGTCCTTCCTGGTGCGCGTGCGCCGGTAAGAGTGATTCGCCGAATTCAAGAGCAGCAGTTTCGACTGGAACACGAGCGCGTGCGATTTCGCGATCCACATGCCGCTCGACGCCGAGAGGGACCGCCCGCGGCTCGACCTTCGATGCCTTGCCGCGGCCATGCTCCACCTGTGCGCATGACTGTTCGATGAGTCCCTTGCCCGCATGATCCACCTACGCGCGCTGTTTACCGGCGTGCGGCCCTGTATTTGAGAAACGCCCTGGCGAAAGGGCGTACCGAGACTGAATTCGGGCGCGGCTACCTACCCTGTCGCGCTTCGAACTCAGCGTGCCAGAATTCGCGACGCCCGAGCAGGCGTTCGTACTCGGCGCGGAGCATCGCCTCGTCGCCTTTCACCGCGGCATCTCCTTCAGGAGGCACCCGGACCTTCTGCGACTCGAGGTCGGTCAGGATCTTCTGCTTCAAGCGGCAGAGCTCCTCGTAGGTCTCGAGCCAGCGTCGGGC
>VBHA01000010.1 GCA_005889495.1 Chloroflexota bacterium
AAGATTCCTCACTGCTGCCTCCCGTAGGAGTCGGGGCCGTGTCTCAGTCCCCGTGTGGCTGGTCGTCCTCTCAGACCAGCTACCCGTCATCGCCTCGGTAGGCCGTTACCCCACCGACTAGCTGATAGGCCGCGGGCCCACCCCATCGTGCATTGCTGCTTTGTTCACCGGCCATGCGACCGGTGACTACATGCGGTATTAGCAGCGGTTTCCCGCTGTTATCCCCCGCGATAGGAAAGGTTGCCCACGTGTTACTCACCCGTTCGCCGCTAGGAACTCATCTCCCTTGCGGGAAATGAGCCCTCGCTCGACTTGCATGTGTTATGCGCACCGCCAGCGTTAACCCTGAGCCAGGATCAAACTCTCCGTCTAAAAACGGAGGACCCAGAGCGTATGCCCTGAGTCTTCTCAGACTCTCAGAGTCTTTCCCACTCTTCAGTTGTCAAGGTGCTGGTTCCTTCGAGCCGAACATCGTTTCTACCCTGTCGAAGGGCGCACGAAACCTGTTCGGTGGAGGAACCCGTGAATGATACCCGCGCCCGAGGCGGGATTGCAAATCGGGCCTCAGGTTCGAATCCCCAGCTCGTCGAGGTGGGCCAGCAGGTCGGCCGGGTCGTCGTAGACCCGGTAGGTGCCCGCGGCCGTCAGCTCCTCCCGGCCGTAGCCCCCGGAGAGGAGCCCGATGCCCAGGGCGGAAGCCCGCCGGGCGGCCAGCATGTCCCACACGCTGTCCCCGACGACGAAGCAGTCCCGCGGGTTGCGGCGCAGCCGACCGGCCGCGGCCAGAAACAGGTCGGGGTTGGGCTTGGCGAACGGCACCTCGTCCCTCGTGATCACGACCGTCCCCTCCGGGACCTCGAGCAGCCGAATGATGGGGTGCGCCGTCTCCGCCCGGCCGCTGGTGGCGATCGCCCAGGGCACGCCGCCGTCGGACAGCCGCCGCAGGAGCTCCCGCGCGCCAGGAAGCGGTCGGATCTGGTCGAGCCGGCGCCTCACGCCCTCCCCGTGGATCTGCTGCAGGCGCTCCGCCTGCTCGGCCGTGATCTGGATTCCCACCTCCCTGTCCAGCGCGCGGAGGAAGAGACCGCCGCTCATCCCGATCCGGCGGTGGATCCGCCAGACCGAAAGGTCGATGCCCTCGTGCTCGAGCGCCTCGCGCCACGCCAGCACGTGCTGGTACACGGAGTCGACCAGGGTCCCGTCGAGGTCGAACAGCACGGCCGGCTGGCCGGTCTGCACGGCTTCCGACACCGCTCAGAACGCCCTGCGGCCGGCCATCGCCTTTGCCAAAGTGAGCTCGTCGGCGTACTCGAGATCGCCACCGACCGGCAGGCCGTGGGCCGGCCGGGTCACCGTCGCGACCAGGGGCTGCAGCGCCCGCTGCAGGTAGACCGCGGTCGCCTCCCCTTCGATGTCGGCGTCCGTGGCGACGATCACCTCGCCGATCCCTTCGTCGCGGACGCGGTCCAGCAGCTGCTGGACGTGGATCTGCTCCGGGCCGATCCCGTCGATCGGCGAGATCACTCCGTGGAGCACGAAGTAGAGGCCGCTGAACTCGGCCGTCCGCTCGATCGCGAGCACGTCGAACGCGGACTCGACCACGCACAGGACCGACGGGTCACGTCGCGGTGAGGCGCAGATCGCGCAGAGCGGACCCTCGGCGATGTTGTAGCAGCGCTCGCAGTAGCCGATCCGCGCTTTCACGTCCTCGATCGCCTGCGCCAGCGAGTCGGCTCGCACACGGTCGACCCGCAGGAGGTGGAACGCGAGACGCTGCGCGGTCTTGGGGCCGATCCCAGGCAGCCGCGACAGCTCCTGGATCAGGCGTTCCAGCGGCTCGGGAAGCGCGGGCATTCGCTAGAGGAGGCCGGGCGGAAGTCCCAGTCCGGAGGCGACCGACTGCATCTTCGCGGCCGCCATCTCCTTCGATCTCTCCATCGCCTCGTTGACCGCGGCGACGACCAGGTCCTGCAGCATCTCCGTGTCGCCCGCAGCCTCCGGGTCGATGCGCACCGAGACGAGCTTTTGCGCGCCGGTGGCCACGACCGTGACAGCGCCCCCGCCGGCGGTCGCCTCGACCGTCTCCGACTCCAGCTCTTTCTGGACCTTCTGCACCCGGTCCTGCATCTGCTGCACCTGGCGCAGCATCTTCATCGGGTCCTTCACTCCGAGACCTCCTTCACGCGCGTGACCCGGCCGTCGAAGCGGCGCACGATCTCGCGCACGAACGGATCATCCTCTGGGCTGGCCCCTCTGGGCGCGGGTTTCGCGGCCTCGTTCTCGCGGAGACGAAAGTCGACCTTGACGTCGTCGCCGAGCCACGCCCGCACGTGCGGCATCAGCTGCGCCGACTGCTCCTGCGCCTTCTTGTGGTGGAACCCGTACCGGAACCACAGCACGAGCACCGTCCCGTCCACCTCGGGCTGCGCATCGAGATAGGCCGCCCTGACGGTCCGGTTGAGCTTCTCGAGGACCTCGCCCCATCCCGCCACCGGTGCGCTCGAAACGGAAGCTGGCGCCGGAGTCTTGACCTCGCCACCCAATGGAGCCCCCACCTCGCCACTCTCCTCCCCACGTTGTGGGGAGGTGGCGCGCAACGCCGGAGGGGCAGGGGCGGGGGCGGGGGCGGGCACGGACTGAAGGGGCTCGGGGATCAGTGCCCCCTCGCTCTCGACGGCCACCCGCGCGAGCGTCGCCTCCACCAGGAGGCGCGGCTCCGCGTGCCGGCGCACCTCTCCGTCCAGGTGCAGGAGCGCGTCGAGCACGCCCGACAGCCGTCTCGCCGTCGGCTGGTCGTGCCTCGTCAGCGCCGCCACCAACCGGTCCCGGCACCCCTCCATCAACCCCCGCACGACCTGGCGCAGCTCCGCGCCCTCCGAGTAAACGCGGTTCAGCTCCGTCAGCGCCTCGGCCGCCTGGCCCGCGAGCACGTGGTCGAGCAGCGAGTCGAGCAGCCGCGGATCCGCGATCCCGAGCAGCGAGCGGGCCGCGTCCAGGGAGATGGGACCTGACGCAAGCGGCACGAGCTGGTCGAGCAGCCCCACCGCGTCGCGCATCGAACCCTGCGCGGTCCGCGCGATCAAGCTCATCGCGTCCGGCTCGACCTCCACCATCTCCGCCTGAGCGATGTGCCCAAGCCGGGCCGTGATCTGCTCCTCGCTGTGCCGCCGGAACACGAACTGCTGGCAGCGCCCGATGACCGTCAGAGGAATCTTCTGCGCGTCGGTGGTGCACAGCACGAAGACCACGTGCGCCGGCGGCTCCTCCAGGGTCTTGAGCAAAGCGTTGAACGCCGGCTCGGTCAGCATGTGCGCCTCGTCGATGATGTAGATCTTGTACGGGCCCAGCGCGGGCGCCAGGTTGACCTTCTCGCGCAGGTCGCGAATCTCGTCGATGCCGCGGTTCGAGGCCGCGTCGATCTCGATCAGGTCCAGGGCGGAGCCGGCGGTGACCTCCACGCACGAGTCGCACCGGTTGCAGGGCTCGGCGGAGTCGCGCGGCCGCCCGGTGCAGTTCAGCGCCTTGGCCAGCAGCCGCGCCGCCGACGTCTTCCCCGTCCCCCGCGAGCCGCTGAACAGGTAGGCGTGGGCGACGCGACCGGAGACGATCGCGCCCTGCAGGGCCCGCGACGACGCGTCCTGGCCGACCAGGTCGGCGAACGTCTGCGAGCGGTACTTGCGATAGAGGGATTGGTACTCAGGCATCAACAAATCAAAGTGGCCGCGCACCCCCGCCTCGATCGAAGACCCCCAGCTCGCACCACGGCTCCCGGCTCCGGCCCGGATGGCTGCGGCACCCCCAGGTTCTCTCCTTACCGCTGCTTCCTTCCGGACCTGACGGGGTTCGGAGACCCGGGCTGCGCAGGTCCCGACCTTCGACGCCGTTTGCCGCGGCCGGTTCTGAAAACCTTGACCTCAGCGACGGAATTCGGTCCGGCTAAGGCGGATTGCCGGTGCAGGGTACCGCCAGCACCCCACTTAGCGCGACCATCGGCAATCTTACCCACCTCGCCAGGTGACCAGATCGCGGGTCGAGAAAGCAGCACCGCGCCCACTTAGCGCGACCACCGGCAAGTCTACCCGGCCTCCGGCACGGCGGCCGACTGCCAGTTGCCTATGAGTGGGCCGCCGCGACGGGGCGGCCCAGGGCCCAGGCCAGGTGGGCGTACGTGGCCGCCGTCGCCACCGGGATCACGACCTCCGCGGCGTTCAGCAGTCCGCTCGGGTCCTGGTCGAGCGCGCGAAACAGGCAGACCCCACCCACCAGCACGAGGATCAGCGTCGTCGACACCTGTCCCGTCACCGTGTGGCGAAGCGTGGGCCGGCGGCCGGAGGCGAACAACACGCCACCCGCCAACGCCGGCAGCAGGTAGCGGGCGATCACGACCAGCGCGAGCCATAACGGAAACGTCCCCCCCAGCGCCAGGCCGATCACAAGCCCGCCCATCAAGACGCCGTCCACGACCGGGTCCAGCCCGCCCCCGAAGTTCGAGAGCTGTCCGAGCCGGCGGGCGATCGTGCCGTCCAGCAGGTCCGTCACCCCCGCCAGGGCCACCGTCACGGCGATCGGCCCGAAGCCCTTCTCCAACGCGTAGACGAACAAGGGCGCCGCAAGGTACGCCCGCGCCAGCGTCACCTGGTTGGCCGCGCCCGGGATGAAGGCCCCCACGACCGCCACCACCACGATCCATCCACCGGCCAGGGGCACGCCCGCCCACACCGCCCACGACAGGCCCAACGCGAGGTAGACCGCGCTCGCGATTACGCCAGTCCTGTTGAGCCGCATGCCCGGCCCCTAGTGTGGCGAGGGCGAGGGCGAGGGCGAGCGCAACGGCGACGCAGACGGAGATGGAGACGGCGGCACATACGGCGCCTCCCCGGGATAAGGGTTCGCGCCGCACGGATACCGCGGCTCGGCGACCCCCTTCAAGAAGATCTCGTTGTAGCCCCCGCTAGCGACGTATCCGCCGTCGTACGTGCACACCTGCCGCGTCACCACGCCGGCGGGCTGCGCCCACAGCGCCGGCCACGTGTGCCTCGAGTAGTACTCCTCGAGGAACGGCTTCCACACCGAGATGCCGACGTTCTCGCCGAAGAGCACCGACGTAGGACACTGCCAGCCCGAGGGCGGGAAGTTGGTCGCCAGATAGGCGTAGCCCGAGCTGCACTTCGGCCCGTCGTTGATGTGCATCAGGGACGCGGCGACGGCGAGGTTCGGCGTGTAGCCGATGAAGATCGAGCCCGTGTACGCCTCGGTGGTGCCCGACTTCCCGGCCACCGCGCGCCTGCCCAGGTCGCCGAGGTAGAGCTTCACCGGTCCGCGCAGCAGGTCGGTCATCACGTACCCGAGCTCCGGCGTGATCACCTGGACGTGGCCGAAGTTGGGGTCGAACGCCTCGAGCACCCTGCCGTTCGCGTCCGTGATCCTCAACACGGCAGTTGGCGTCACACGGTAGCCGCCGTTGTCGAACGCGGAGTACGCCGCCAGGTGCTCGGCCATCGAGATCGCGTCGTGACCCAGGGTCGTCGCCACGCCCTCCGGGTTCTCGATCTGGGCGCTCACGCCCAGCGAATGCAGCAGCGAAACCACGCGGTCGCCGCCCTCCTGGGAGTAGGTCCACAGCGCCGGCAGGTTGCGCGACTGCGCGAGCGCCGTCCGCATGGAGATGTAGCCCTCGTGCTTTCCGTCCCAGTCGCTGAACGTACGGCCGCCGATCACGCCGGACTGGTCGTTAAGCAGCGACGCCGGCGTCACCAGGCCGGCCTGCAGAGCGGCCGCGTACGTGTACACCTTGAACGACGACCCGACGCCGCGCCAGCCCAGAGGGTCCATGCCGGTGAGGTTGATCTGGCCCCGGATCGAGGCGTTGTTGTAGTCGGCGCTCCCGACCATGGCCAGGATCTCGCCGTCGCCGGGGTTCATGACCAGCATCGCTCCGGTGTTGACGCCTCGCTTCGCGTACGTCTTCACGCCCGCCTTGACCCACTTGTCCGCCATCGCCTGCGTGCTCAGGTCCAGGGTCGTCGTGATCGTCAGGCCGCCTTCGTAGAGGGCCTGCTCTCCATACCTCTTCTTCACGTGCTGGACGACGAAGTCGACGAAATGCGCGGTCAGCGGGTCGTGCGCGGCGGGCTGCGCCTTGTGGGCCGCGACCATCTTGGCCAGCAGGTCGCCCGCGAAGATGCCGTCGGCGGTCGAGCGGCCGAGGTCACCGACCGCGACCAGGCCGTCCAGCACCTCGCCCCACCTGGTCCGGGCGGCGGCGAGCTCGTCGGGCGTGCCGAACGGGTCGAAGTCGCTCGGCGCCTGCGGCAGGCCGGCGAGGAAGCTGGCCTGCGCCCACGTCAGCCCGCTGGCGTGGACGTGGAAGTACGTCTCCGCCGCAGCCTCCGCGCCGTACGCGCCGTTGCCGTAGTTGATCGTGTTGAGGTAGAGCTCCAGGATCTGCTGCTTGGTGTATCGCCGCTCCATCTCCTCCGCGAGCAGGAGCTCGCGGAACTTCCGGCTGACCGTCCGGCTCTGCGCCTCCTCGGTGTCGAGGACGTCGTTCTTCACGACCTGCTGCGTGATGGTCGAGCCGCCCTGTGCCGCCGAGCGGTGGGTCAGGTCGAAGACGACCGCGATCGCCAGGCGCCTGTAGTCGACGCCCGAGTTGTCGTAGAAGGTGCGGTCCTCGGTGGCGATGGTCGCCTTCTGCAGCGTGACGCTGATCTTGCTCAGCGGCACCACTGTGCGGTTCTCGTGGTAGAGGGCTTCGATCAGGTTGCCGTTGCGGTCGACGATGCGCGTGGTCTGGATGAGGTTGGCCGTCTGGATCGCGTCGATCGAAGGCAGGTCGCCCGCGAAGTAGTCGACGACCCCGATGGTGGCGCCCGTGCCGGCGAGCGCACAGGTGGACATGACGATCAGCGACACCAGGCTGAAACGCAGCAGCCAGTGGTGGGACCGGGTTTGACGTTTGGTGACTCGGCGGCCTCGGGCGCGGGCCCGAGCACGCTTTCTCTGAGCGGCCAGGCGGGACCTCCAGGACGATTTGGTGCGACGTTGGCTGAGTTCGCTGGCCGGGAGTCTAGCGGAGTCCTAACGCTTCGGCTCCCTGGTCGGCCAGGCCGAGGATCGGGTTTCCGAACAGCCCGTAGCCGGCGATGATGAGGCTGAACACGACCGCCCCGGCGGTCGAGAGCGCCGTCACCGCGGGCAGGGCGGCCGCCGCCCCGCGCCTTGCCTCCTCGATCGGGCCCTGTATATAGAGGACGCGAAGCGTCCCGATCGCCGCCGCCACGCTCAGCACCGAGCCGAGCAGCCCCAGCCCGAGGAGGACGAAGTTGCCGCTCTGGGCCAGCGCGGCGGCGACCGCCAGCTCGCCGAAGAATCCCGCCAGCGGCGGCGCGCCGGCGAGCGAGAGCACCGCCAGCGCCAGGCCGGCGGCGCGGACCGGCCGCACGGCGCCGAGGCCCGCGATCGCGGTCTCCCCCGCCTCCGCCCGGCCCAGCAGGGCCGGCCCGCAGGTGGCCGCCACGCCGGAGGCGCCGAGCAGGAAGAGGGAGGCGGCCATCCCCGAGCGGTAGTGCGTGGCCAGCCCGGCAGCGATCCAGCCCAGCTGGCCCACCGCCAGGTAGGCCATCCGCGGCCGCGGCGACCGGACGGCCAGGGCTGCCGCCCCTCCCCCCACCATGGCCAGGGCCGCCGCCACGTAGGCGTAGGGCGCGTAAACGCTCGGGATGGGGGTTAGCGCGGCGAGCAGCTTGATGCCGGCCGTGGCCGCGGCGACGGTGACCAGTCCGATGAGCAGGCCCGCGCCGAGGGGCGACGCCCCCAGTCCCACCGGCAGCGGCCCGACGTGGAACGGCGCCAGCCCGGCCCGCAGCGCGAGGCCGCCGAACAGGAGCAGCGTCGGGATCGCAAGCGCGAGCGTCGGCTGGCGGCTCGAGAGCACGTCGTGGATCGCGCTCAGGTCGGCGTTGCCCGTGCTCGCGTAGAGAAACGCCAGCCCGACCAGCACGAGCGATGTCGCCACGGCGCCGACCACGAGCAGCCGAAGGCCGAGGTCGGGGCGGCGCAGCGCCACCAACACGACCGCGGCGGCGGCGGCCAGCTCGAGGCCGGCCCACAGCCCGACCATGTCGGCGGCCGAGGCTGCGACCATGACGCCGAAGGCCGCGAGCAGCGGCATCGCGACCCCGAGATGGAGCGAATCCTCGGCCGGCCAGTCGGCGCTGGCGACGGCCACCGCCGCGATCAGGAGCACCGCGGCTTTCGCGAACAGCGCAAACCGGTCCTGCAGCATCGCGCCGCCGAAGTACGTGGTCAGCGCCGCGCCGGCCCAGAGCTCGACGCCGAACGCGACGAGGACCACCAGCGCCGCCACGAGCGGCAGGAAGCGGCGCGAGAGCACGGGCAGCCAGCCCATGCGGCCGACGATCAAGACGGCCACCGCGGTCACGACGACCAGGGCCTCGGGCAGCAGGACCAGGTAGGTCACTGGGCCGCGGCCGGCGACGTCACGACGTACGGCGACGTCATGTCGGAGATCCCGGCGGTGATCTGGCTCATGAAGCCGGGTTGGAGTTGGGCGCGCCGAACAGCACGCGTCCTAGCACGGTCGCAAGCGCAACAGCGCTGACCGCCAGCCCCGCCGCCACCGCAAAGGCACCGATCGGTTGCGTCTTGAACGCGCCGAAGAAGGTCATGACGTTGGCGGCGAACGACGCCATCAGGGGTACCCCGAGCAGGGACAGCGCGGCGATCACGAACAGCCAGGTCGCGTTCGGCATGCGCGGGGCAAGGCCTCCCAGCACCGCCAGGCTCCGGGTTTGGGCGCGCTCGGCGACGGTCGCGCATATACATGCGATCAGCGCGGCTGCCACGCCGCCCGTGAACAGGCTGAGGACGCTGCCCATGATCCCGAGCGGCGACACCGCCGCCAGGCCGAGGACGGTGATCCCGCCCGGCACCATGGCGAGGTACGCCCCGGTGTGCCGGATGTCGAGCGACCGCAGCGCGGCGAGCGCGGCGTAACCCACCGTCAGCGCCGCCAGCGCGGCGAGCACCGGGGACAAAAGGTGCGCGGCCGTCGGCTCGGCGCCGACGATGACGCGCAGGAGGAGGAACGCACCGAGCCGCGACGCGGCGGAGGCGACGATCACGACCACGCCCGGCGGGGCCTCCCCGAGCACGTCTCGAGCCCAGCCGTGGAGAGGGAACAGCGGCAGGCGCGTCGCCGCCGCGACGATCATGAGCGCGCCGACTCCGAGCTGGACGCGCGAAGACAGCGCCGACTTGAGCAGGGCGTCCATGTCGAAGCTCGTGCCGCCGGAGGCGGAGTACAGCGCCAGCGTCCCCACCGCCAGCGCGCCCGTGCCGAGTCCCCAGTAGCCGACGAGCCTCCACGCGGCCGGGACCCGGCGAGGGCCGCCCCAGCCGATGAGCAGGAGCGCGAGCGGGATTATGGATGCGCCCCAGAAGAGGACCAGGACGAACATGTCCCGGGCCACGATCGCGCCGGTGACCGAGGCCTGGGCCAGGAGGAGCAGGCTGAAGTAGGAACGCACCCGCTCGCGGACGCCCCACGAGGCGAGCACCGAGACGACGCCGATGAAGCCGGAGAGGACGAGCATCGCGATCCCGGGTCCGTCCACCCCGAGGTGATAGGTCACGCCGATCGAAGGCAGCCACGGGATCTTTTCCTCGTACTGCATCGTCGGGAGGAAGTTCTCGAACTGGCTGTAGCCGATCATCAGGAGCCCGAGCGTGCCCAGGTTGGTGAAGAAGGCGATCTGCTTCACCAGCGCGTCGTAGCGGCCGCGGGGGTTCGGAATGAAGGCCAGCGAGACCGCGACGATGACCGGCACCCAGATCAGGATGCTGAGAAGGAACGGCGACGTGAAGAGTCCCGCCCCCGGCGCGGGCGCGGGGGTGGGAGAGGCCTGGACGATGGTCAGCAGCGTCATCGTGCGATCCCCGGCGCGACCAGGGCGAGGACCACGGCGAGGACGATCGCGAGGACGACCACCAGCGGCAGCGCGGGCGCGCGGCCGGCGGCGAGCGCGAGCTGTCCGGACGTGGTCGCAAACCTGCCCAGCGCGCTGTCACCGGCCGGGATCCAATCGCCCAGGCGCCTGGCGATGTCGGTCGACGGCGCGACCAGGAAACGGTCCAGCCCCGCGAACAGCACCGAAGTTCCGCGGGCCACCCACACGCCGCCGTAAGCGGAGGCGCCGAGCGCGCCGTCCTTGCCGCGCATGAGCGCGAACGCGCAGACGGCGAACCCCGCGATCACGACCGCCGCCCAGATCGCGTAGGCCTCGAGCGCCGGCTGAGGGTGCTTCTTGCCGTCGAGGAAGTTCAGGTAGCCCGTGGTCAGCGAGGCGACCAGGAGCGCCGCGCCCGCCGCACCGAGCCAGTAGGGCCACCCGCGCGCTCCTCCCGGCTCGCGCACGCGGTCGGGGTCAAACGCCCGCCGGCGGAGCAGCGGTCCGAACGACGCTCCGAAGTAGATCCTCAGCGCGCCGATCGCCACCACGAACACCGCTTCGCCGAGGGCAAGCCCTGGCTTGGAGCGTGAGCTGACGCCGTACGCCAGCGCTCCCGCCGCGGACAGGGCCATGACGGCGCCGCACGCAAGCAGGGCGCCGGAGCTCGCGCGCATGCGCCGCCACGCATCGCCCATCTCGAGCAGGTCGTCCGTGCGCATGGCGTTGGCGATCGTGGAGATGGCCAGCAGGGCGCCCGCGCGCGCCGGTGCCAGGGCGAGCACCGCGGCCACGCCGGCGATGCCAAACGCCGCCGGCTGGTGATAAGCGCCGTTGATCACCACCGCGGCCGCGATCGCCATCACGGCCGCGCCCGCCAGCGCGACCGCCCGCCGCGGCTCGCTGCCAAGTAGCCCGAGGAGCCCCGCCACGACGGCAGAGACCACGCAGGCGCCGAGCAGCACCTGCAGGGCGCGCTGGTTGGAGGCGACGAAGATCGGGGTCAGGCGATACAGGACGACGATCCCGACCACCGACCACGCGGACTGCACGATCGCGGATGCCGCGGGCGGCGCCGACGTCGCCGTCTGCGTGATCCAGGATGAGAACGGCCACAGCGCGAGCCTTCCCCCGACTCCGATGAACAGCAGCACCGACGCGACCACGAGCGAGCGCACCGTCCATCCCGGGTTGGTGTGCAGGATCGGCACCAGCGTGCTCAGGTCCTGGGTGCCGTACCTGGCATAGAGCCAGGCGATGCCGCTGAGCAGGCAGACGTCGGTCAGGAATGGGAGCGCGAGCGCGACTCGGGCCCGGCGCGCGGGCTCCGCCAAGCCCCATCGGTGCGCGAGCAGCAGGTAGGTGAGCGCGCCGCCGATCGTCCAGAACCCGAATAGCTCGGCCAGGTCCTGGCTCATCAGCATCCCGGAGCATGCGAAGAGGAGCAGCGTGACGACGGCGTGGAACCGAGCAGCCCCCGGCTCGCCGCGGCCCAGGACCTGGTGCCAGCCGATCGCGGCGAAGACGCACACCAGGACTGCGAGCAGAGCGATGACGGTCAGGTGGTCGACGCGCAGCACCAGGTTGATGGCAAACGTCTGGAAGTTGGTCGGGCCCTGGAACGCGATCGACAGGTTGATGTACTGGTAGGTCGCGACGTACGGCGACTTCTTCGTCAGCCCCCACGCCACGAGCAGCGTCAGCAGCAGTGTGATCACCGTGCCGAACATCGCGGTGGCGGCCGCCGACCGCCTGGTCCGCACGCTCGACAGGGCGAGGAGGAAGGTCGCGAACGGAGCTATGAGCAGCAGCGGGACGGCCCACGGCAGCGCGCTGGCCGGGTCGAACGTGAAGCCCGACGACCTGGTGCCCGATGCCGCCCCAGACGCCGCAGCGACGATGTCGCCAACTCGGGCGATGAAGCTCAGCGAGTGCCCTCCCGGCCGGCGATTCCGAGGCCCAGGGCAACCAGCGCCAGCGCCGCGATTGCCAGGAGCACCGCGAACTCCTGGCCCAGCAGGTGCGAGCCGCCGGCCGCGGCAAAACGCGCGACGCCGGCGAACGCGACGCCCGCTCCGGCAAACATCACCGGGATCGTGGCGACCGCGGCGGTCAAGTCCCGGCGCCACGCCGCGGCGAATGCTCCGACCGCGATCACGCCCGCGGCGACGAAGAAGACCGCGACCAGGCTTGCGCTCACCGGGCCCGGTCCCTCGATCGCCACGCGACGGCCGCGCCGGCGATCGCAGCCACGCCCAGCAGCGCCACGGCCTGCGTCGCCACCACGTCGTGCGCGAGCAGCAGCCGCGCGACCGCCCTGGCATCGAATGCTCCTCCGGCGATCACGCCCGCGGCGACGAAGAAGACCGCGACCAGGCTTGCGCTCACCGGGCCCGGTCCCTCGATCGCCACGCGACGGCCGCGCCGGCGATCGCAGCCACGCCCAGCAGCGCCACGGCCTGCGTCGCCACCACGTCGTGCGCGAGCAGCAGCCGCGCGACCGCCCTGGCATCGAATGCTCCTCCGGTGAAGTTCGCGCGCACGAAGTCGGCGCGGAGGGCGGAATACACGAGCGCCGCAAGCAGCGCCGCGGCCCCGACGGCGCCGAGCTGCCTCCACATCGTGCCGGCGACGGTCTCGACCACGCGGTACCGCGGCCCCGCGACCATGAACGCGCATCCCGCGTAGCACACAAGCGCGATCGCGCCGGCAAAGCCGGCCGAGAGCGAGACGTAAACGCCGGCCAGGCCCACCCCGCTCACGGCAAGGGCCGCGCCGCGCTGTCCACGAGCGGGTGCGAGGGCGGCTCCAAGAGCCCCTATGAGCAAGACCCCTGAGGACACGTAGAAACCAATCGCGTGGAGGGAGTCCATGGACACTCCGTGGTGATGAAAGGCGCGGCTATTCGCCGGTGCTTCGGCTAAGTTTCCCGGCTCGCGCCAAGCATACAGAATGCGGCTCCGGCGATCCCGACCACGACCGCCGCGGCGGCGACGCTCTTGAGGTCCGGCCGCACGGTCACCGCGCCGTAGGCGAACCCGGCGACCACGGCGAGCCACGCGACCGCGAGGACGGCCGTTGCGACGCCGAACGGGCTCCAGCGTCGAAGCGCCCGCGACAACCGCACCATGGCGGCAGTATCGCAGGGGCAGGAGGTGTCAGGCCAGAGAGTCGACCCACGCCCGGTGCAGCGACCCGTAGCTCCCCCGCCCCGACCGCAGCTCCCCCGGGGCCCCGTCCTCCACGATCCTCCCCGCGTCGATCACCAGCACCCGGTCGGCGATCTCGACCGTCGACAGGCGATGGGCGATGATCAACGCGGTCCGGCCGCGGAGCAGGGTGCGCAGAGCCCTCTGCACAAGCCGCTCCGACGGGAGGTCCAGGGACGAGGTCGCCTCGTCCAGGATCAGGACGCGCGGGTCGGCGAGAAACGCCCGCGCGAACGCGACCAGCTGGCGCTGCCCGGACGAGAGCCGAACGCCGCGCCGGCGCACGTCCGTGTCGTAGCCGTTCGGCATCGCCGTGATGAACTCGTGCGCTCCGATCGCGCTCGCGGCCGCCTCCATCTCCTGTCGCGACGCGGTCGGCCGGCCGAACAGGATGTTGTCGCCCACCGTGCCTGAGAACAGGAAGCTCTCCTGCGTGACCATCACGACGGCGCGGCGCAGGTCCGTGGTCGCGATGGAGCGAAGGTCGACACCGTCGAGCGTGACGCGCCCCACGGTCGGGTCGTAGAACCGCGCGATCAGGCGGGCGATCGAAGTCTTCCCCGCACCCGTCTGGCCCACCAGGGCGACGACCTGGCCCGCGGGAACCTCGACGTCGATGTCGTGAAGGACCGGGTCCTCACGGTAGGCGAAGGTGACGTGCTCGAAGGCGACGGAGCCACGCGCGTCCGGCAGCCCGACGGGACGAGCCGGCTCCGGCACCGTCGGCTGCTCCTCGATGACGCCGGCCAGCTTCTCCAGCGCCGCGCCCGCCGCCTGGAAGACGTTGTAGAACTGGGACAGGTCCTGCATCGGGTCGAAGAACTGACGGAGGTAGAGGACGAACGCGGTCAGGACCCCGATGGTCATCTGGCGCTCGATCATGAGGTAGCCGCCGAAAAGCAGGACCGCGGTAGTGGTGAGCCGGCCGAGCAGGTTGATGGCGGGGCCGAACGTCGAGACCAGCCGGTTCGACCAGATGTTGGCGTCACGGTAACGCGCGTTGACGTCCTCGAAGATCTGCTGGTTGCGCGGCTCGCGCCGGAACGAGTGGACCGCGCGGATGCCGCCCAGCGACTCGACGTAGTGGACGATGACCAGCACGATCGCCCGGCGCACGGCACGGTACGAGCGCGCGGAGTTGGCTCGGAACCAGGACGTCAAGATCAGCACGAGAGGCATCGCGATCAGCGCCACGAGCCCAAGCCGCAGGTCCAGCCGCAGCAGGATGACCGAGATCGCGACCACCGAGATCATCGACGTCAGCACAGAGGTGAGGCCGGTCTGGAGCAGCTCGTTGAGTGCGTCGATGTCCGAGGTCAGGCGCGAGATGATGCGCCCGGATGTGTAGCGCTCGTAGAAGGAGAGTGACAGCTCCTGGACGTGCGCGAAGAGCATGCGCCGCAGGTCGAAGAGGATCGCGGCGCCGATGGCGCCCGACATCCGCAGGAAGCCGTAGTTCGCGAACGCGTTCAGCGCCAGGGCCGCGAGAAGCGCGCCTACGACCTGCATGAGCGCGGTGAGGTCGTGGGTGCTGATGCCTCGGTCGATGCCAACCTTGACCAGGTAGGGGATCGAGAGATAACCGGCCGAGCGCAGGACGATGAGCAACCCGGCGAGGGCGATCCGGCGGCGGTAAGGGCGCGCCAGGGTGGCGAGCAGCCGCCGGCTGCGCTTGCGCAGCAGGCCCGCGACGTCGGGCGAGAACTCGTCGAGCTCCTCCGCCGCGACCCCGCGCCAGCTGTCTTGAACAGCAGCGCTCACGCCAGCGCCTCGTCGTATTCCTGCGACAAGAGCGCCCGGTAGAGCGAGTTGGTGCGCATCAGGTCGGCGTGCGCGCCGACGTCGACGATGGTCCCGCCGTCGATCAGCGCCACGCGGTCGGCCAGCGCCAGGGTCGACGGGCGGTGGACGACGAGCAGCCCTGTCACGCCGTCGAGCACGCGTGCCAGCGACTCTTCGATCATCGCCTCGGTGTGCACGTCGACCGAGGAAAGTGGGTCGTCGAGCACCAGCACCGGCGGCGACCCGAGGACGGCGCGAGCCAGCGCGAGCCTCTGCCGCTGTCCTCCCGACAGCGTGTAGCCCTGCTCGCCGACCCTCGTCTCCAGGCCCCACGGCAGGTCCCAGACGAACCCGGCCTGCGCGACCTCGATCGCCCGCTTCAGCTCCTGGTCGGAGTCGAACGGCCGGCCCATGACCAGGTTCTCGTGCACCGACGCGGAGAAGAGGATCGGGTCCTCGAACGCGAAGCCGATGTGCGAGCGCAGCGAGCGCAGCAGGATGTCGCGGACGTCGACCCCGTCGAGCAGGACGTGCCCCTCGGTCACGTCGTAGAGCCTTGGCACCAGGTAAGCGAGCGTCGTCTTGCCGCTCCCCGTCCTGCCCACGAGCCCAACCGTCTCGCCCGGCTCGACCACCAGGTTGAAATCACGCAGCACCCACTCGTCGGACCTCGGGTACTTGAAGCCGACCGCACGGAACTCCAACCGGCCGGTGGAGCGATCGAGGGAGCGGGCACGGGGGCGGTCGGAGATCTCAGGCCGGGAGTCGAAGACCTCGTTCAGACGCTGCGACGCGGTCTGGCACTCCTCGCTCATGGACAGCACCCAGCCCAGCGCGTCCATCGGCCAGGTCAGCATGAAGATGTACGTCATGAACGCGACCAGGCCGCCGATCGTCAGCCGGCCCTGGACGACGTTGAGCCCGCCGAGCAGCAGCACCGCGACCAGGGAGAGGTTCGGCAGGAAGTTGATCGCCGTCCACAGGTTGGCGCGCGCCTTGATCCCCTCGAGGCTCGTCTCCTGGATCTGACGCGCCTGCTGCTCGAAGCGCCGCTGCATCAGCGGCGTGCGGCCGAATGCCTTGATGATGCGCACGCCGGTCGCCATCTCCTCGATGGTCGTGGTGAGGTCGCCGGTCATGTCCTGGAGCCGTCGCGCGATGACCTTGTACCGGGTGTGGAAGATCGTGCTGAAGACCGCGATGGGAAGCATGAAGAACACGACCACGAGCGCGAGCTGCCAGTCGAGCAGAAGCATCAGGACCAGGACGACGGCGAAGGTGACGAAGATCTGGCCGAACCAGATCAGGCCGAAGCCCACGAACCGCCGGATCGTCGAGATGTCGGCGATCGCGCGCGACAGCAGCTGCCCCGACTGCCAGTTGTCGTGAAACGAGACCTGGAGGCTCTGCAGGTGCGCGTAGAAGTCGTTGCGCAGGTCGGTCTCCATGCCCAGCGAGGCGACGCCGGCGAAGTGTCGCCGCATGACGATCAGCACGAACTCGAGCGCGCCGATGGCGAGCAGGAGACCGGACATCTCGACGAGCTGGCCGAGGTCGCCGTGCGTGATCGGCCCGTCGATGATCGACTGGATCACCTTCGGGATCGATGCCGCGGCGGCGAGGCCTCCCAGCTGGGAGACGCCGAACACCACGACGAGGAAGACGTACGGCCGCATGTACGGCACGTAGCGCCTCAGCGCCAGAAGACCCAATGGATGAATGCCTCAGCGCCCGCTTCGAGGGCGAGTTGAACCTACAGCTTGCGGAGAGGTTTCCTAGTTTAGCCCGCGAGGTCGCGCATCGAGACGACTCCGACCACCTTTCCGTCCGCGACCACCGGCAGGTGGCGAAACCCGTTGTCGAGCATGGTGCGCAGCGCCTCCTCGGCGTCCGCGTCCGGCGCGACCGTCGTCGGGCCGTGCGTCATCCAGGACACGATCTCGTGGCGGGCCGCGTCATGCGCCTGGGACAGCGCGCGCACGGTGTCGCGCTCGGTGAAGATCCCGAGCAGCCGCTCGCCTTCCATGACCAGCACCGAACCGATTCGGTTCTGGGCCATCACCGCGACTGCTTCGCCGACCGTGTCGCCCGGGCCGACTATGTGCAGGTTGGTCGCCATGACCTCGCGCACGGACCCCATCGCCACATCCTATGCCGGAGGCGTGGTCACAGCCAGCAACGCCGTGGCAAAGACGACCAGGATGGCGACGAGCGCGTCGGCGGCCACGACCTGGCGACCGCGGCGCCACAGCGCGGACAGGCCGCCCATGGCGAGCACGCCGGCGACCTTCAGGACGAGCACGACTCCGTAGGTCGTCGACCACAGGTCACTCAGTGCAAGCAGGTGCTCTGTCGCGGCGAGAAGCCCGGTCAGGGCCGTCACCGCGAACGCGATGAGGGCGATCCGGCCGAAGCGCTCGAGCAGGATGCGCGCCTCAGGCGCCGCCCATCCATCCGGTGGACGCAGGCTTGCCAGCGCGATGATGCCGCCGGCCCACATCGCCGCGGACAGGACGTGGATCGCGTCGGCGAGCTCGGCGCCGGCCGCCTGCGGCTGCACGCCCGCGGCGTGGCTCGACAGGGGCAGCATCACGGCCGCGAGCACCGCGGGGACGGCCACGAATCGATTGCCGCGGAGGCACAGGATCCAGGCGGCACCCTCGGCCGCAAGGCGCAGGAGAACGAGCCACGTGCGGGCCTCGGTCAGCAGGATGAGAGCCCCGATGGACGCTGCGAGGAAGAAGTCCTGCATCGGCGGCCGCGCCCAGCGGATCCGCGGCGTGATCCGGCCGAGGCGCCTGACGCCAAAAGAGCCGATGCCCGCGAGCAGGCCGAAGTACTCGAGCCCGTGGCCGGCGAAAGGGACGACGTCAGGCGGCGGCGATGATGCCTCCGCCCAGGACTCGCGTGCCCGAGTAGAGCACGGCCGCCTGTCCCGGAGCCGCGCCGAAGAATGGCTCCTGGAGCGAAAGGCGTCCGCCCGCGTAGACGGCGGCGATTGCCGGCGCGTGGTGGCGGAGCCGGGCCTCGCAGGCCAGCGGTTCGGCGGCCACGCCGTCGACGAACCTCATCTCCTCCACCGCCACCTCGCGCACCGCAAGCTCATCGCGCCGGCCGACGACGACGGTGTTCGACCGCGCGTCGATTCGCAGCACGTACCAGGGCCCGGGCTCGGCAAGGCTTCCGAACCCCGCGCGCTGGCCGACCGTGTAGAGGGCGGCGCCGCCGTGCGTCCCGAGCTCGCGGCCGTCGGCGGCGACGACCTTTCCGGCCCGCACCGGCAGCCGGGCGGAGAGGTAGCTCGCCGTCTTGCCTCGAGGCACGAAGCAGATCTCCTGGCTCTCCGCCTTGTTGGCCACGGGCAGGCCGAATTCGCGCGCGTGCTCGCGGACCTCGCCCTTCGTCATTCGGCCAAGCGGAAAGTCGATGCGCGAGAGGCGATCGCGGTCGAGGTGATAGAGCATGTACGACTGGTCCTTCGCCGCGTCCACTCCGGCGTGCAGCTCCGGGCCTTCGGCACCATGAACGACGCGCGCGTAATGGCCGGTGGCGAGGCGGTCGAAGCCGAGCTCGAGCACCCGCGACAGCATCAGGTCGAAGCGCACGAAAGCGTTGCAGCGCACGCAGGGGTTTGGCGTCCGGCCGTCGAGATACGCGCGGTGGAACGGCTCGATGACGCGCTCTCCGAACTCCTTCTCCAGGTTCCAGCAGTAATAAGGAATGTCCAGCAGCGCGGCTACTCGGCGGGCGTCCTCCACCGCGGACAGCGAGCAGCACCCGCCATGTCGAGCGGCCTCCTCGGAGTCGTCGCGCGGCCACTGCTGCAGAGTCACGCCCACGACGTCGTGCCCCTGGGCCTGCAGAAGCGCGGCCGCGACCGACGAGTCGACGCCGCCAGACATCGCGACCGCAACCTTCATCCGCGGTTCTCGACGATATGGCGTGCCACCAGCTCGGCGTCCTCTCCTACACCGTAGAGCACGGCCGACTTGGCCTTGCGCTGGAAGTGCACGCCCATGAAGTACAGCCCCGGCACCTCGCTGCGCCCGTCGACCTGGAGCGGAAAGCCCATCTCGTCGAACACCGAAGCGTGCACCCAGCCGTAGTCGGGCCGGTAGCCGGCGGTCCAGATCACGGTCGAGATTCCCTCTCTGTCGATGTCGAGCTCGGTCCGGCCCGTGAACCCTGGCGGACCCGGCACCTCCCAGGGGATCGCAACGCCGCGCTTCTCGCACAGCGCGCCGACCCACTTCATGAACGAGCGCGCCAGGTCGTCGCCGGCCTGGATGCTCTGGGCAAGGTCCTCGGCGAGGTGGATCTTGCCGTCAGACGCGCCGAGGTAGCGGCCGGCGAGCTCGACGCCCTCCGCGTGGAGGGTGCGGTAGTTCAGGTCGCGGCCTCCGTCGTGGCCCGTGGCCTGAGGGTTGCCAAGAAGGCGTGCCGCCGGGGACGGCAGCTGGGCCGGCGTCCGGTCCCAGAAGCCGGACTCGATGATCCACCACACAAGGTCCTGGCCGCCCAGGCGGCGAGGCATCCACGGGCAGCGGCCGCAAGCCACTATCACCTTGCGTCCCGCCTCGTGCAGCTCCTGGGCGATCTGACAACCCGTCTGCCCGCTGCCGACGATCAACACCGTGCCCTCCGGCACGCGCCCGGGGTTGCCGTACTCCTCGGCGAGGAGCTGGGTGACGGTCGCCGGCAGCTGGCCGGCGTTGGCCGGACGGTGCGCACGCTGGTAACCGCCCGAGGCCACGACGACGGTGCGGGCGTGGAGCTTTCCGTCCGGGAGTGAGAGCACGAACCCGTCTTCGCGCTGGTCGAGGGCCGAGACCCGGCACTGTCCCCGCACCGGGGCCCCGAACGAATCCGACCAGCTCTGAATGTGGTCGACGATCTCCGCCAGGGGCATGAAGCCGTCCGGGTCGCCTCCCCGGTAGTGGGCGCCGGGCAGCTGGACGGTCCAGTTGGGCGTCACCAGGCAGAAGGAGTCCCAGCGACGCGAGCGCCACGTCTCCCCGATGCGGCCGGCCTCGAGGACGACGTGATCGACTCCCGCATGCGTCAGGTACCAACTGGTCGCGAGCCCCGCCTGCCCGGCGCCGATGATGGCCACGTTGGCGTCCACGCCCGATAGTTAAGGCCATGGCGCTGAGCGATGTACAGGCCGGCCGTATCGGGGAGTACCTGCTGGCCGTCTACGCGATGCTCACCTCCGGCGGCAGGCTGGTCCCTTTTCAGGTCGACGCCGATGACGACCATCGCGACCTCGTCGTCGCCGTCAAGGGCGCGAGCACGTTCGCGTCGCTGCAGTCGAAGGCCTGCTTCCAGCTCGGCGAGTCAGGCTTCGTCCAGTCGAACGCCACCTACTTCGAGGACACCGTTCCGCGAGACCCCTCCTTCATCTACGTCGTGGTGCTCGTGCTCGAGCTGGCGCCCGTGGTCTGGTGGGCGGTGCCCGCGCCCGACTTCAACCGTCTGACATCCCACGCGCCTGCCCGCGGCGGCCGCGAGGTCGAGCTGCACTTCCGCGCCCATCTCGACCGCGACGACGCGTTCGCCCAGTTTCGTGTCGAGACGAAAGACCTCGGGTCTCGCCTGCTCGAAATCATCGCGAACCTGCCCCCGGCGACCAAACCGCTCGCGGGCGCGCGCCTGGTGATGACGACCCGCTAGCTTTTGGCCTCCCCATTCATGGGGAGGTGGCCTTGTCCTCCCCATTCATGGGGAGGTGGCCTTTTCCTCCCCATTCATGGGGGGGTGGCCCGAAGGGCCGGAGGGGCGCGCCGGAGGGGCAGGGCCGGAGGGGCGCGCCGGAGGGGCAGCGCCAGAGGGGCTAAGCGCTACTCGACCAGGTCGCCTTCCGCCGGCTCGACCTTGACCCCCCGCGACTCCAGGAACTCGATCCCCCGGTCCAGCTCGTCCGCCTCTCCCGACACCTCGAGCAGCACCCAGCCGTGGTCCCGAGTCACGTCCGCGCGCCGTATGTTCGTGACGATCTCGAACTTGCGCCCGAGCTGATAGATCACGGGCTCCTTGACCAGCGAGGGACCGAAGATCAA
>VBHA01000011.1 GCA_005889495.1 Chloroflexota bacterium
TAAGGACGTGAGGGCTGGGTCTCGATCTTGCGTCGCAGGTTTCTGATGTGGACGTCGATGACCCTCGTCTCGATCGGGTACTCATAACCCCAGATCGAGTTGAGGATCTTCTCCCGGCTCAGCACCTTGCCCGCATTGCTGGCCAGGAAGGTGAGCAGGTCGAACTCCGTGTGGGTCAGCTCGACCTCCCTGTTGTTCTTGTAGGTCCGGCGCTCGTTGACGTCGATGACGAGGTCGCGGAACTCGAGCCGGCTGCGCATCGCCTCCGCATTCTCCAGGCGCACGCGCCGCAGGTGCGCGGCCATGCGCGCCACGAGCTCACGCAGGCGCAGCGGCTTGGTGACGTAATCGTCGGCGCCGATCTCGAGCGCGACCACCGCGTCGATCTCGTCCGACCGCGAGCTCATCATGATCACCGGCACGGCGGGGTCCATCTTCCGCAGCTCCCTGCAGACGTCGTATCCGGCGGTGTCCGGCAGCGTCACCTCGAGCAGGACGACGCTCGGCCGTGAGCTCTCTATCTGGCGGAGCGCTTCGGAGCCGGCGTCGGCCTCCACCACCTGGTAGCCGTCCTGCTCGCACGCTTGCCTGATCTCGCGCCGGGTCGAGCTGTCCGGCTCGACGACGAGCACCCTGCGGGAGGTTTCGGCCACAGCCATCCTTCCATCCTAACGTAATTGAAGGATTGTTAGGGAATGTTTCGTTTCAAGCCCCGAATGTAGGCTCGTGCTCGACGCTCGAACCTGAGCAGCCGGGCGCCGCCGGGCGACAGCACCATCTCCCAGGCGCCGGTGTACGTCACCTCCTCCCCGCCGAACTCGGACTTGAAGAAGCCCAGGCCGTGCCACGGGTGCTCGGGCCCGGACCTGGGCGGCGGCACGCCCCACAGGTCGAAGTCCGCGCAGCCGGCCTCAGCCGCCGAGGAGATCGCAACCCACCAGGCGAGGTCGTTCCCCATCAGCTCGCGGTGGGCGCCGGTGCGGCCGGCGAAGAGGCTGTAGGCGCGCCCGGAGTGGCGCGCCACCAGGACGGTGGCCAGGGGCGCGCGCTTTTGCGGTCCTCGCGCCGTATACGTGCGGCACCACGGCAGGATGTCGAGCAGCAGCTGGTAGTAACGGCGGCCCGGCAGCTGGATGGCCTCACGGCGCTCCACGGCCGCCGACTGCCTGGCGAGCTCGGCCGCTTCCTTGCCCTCCTCGACGACGACGCCACGCTTGAGCCCGGTGCGGATGTTGTAGCGCCGTCCGTGCTTGAAGGTTGCGATCAGCTCGTCCGGTGGCAGCAGCTTGACGATGCGCGTGTGCTCCGGCTGGACGGGTGCCACGCGCCGAAATCCTTTTTCCTCCAACACCTCGCGCAGGTCGCGTCCCGCCTCGGGCTCGACGACGAGCCTCGCGATCCGAGACTTGCGCGCCCAGTCCACAAGCGCATCCAGCGCGTAGGTGTGCGCCGGCACCGGGCCGCGCGGCACATACGCCTCGCGGGCCGGCCCGAACTTGCGGAGAAGGACGGACGCCATCGGGCCGTCGGTCGAGAAGCGGACGCGCTCCACCTCCCAGCCCACGCGCGACTGGACTTCGCCCCAGGCCCACGACTGCAGCAAAGGCGCGTGCGATGCGCGCTCGGCAAGGTCGCCGTCCCAGCGTTCGGCGTCGCCGGTCATCCGGGACCGACTTCGCTGACGGCGGCCGGCTCGAGATGCCCGATGTCGTTGACGCCGCCGACCACCATGCGCGCGTCGCGCTTCTCGATCAGCGTGATCGACGCGTTCTGGATCTTGAAGGGAAACAGGCCCCGGCTGGGCCGGCCGACCACGCGATGCAATGCGACCTGGATCACGCCGCCATGGGTGACCACCAGGACATCTCCCTGCTCGTGGCGTTGGAGCAGGTCGTCGGTCGCGGCGGCGACGCGTGCGTCGAACGCCGCGGCGCCTTCGCCGCCGGGCACGACATCCCAGTCGGGCTCCTCGACCCAGCTGGCCCAGGCTTCGGGATACTCGGCCGCGATCTCCTCGGTCGTGCGGCCCTCCCACTCGCCGAGGAAGACCTCGCGGAACGCGGTGCTCGGCTCGGGTTCGATGTCAATAGCGCCGCCCAGTACCTCCGCCGTTTCGAAAGCGCGTCTCAAGTCGCTGGCGTAAAAACCCACGAAGCGCCTGCCCGCCAGGCGGGCGCCGAGCAACGCTGCCTGGCGGCGGCCCTCGGCCGAGAGAGGCGGATCGAGCTGGCCCTGGATGCGGTGCTCCTGGTTCCAGGTCGACTGGCCGTGGCGGATGAGTACGAGGCGCGCGGGAGAGGGGCGAACTGGCAGAGGGAGCTCTGGAGGCTCCGGGCGCGCGGGTCTGATGTCGATGCCTATACTAACTTTCTCTTAGACCCCGATCGGGACGTCCGATCTCAGGAGAAGACTGTTGCAATCGCACGGCACGCTTGCCGAAAACCCCCTTCGATCGCTCTTGGAATCCGCTCAGGGTGAGCGGTCCACTGGCACCCTCACCATCCGCAATGGGAACGGGCAGTCCACGTCGCTGTACTTCCTGTTCGGGCATCTTTTTCACGCCCTCGGTGACGGCAAGTCGGGCGACGACGCAGTCGTCAGCGCGCTGAACTGGACCAAGGGCGAGTTCGAGTTCGACGCCAAGGCCAAGCTGCCGGCGGACGAGACAGTGAAGGCCGGGATCCCGGAGCTCGTCCACACCGCGGAGGCCGCGCCTCGGTCCGCGCCGGCGGAACCCAGGGCCGAGACTCACGCGGAGCAGCCGGCGCCCCGCGCGGAACGAAAAGAGCATGCTGAGCCGGAAAGAAAGGTGGAGGCACCGCAACCGCGAAGAGGTGTGAAGCACCGCCCGCAGCCGAAGCATGGCCGCGAGCCGATCCCGGTGCCGGCCGGGCAGATCCTCTACGACTCGTTGAAAACGTCCTTCGTCGATTTCCCGCGGCTGCTGACGACGCTGGAGCGCGAGGGGTACACCGGGTATGTGCGGCTGCTGACGGATGAGGCGTCCGGCCTGATCCTGTTCCGCGAAGGCTCCGCGCTGGAGTGCCTTTATGACGGGGCCGCGGATGCCGGCAGTCTCGTCCTCGGCAAGCAGGCGCTGCAGCAGTTCAACGATGACGTCACCGCGGGGCACGGCGTGCTCGACGTCGTGGGCCTGTCTCCGGAGCTGATCGACGGACTTTATGAGCTGACCGTGTCCCGGCCTATGTACACCGAGCTCTACGCGGGTTGGGTCGACATGAAGGCGCTGCTCAACTTCCTGAGCGACCGCAAGCTAAGCGGCAGCGTGATGATCCGGTCGGGCACCGGGACGGGCGTGATCATCCTCGCGAAGGGCGAGCTCGCGGGCGCCTACACGAGCGACTCCCGCGAGATCTCGGACAAGCCCGACCAGGCGCTCGCGCTGTGCGACGACCCGAACGCGATGATCGAGGTCAAGTCCGCGGACACGACCAAGCATCCGCCGCTCGACGTCGACGAGGTGGTCGCGGGACAGAGGGGCAGGGCTGCCGGCGCGGCTCCCGCGTTTGCCGCCGCGCCCCCGGCGCCCGCGCAGGAGGCCGTCGCGCCGACCAACCCGACGATTCCCGTCGTGCCGGTGATGCCCCCGGAGCCGCCCACCGCGCAGATCCCCACGCAATCGTTCTCGACCTACCAGCAGCCGGCGCCGCAGCAGGCGCAGGTCGCGCCGACGGCGCCGCCCCGAGGCGCCGGCCCGCAGCTCGACTGGGGAGCGGTCGTCACGGAGCTCCAGGCGATGGCCGAGGACGCGCTGGGCAACCGGGCGCGGAAGGTGAAGGACATCCTGGGCGCCGCCGATCCCTCGCTCGCCGGGATCGAGGCGGCGATCGACCAGATCCCGAGCATCTCGCTTCTCTTCGTCGACTCCTCACGCCTCGAGCAGCTGGCGCAGGAGATGAAGGCCCGGCTCAAGTCCCACCTCTAGCCGCCGTCTTCGTGTAAACCCTTTACAGGGTGAGTTGGCGTCGTGCTTTTTTGCGCTTAGCCTCGACCCAGGTGCGTCGGCTTGGGGGTGGGAGCCGCGGGAGGAGGGTGGGCCCGCGACAGCGCTGGGCTTTTTTGGCCGCGGCCGCCCTGGCCCTCGGCGCGTTCCTCACGGCGTGCGGCGGCAACCCTCCGCAGATCGTCGACTACTCTCCGCAGCGGAACACGATCGACGTCTCGACCGCGGTCCCGATCGCCATCACCTTCGACCACGACGTCGACAGGTCCTCGGTCGAGGGCCGCCTCCACCTCTTCCCCGCGACCCAGGGCTCGGTCCGCTGGCTCAGCAGCCACCAGCTCCTGTACGACCACGCCACACTGCGCACGAACACCAACTACGAGGTCATCCTCGAGCCTGGCTATCGCGACCCGGCCGGCAACACCTACACGCTCCGTCACCACTGGTCGTTCGTCACCGAGCGACCCCCTGCCCTCGCCGCGTCCACCCCCGCGAATGGGGACGGCGCGGTCGATCCGTCCTCCTACCTCAACCTCGAGTTCTCGCGCCGCATGGACCCGAAGAGCCTCGGAAGCGCGATCTCGATCAGCCCGAGCGTTCCCTTCGACGTCCGCCTCGACCCCGCCGAGCCTCGACGCGCCGTCATCGCGCCGTCGCAGCTGCTCGCCCCCAACACGGATTACAAGGTGCTGGTCAATACCGCCGCGACCGACGTCGACGGCAACCAGCTCGGTCGCGACGAGCTCGTCCGATTCACCACCGGCCCGCCGAGGGCGCTCCGGCACTGGATCGCCTTCGCGACCGACAGCCCGGACGGTTCGGCCGGCGGGCTATGGATGGTCGACGAGCGCGGTTTCCCGCGCCAGCTCTTCGACGCCAGCGCGGTGCGGTCTTTCAACTGGTCGCCCGCGGGCGACTCGTTGTTGATCCAGGGCGCGGACGGGTCCTGGTGGCAGTTCACGCCCGGCGCAGGTCAAACTCCGCTGAACCTCAAAGCCGCCTGGGCGGCAAACCTTGCGCGCGGACTCGGCTTTGTCTACATCGACAATTCCGGCGCTCTGCACCGGCAGGTCGCGGAGGGCACCGACCAGGTCATCGCCACCGACGTGGCCGAAGCAACCGTCGCGCCGAACGGCCTGCGGGTTGCTTTCGTCCACGCCATCAGTGGCAGCGATCAGGTCTGGGGCTACGACGTCGGCTTGCGCGCCAGCTACCAGCTCGTCCTCGACAACGCCCCGGTGAGCGCCATCGCCTGGGCGCCCGCCGGCAATCGCATCGCCTACCTCCGCCATGACCCGACCACGACCACGCTCCGCATGCGCAGCCTTACTGGCGCCGCGGCGACGACGACGCTCGCGGCCGGCGACCTTGGCCGTCCGGCCTGGCTTCCGGACTCGAGTCACATGGTCTTCTCAGCCGCGCTGTCGACGGCCGCCGGCGTGCTTCACAAGGCCTACGTCGTCAACGTCGTTTCTCCACCGGCAACGCTCAGCCTTGCGGCGGGTCTTCCCTCCGACCCCGGCATCGAGGTGGCCTCGCCGGTCTCGTCGCCGGACGGGCACCAGATCGCGTTCCTGAGCGCCGACCAGGTCTGGCTGATGAACGCCGACGGCACCCGGCCTACGGCGCTGACGAAGGAGGACCCTGCTTCTTTCCCCTACTCCTGCCGGGCCCTGGCCTGGACCCGGAGCTGATCGGGGATCTGGCCGTGCTGGGCGACGCGCTCGAACAGAAGCTGCAGCCGGTCTGCGGTCCGGGCCCACGAAAAGCGCTGGGCCAACAGCCGGCCCCGACGCCCCATCTGCTGCGCCAGCTCGGGGTCGTCCAGCAGGCGGCCGATGCGATCTGCGTACGTGGCCGGGTCGTGGTCCTGGACGAGGTATCCGCTCACATCGTTCCGGATCACTGACCGCAGCCCGGTCACGTCGGAGCCGACGACGGGTCTTCCGCACGCTTGCGCCTCGAGGCCGACCAGGCCAAACGACTCGCTGTAGGACGGCATCACGGTCACGTCGGCGGCCGAGTAGAAGTACGGCAGCTCATGGTGCGCGACCGAGCCCAGGAAGTCGACGCGGTCACGCACGCCCGCCGCGCTGGCGACGGCCTTCAGCCTGGACTTTTCGCTTTCGTCTCCTTCCTTGCTGTCCTCGCCGAGGATCAGCAGGCGGACGTCGTCGTGGGCCCGATCTCTGAGCAGCGCCAGGGCACGAATCGCAACCTCGACTCCCTTCAAGCGCTCGAGCCGGCCGACGAACAGGAGCAGACGACCCGGACCGTACCCGATCTTGCGCCGCGCCTCCGCCCGGTCGATCGGCTGGAACATCGACAGGTCCACTCCCGGCGGCACGACGAAGACATGCTCGGGGTCCGCGCCATAGAGGTTGACCAGGTCGAGACTCTCGTCCTCGGTCGAGGCGATGAGCAGGTCCGCCTGCTGCGCGATCTCCCCCTCGACGCTGATGCGCAGCGCCGGCTCGGGCCGCGCACCCGCCGCCAGCGTTCGGTTCTTGACCAGGCCGAGGGTGTGGGCGACATGCGCCCAGCTCGCCGCGAGTCGAGGCCGCAGCAGGCACGCGACCTCGCCGGACAGCCAGTAGTGGGAGAAGAGGAAGTCGTAGGAAATCCCGTCGCGGTCGGCCAGCTCCGCGATCCGCCTGGCGAACGACGGGACGTCGCCAAAAAGCGAGTACTTGTCGACGCCCTTGCCCGCGGGCAGATAGAGCACGCGAGAGAGAGGGGCAAGCTGCTCCACGGTGGGATCGTCAGGCGACTGGCGGCGGGTGAAGACGTCGGTGGCGATGCCGCGGTCGCTGAAGGCGGTTGCGACCTCCCGCACGTAGACGTTGAGACCGCCGTTTGCGTTCTGGCCCAGGGAGGCGGTCGGCGAGGTGTGCATGGAGATGACCGCGATCCGCCGAGCGGCGCGGTCACCGAACAACCGGTCGGCCTCAGCCACGGTACGCCGATCTCGCGTCAAGCCAGCGCCTCGAGACGCAGCAGAAGCCGGAACGAGAGACCGGCGAACAGGAACCCATTACATCTGAAAACCTACGACCTCAGCCGCTATTCCCGCCGAACCGGGCCCCTGGGCCCCTGGATATGATTGGGCTCGATGCGGGTCACCCGGGGCGTGGTGCTGGCGATGGGAGTTCCCGCCTTTTTTGTCCTCACCGCCCTCTCGACGCTCGCCGACAGCTCTCCCTCGCCCTCGCCCGGTGGATCGTCGACCGCGAGCGGCGCGACCACCCTGCCAGGAGATCCGTCCAAGGGCGAGACGCTCTACGCGCAGAACTGCGCGTCCTGTCACGGGGCGGGCCTCGAGGGCGGCATCGGCGCCACGCTCAACCCGATCGAGAAGCTTCCAGGGGTGAGCAATCCACTCGACCCGCAGTTCCTGATCGCCATCATCACCAACGGGCGGCAGCCTCAGCCAGGCGACCCGAAGAGCACGCAGATGCCGGCCAAGGGCGGGAACGGAAGCCTGACGGAGCAGGACGTCAAAGACCTTGCCTCCTACATCATCGTTGCCAACCGCACGGGTTCCCCGCCGCTTTCGCCCGGCGAGCTCGCCAAGCGCACGATCCTGTGGGTCAGCATCGGCATCATCGCCATGATCTTCATCACCTACCTGCTGTCCACGTACAACATGCGCTGGATCGCGCGCCGGGCAGCGGCGCGACGCCGGTAACCGAAGCCGCCTCTCTTTATCCCACCCCGGTCGGCGGGTCGCCGCGCGTCCTCATCCTTTTCAGCGACACCGGCGGAGGGCACCGGGCGGCGGCGCGCGCGCTGACAGACGCGTTGAAGCTTCTCGACCCGACGAGCGTGATCGCCGTCGCCGACCCCTTGATCGGCCAGGGCCCGGCCCTCGTGCGCCGGCTGGCGTCGCTGTACTCGCCCGTGATCACCCGCTCCCGCGCCGCGTGGGGCGCGGTCTACCACACCAGCAACACCAGGGCGACGTTCGCCGCCATCCGGGCGGTGTTCGGGCCGCCGGTTCGCAAGGTGATGGCGCAGCTGCTCAAGCAGCACGACCCTGACGTGGTCCTCTCGGTGCACCCGCTGCTCAACCACGTCGCGCACCAGGCGATTCGCAAGAGCGGCCGGCCGCGAGCCCTGATGACGGTGATCACCGACCTGGTCGACTTCCACCGCGGATGGACCTTCAGCCAGGCCGACCTCGTGGTCGCGCCAACCGAGGGCGCCCGCAAGGTCGCGCTCCGCCGCCGCGTCCCGGCCGACCGCGTGAAGCTGCTCGGCCTGCCTGTCGACCTTCGCTTCCGCCCGCCCGCGCCGGGCGAGAAGCAGGCGCTGCGCCGCCGTTTTGGGCTCGACCAGCACCGCTTCACGATCCTGGTGATGGGCGGCGCGGCCGGCGTCGGGCACCTCGCCTCCCAGGTGCGCGCGCTCGCGATGGACCGCCAGCCCTGGCAGCTCGTCGTCGTATGCGGGCGCAACGAGAAGCTGCGCCGGCGACTCCATGAGCTCGAGGCTCAGACGCCGATGCTGATCCTCGGCTTCGTCGATTACATGCCCGAGCTCATGCGGGCCTGCGACCTGGTCGTGACCAAGGCGGGGCCGGGCGCGATCGCGGAGGCGCTGGCCACCGGGGTCCCGCTGGTGATCACGGGTTTCCTGCCGGGCCAGGAATCACCCAACGTCGACTTCGTGGTCGAGTCCGGAATCGGCGCGTTCGCCCCCAAGGAGCCGGACCTGCGCGACGAGGTCCGCGTCCTGGCCGAAGGCGGACCGACCTGGCGCGAGATGTCGCGGAGGGCGGAAGAGCTCGCCCATCCTTACGCGTCCTCCGACATCGCCCGCGAGTGCCTGCTGCTGGCCGCTCGCTATAAGGCGTCGGCGCAGGCAAGGCGGTAGGGACAGAGCCGGCACCGGCGGCGCTCGGGACGTGAGGGGAAGATGCCCGACCGGATCCCTTCGGCCACCTCGGAGCCTTCGGCCTCAGCCTCACGCATGAGCCCGGCGACGCCCTCGACCCGGACGGACTCGCCCGAGGCGAGGTAGACGACCTCCAGCTGGACGGCCTCCATGCTCAACGCAGCCTTCGCTCCTACCGCGTAGAGCGCCACCTGGAGGTCGCGTCTACGCCGGGCGATCGGCCGGCCGCTCTTGTAGTCGATGATCCGCCAGCCTTCAGCCGTGCTGTCGATGCGGTCGATCACGCCGCGCAGCGTCCATCCGTCGACGGCGACGCTGAAGGGCTCCTCGACGTAAGCGGGAGGGGTGTCCAGCCCGCCCTGCGCACGATACGTCTCGAGCTCCGCGGCGCCGTTGCGCTTGAATGCTGCGGCCCGCCGCTGGTCGGGAAACCTGGTCGCGCTCCACACCTCTCGGTGGATCGACCGAAGTCGCGCTTGAGTGATCGGTTTGCCTTGCCGGCGGAGCTCGCCCGCCCGCCGCAACACCTCGTGGAGGATGACGCCGTGCACCGCCTCCGCGCTCTGCGGGGCCGGCAGGTCCTGCACGTGGCGGTACCAGTACTGCCGCGGACAGTCCTTATACGCGGCGATGGCGCTGAACGAAAGCTGCACCGGCCCCGCCCGGTGGCCGTTGCGGGAAACCTCCGGGACGATCACCGCGGCCGGAGGAATCTCCCTCTGCAGGACCGCGCGTGGCGACGCACCGCGCAGCTCTTCCAGGAAGCGCGAGGGGCGCCAGCGCCGTCCGCCTTCATAGTGCTCGGCCCAGGTGAGGAAGAGCTTGCGGCGCGCTCGGGTCATGGCCACGTAGAGCAGCCTCCTCTCCTCGGCGATGAGGTCCTCACGCCCGCGTACGAGTGGCTCGAGCACCGCCGGCGGCAGCTCGAAGCGCGGTGACCGTCCCCATTGAGGAAGACGCCCCTCGACGAGCGACGGCACGAACACCATGTCGAACTCGAGGCCCTTCGACTGGTGGATCGTCATCACCTGGATGGCCTCGCCGGCGTCGACCTGGGCCGGCTCTTCGTCTTCGCCCGAGAGAAGGACAAGGTCCAGGTAGCGCATGAATGCGTCGAGCGAATGGTCTGGGGAGGACTCACAGAACTCGGCGATGTCTTCCGCGAAGCGGCTCACGTTCTCCGTCCCCGGATACCTCGAATGCTCCATCAGGTCGAAGAAGAGGTCCCGGACGTCGATCGCCTTCGCCGCTTCCGCGAGGCTCTCGAGCAGAGGCCTGACGGCGGCGGCCGCGGGCCGTGCCAGCGCGATCACGTCCGAAGGATCGTGGACTGCACGCAGCATCGCGATCACGTCCTTGATCTCGGGGCGGTCGTGGAAGCCGCGGCCGCCAATGACGACGTGGGGCACGCGCTCGACCGCCAGCGCCGCGGCGATCGGCCGGGCGATCGCGTTGGTCCTGCACAGGACCGCGATCGAGGAGGGCGCAGCTCCGCCTGCGATCAGGCGTCCCGCTTCCTGCGCGATCGCCGACGCTTCGGAGCTCGCATCGGGGCAGGGCCACAGCTCGACCGCGGGTCCGGGCTCGACCGAGCGAAGCTGCTTGGGCAGGCGGTCCAGGTTGTTGGCGATGAGGCCCGCGGCCGCGGCCACGATGCGCCGCGAGCTGCGTCGGTTGCGGCCCAGCGTGATGGTTTGCGCACCGGGGAACGTGGTCAGGAAGCGCTCCAGGCTGGCGCGTGAGGCACCGCGGAACCGGTAGATCGACTGGTCGTCGTCGCCGACGATGAATGGATCCGACGGGCCGGCGACCAGCTCGACCAGCCGTTCTTGGGCGAGGTTCAGGTCCTGGTACTCGTCGACCAGGACATGCGGGTAGCGCGCGGAGTAGCGCCGGAGCACGGAGGGGTGCTTCTCGAGCATGCGGACGGCGAGCAGGAGCAGGTCGTCGAAGTCCAGCAGCTGCCGCTTGCGGCACTCGCGCTCGTAGGCGCGAAACAGCCTCACGCACGCCCGCATCAGCTGCCCACGCTCGAGGTCGTCGGTCGACCCGGCCCATCTCTCCAGGCGGTCGATTGGCACGAGCTCCTGCTTCATCCGCTCGAGCATCTGCAG
>VBHA01000147.1 GCA_005889495.1 Chloroflexota bacterium
CCTCGCGCGGGTAGACGTTGAAGCCGCCGGTGATGATCAGCTCCTTGATCCGGCCGCGGATGGCCAGCGTTCCGTCCTCCCCGATCTCGCCCACGTCACCGGTGCGGAAGTAGCCGTCTGAGGTGAATGCCTCCTTGGTTGCCTCCGGGTCGCGCCAGTAACCCTTGAAGACCTGGCCGCCCCTGAGCAGTACCTCGTCCTGCTCGCCCAGTGCGACCTCGACGCCGGGAAACGGATAGCCGACGCGCCCGGGCTGCCGCGGCCCATCGATCGGGTTGGTGACCACGATCCCGCCTTCGGTGATCCCGTACCGCTCGACCGGCGGCTGGCCGAGCAGCCTTGCGCAGCGTTCGAAGAGCGCCGGCGGCAGCGGCGCCGAACCGCAGACGAAGACCCGCACGTGGGACAGGTCGGTGCGGTTCTCGTCCAGCCACTCGCAAAGCCGCTGGTACATCGAGGGGACGCCGAACAGCATCGTGCCGCCCTGGGTGAGCTCGCGGACCACGTTCTCGGGCGTGAACGCGACCAGCACCGCGCTGCCTCCGCCAAGGAGCGTGCCGTGGAGGCCCATACCCAGCCCGTGGAGGTGAAAGAGGCGAAGCGCGTGGACGAGCGTGTCTTGCGACGTCCAGCGCCAGACCTCGAGAGCGCCTCGGCCCTGGGCGAGGAAGTTCCCATGGTCGAGCAGCGCGCCTTTGGGCCGGCCGGTCGTGCCCGACGTGTAGAGGATCGCCGCGGGGCTGTCCTCGTCCAGGTCCGGCATCGGCGGCGGCTCGGCACGCGGCAGGTCTTCGACCGGCACGACCTCGAAGCCGAGCTTGGCGGCGATCTCCGCCCGAGGCTGACCGGCGATCACCAGCCGAGGCTCCGAGTCGCGGAGGATGTGCTCGGCCTCGGCGGAGTGATAGTCGGGGTTCATCATCACCGCGCAGGCTCCGGCTCGGAGCACGCCAAGGTAGCCGGTGATCCAGTCGAGCGAGTTGGCCGCAAAGATTGCCGCCCGTTCGGCGGGCTTGATGCCCATCCTGCGCAGGCCGCCGGCGACGCGGCCGGCCTCGTCGCGCAGCTCGTCCCGAGTGAGATGGCGCGCACCCGCCCGCAGCACCACGCCGCGTCCGGGCTTGAGGAGCTGCTCAGCCAGGTTGCCGGCGCGAAGCTGCTTTGCGGTTACGACATCGCGCGCCATCGGGAAACAATGCCACAGACGATCGCGGTGCCCGGCGTCCTTACTCCCTCGCCACGATCTCCGCGGGCTCGCGCTCGGTGTCGCGGATATGCCCGGGTCGGAGCAGCTGGTACAGCACGATCGCCCCGAGGGCGCCCAGCGCCAGGTTGTTGAGCTCGAAATCTCCGAACTTGATGTCGGCGCCACCCGCGGCGAGGATCAGGGGAATCGCCGCCACCGCAAGGTTGGCGCGCTTGCCGAAGTCGACGCGGCCGTCGACCCAAATCTTGGCCCCGATGACGGCGATGAGGCCGAACAAGTACAGCTCGATGCCACCTATGACGCTGCTGGGGATGCTGTCCACCAGGGCGCCGAACTTGGGGATGAACCCGAGCAGGATGGCCGCGACCGCAGCGACGATGAAGATCATGATCGAGAAGACCCGCGTCACTCCCATGACGCCGATGTTCTCCGCGTACGTCGTCTCGCCGGTGCCGCCGAAGAGGCCGCTGATGGTCGTGGCGATGCCGTCGCCCATGAACGTTCGTCCAAGCAATGGGCTGAGGTCGCGCTTCATGATGCCGCTGATCGCGAAGACGTGGCCCGCGTTCTCGGCGACCAGGATCAGCGGGATGAACCAGAAGAGGCTGAACTGGTGGACCGGGTCGCCGAAGCTCGGGAACGAGAAGGCGGGCAGCCCGACCCAGGCGGCGCTCTGCACCCCGGAAAAGCCGATGTGGCAGGCGGTCTTGGCACCCTGGCAGGCCGGATCGACCAGCGAGACGAGATAGCCGACCACGACGGCGAAGAGAATCGGAAGGAGTCGGGAAAAGCCCCGGAAGTAAACGCTGACGAGCACGGCGGTCAGGACTGTGACGGTCGCGGTCAGCAGGTCGCCCTTGTAGTTGTTCCACGCCGCCCCGGCCAGGGCGAGCCCGATCACCGCGACCACCGTGCCGGTGACGACCGGCGGGAGCAGGAAGCGGATCGCATTGATGCCCACGAAATGGACGACGACCCCGATCAGGAAATAGATGACCCCGGCGATCACGATCCCGCCGTACGCAAGGTCGTGATGGCCGGTGCTCCCGCCCTGGATCGCGAGCACCGCCCCCAGGAAGGAGAAGGACGACCCGAGGTAGCTCGGCACCTTGCGGCCGGTGACCGCGAGGAAGATCAGGGTCGCGACGCCGCTGAAGAAGATGACCGTGTTCGGGTTGAAGCCGAGGATCAGCGGCACCAGGACGGTGGCGCCGAACATGGCCATCACATGCTGCAGGCCCATGAGGATCGTTTGCGGCCACGCCAACCGATCCTCGGGATAGACGACGTCCCGCTCGCGAGGGCTTGCTGCGACCGCCATTGGCCTACCCCTCCACTTGCGCCCGACACACCCGGGCCCGGCGCTAAGTTAAGCCCCTCATGTGGGCTTTGCAAGAGGCCCGTCTGGCCGGCGGCCCGACCGTCGACATCGTGGTCGACGGCGAGTCGATCCTGCGCGTGGGCCCGGGCGCCTCGGCCGGGCTGCCAGAAGCGATCGACTGCGCGGGCAAGCTCATCCTGCCCGCCTTCGTCGACGGCCACGTCCACCTGGACAAGGCGCTGATCCGCGACGAGCTGCGGGAGCACGACGGCACCCTTGCGGGCGCGATCGGCGCCATCCACGAACAGAAGCGGCGGTACACGGTGGAGGACGTTCGCGCGCGGGCCAGTACGGTGATCGAGGAGTCGGTGCGGCTGGGCACGACCCGCTTCCGGTCCCACGTCGACGTCGACACGATCGGCGGCCTGACGCCTCTAGAGGGAGTCCTGGCCGCCGCGGCGGACTGCGCCGACATCGCGGAGGTGCGGACGATCGCGTTTCCCCAGGAAGGCCTGCTGCGCGACCCGGGTGCGTACGCCCTCATGGAAGCCGCGCTCGAGGCGGGCGCCGACGTGGTCGGCGGCATGCCGCACTGGGAGCTGGACGAGGGCGCCCAGCGAGACCACGTCCGGCTCTGCTTCGACCTGGCCGAGCGATTCGACCGCGACCTGGACATGCACGTCGACGAGACCGACGACGGCGGGGTTCGGACGCTGGAGATGGTCGCCGACGAGGCGCTGGCCCGCGGCTTCGTGGGCCGGGTGTGCGCCGGGCACGTGTGCTCGCTCGCGGCCGCGGACCATGCATACGCCGAGCGCGTGATCGAGAAGTGCCGGCGCGCCGACATCTCGATCGCAGCGAACGCGGTGACCAACCTTGTGTTGCAGGGCCGCGGCGACCGAGGCCTGGTCCGCCGCGGCATCACCCGCATCGGCGAGCTTCGCGCCGCCGGGGTCAACGTGCTGTTCGGCCAGGACTGCGTGAAAGACGGGTTCTACCCGTTCGGCCGCGGGTCGATGCTGGAGGTCGCGCTGATCTCCGCCCACACCGCCCAACTGACGACGAGCGCCGACCTGGACTTCGTCCTGCGAGCGGTCACCGACGCGCCCGCGGCGGCGATGCGCCTGACCGACTACGGCCTGCGACCGGGAGCACGTGCGGACCTGCAGCTGCTGCCGGTGCCGACCTGGAGTGAAGCCCTACGCCTCCAGCCGCTGCCCGAGAAGGTGTGGTTTCGCGGGCGATTGGTCGCGGAGAGCTCGGTGCGCTCAGAGCTCTACCGGGTCTAAGCGGCCCGGCCCCATCGGCGCCTGACGGCGCCACTTCCCCATAAATGGGGAAGACAGGCCACCTCCCCC
>VBHA01000012.1:0-7449 GCA_005889495.1 Chloroflexota bacterium
TTGTCCTCGGGCACCTCGGTGACCATCGCCTCGGTGGTCAGCACCATGGCGGCGATCGATGCGGCGTTCTGCAGCGCCGACCGGGTGACCTTGGCGGGGTCGACGATTCCCGCCTCGAACATGTTCACGAACTTGTCGTTGAGCGCGTCGTAGCCCTCACCCGGCTTGCTCTTGCGGATCTGCTCCACGATGAGCGAGCCTTCCTTGCCGGCGTTGAGCGCGATCTGCTTGACCGGCTCCTCGAGCGACTTGCGGACGATCGCGACACCGGTCGCCTGGTCGTCCTTCAGCCCGAGCCCGCCGTCGAGCTTCTTCTGCGCGTTCAGCAGCACGGTGCCGCCGCCCGCGACGATGCCCTCTTCCACCGCGGCCTTGGTCGCGCTGAGCGCGTCCTCGATGCGGTGCTTCTTCTCCTTCTGCTCGACCTCGGTCGCGGCGCCGACCTTGATCACCGCCACGCCGCCGGCCAGCTTGGCCAGCCGCTCCTGCAGCTTCTCGCGGTCGAAGTCGGACGTCGTCTCTTCGATCTGGGCCTTGATCGCCTTGATCCGGCCCTGGATCGCGGCCTGGCGCTTCGGGTCGTTCTCAGCGTCGACCACGACAGTCGTGTCGTCCTTGGTCACGGTGACCTTGCGGGCCCTGCCGAGCTGCTCGACCTTCGTCTGGTCGAGCTTCAAGCCGAGGTCCTCCGAGATGACCTGGCCGCCCGTCAGGATCGCCATGTCCTCGAGCATCGCCTTGCGGCGGTCGCCGAAGCCTGGCGCCTTGACGGCGACTGCGGTGAACGTGCCGCGCAGCTTGTTGACGATCAGTGTCGCGAGCGCCTCGCCCTCGACGTCCTCGGCCACGATCAGCAGCGGCTTGCCCTGCTGGACCACTCGCTCGAGCACCGGGAGCAGGTCCTGGATGGCCGAGATCTTGCGGTCGGTGACGAGCACGTAGGGCTCGTCCAGCACCGCTTCCATGCGGTCGGGGTTGGTGACCATGTAAGCGGCCACGTAGCCGCGGTCGAACTGCATGCCCTCGACCACTTCGAGCTCGGTGGCCATGGCCTGGTTGTCCTCGACGGTGATGACTCCGTCCTTGCCGACCTTGTCCATCGCGTCGGCGATCAGGTCGCCGATCTGCGAGTCCTGGGACGAGATGGCCGCCACGTGGGCGACGTCCTCGTGGCCCTTGACAGGCACGGAGAGGTTCTTGATCTCGGCGACGACGGCCGCGACGGCCTTCTCGATGCCGATCTTGAGCTGCATCGGGTTGGCGCCCGCGGTGACGTTGCGGAAGCCTTCGCTGATCATGGTCTGGGCCAGGATGGTCGCGGTCGTCGTGCCGTCGCCGGCCACGTCGTTGGTCTTGGTCGCGACCTCGCGCAGCAACTGCGCGCCGGTGTTCTCCATGGCGTCCTTGAGGTCGATCTCGCGGACGATCGTCACACCGTCGTTGGTGACGGTCGGCGCGCCGAACTTCTTCTCGAGCACCACGTTGCGGCCCTTGGGGCCGAGCGTGATGCGTACCGCCTGGGCAACGGTGTCGATGCCCTTCTTGAGGTGCTGTCGCGCCTCAACGTCGAATGTGACTGTTTTCGCCATATGCGTTCCCCTCTTCTACCTTGTTACTTCTTGCCGTTCGAGCTGACGATAGCCAGAACGTCCTTTTCCGAGACGATCAGATACTCGATCTCATCGAGCTTGAACTCGTTGCCCGCGTACTTCGCGTAGAGGATCTTGTCGCCGACCTTGAGCTCCATCGGAATCTTGGTTCCGTTGTCCAGGATCCTTCCGGTCCCCACGGCCTCGACGATGCCTTCCTGCGGCTTCTCCTTGGCGGTGTCCGGAAGCACGATCCCGCTCTTGGTCTTCTCTTCACGCTCGACCGGCTTGACCACCACGCGGTCACCCAACGGTCTCAGGTTCATGTGCAGCCCTCCTCAGCTGATCTGGAATTAGCACTCCACCCGCCCGAGCGCTTAGCACTCCCACGGGTCGACTGCTAAATCTTAATACCTCTCGGGTAGGGCTGCTAAACCTGCTCCGGCTCGTCGGGAGGGATCGGAGCCTCCTGGGCCTGCTTGATGATGCGCCGGGCGGCCTGGGCCTGGTCGTCGGGGACCATCAGCCGAGCCGCGGTGAGGTCGATCCCGACCCCGTAGGCGTTGTCGCCGAAGATCTCCACCCGAAGCCCGTCGGCTTCGAGGACCGCGGCCAGGAGGTCGGCCTGCAGCCTCTCGCCTTTGAAGACGACGGTCCAGCCCTTGACGCTCATCGGTTACCCAGCCTAGGGGCTGGATTCGGCCTCCCGGATGAGCCTTCGCGCGGTCTTCGCCTGGTCGTCTGGAACCATCACGCCTGACGCGACGACGTTGAAGCCCGAACCTGTGCCGAAGCCGAAATCGCCGTATGCCTGGACCTGCAGCCCGTGCGCCGCGAGCGCGGCGGCGACGATGTCGGCGTGTGTGCGATCGCCCGTGAAGACGACGGTCCAGCCCTTCACCTGCATGGCCCTACCAGCTTAGTGAGGGGTCGACGTCCGCCGGAAACCTGCCGCTGTAGTGTCCGGCGGCCGCGATCATGGCCGCGTTGTCGGTGCAGAGCTCGAGCGCCGGCATGGTCAGCCGTGCGCGGTCGCCGACCACCTCGGCCGCGCGCCGGCGCAGGAGAGTGTTCGCGGCCACGCCGCCGGCCACCACGACCTCGCGCGGCGCGGCCTCTTCCAGGGCCCGGTCCAGCTTTTCCAGGAGCGATTCCACGACCGACTGCTCGAAGGCGGCCGCGAGGTCCGCTCGGTCCTGCTCGGTCAGCGATTCGCCGAGGTCGCGGAGCCGGTAGAGCAGCGCCGTCTTGAGGCCGCTGAAGCTGTATTCGAGGCCGGGCAGGGACGGCTTCGGCAGCTGCTGCCGCCTCGGATCGCCCCGCCGCGCGAGGCGGTCGAGGGCCGGTCCGCCCGGGAAACCCAGGCCGAGCATCCGCGCCGCCTTGTCGAAAGCCTCCCCGGCCGCGTCGTCGCGGGTCCGGCCGATGACCTCGAAACGACCGTGGCCTGGCATCCGCACCAGGTCGGAGTGCGCGCCGCTCACGACGAGCCCGAGCAGGGGAGGCTCGAGGTCGGGACGGCTGAGCATCGCGGCGTAGATGTGGCCCCAGAGGTGGTTGACGCCGGTCAGCGGCTTGTCCCACGCCGCGGCCAGGCCCTCCCCCACGCCGACGCCGACCAGCAGGCAACCGACCAGGCCCGGGCCACGCGTGACCGCGAGCTGGTCGAGGTCCGCCGGCTTGACGTGCGCTCTGTCCATGGCCAGATCCAGTAGCTGCGGCAACCGCTCGAGGTGGTCGCGGGCCGCCAGCTCAGGGACGACGCCGCCGAAGTCTCTGTGCAGGTCGACCTGGGAGTGGATGACGTTGCTCAGGACGCGGCGACCATCTTCCACGACGGCGACGGATGTCTCGTCGCACGAGGTTTCGATGCCGAGGGTTAAAGCCAACCAGCCCCATCCCCCGCCTTCGGCGGGTACTTCCCCATGAATGGGGAAGACAAAATCTACTGGTCGCCTTTGGTCAGGAGGTCTCGGCGGAGGCCGCGCACCTCGGATTCGATCCTCTCGAGGTTGGCCTCGTAGGCCTTGCGAAAGCGCGGCGAGTGGATCGAGTCGGACCACATCACGATCGCGTCCTCGCCGTTGTCCGTGTAGTAGCCCTTGCGCCGGCCGATGACCTTGAAGCCGAACGCCTCGTACATCTTCATGGCGTTGTCGTTGGTGGTTCGGACCTCGAGCGTGACCCATTTGGCGCCCATGTCGTAGGCGGCCTGGACCAGGCCGGCGAAGACGATCCGCCCGTAGCCCCGGTGCTGCACGTCGTGCCGGACGCCGATGGTCGTGACGTGGGCTTCGTCGTACATCCTCCACATTCCGCCGTAGCCGATGATGGTCGGGTCGAAGTCGTGGGCGCGGTAACCGGCCGGACGCTCGACCGGCCCTTCCTGGCGCAGGACGACGTAGTGGGCGCTCGCGCGCGACGCCAGCTCGCGGTAGTACGCGTTGCGCGGCCACGGCGTGGCGAAGATCTCGCGCTCGATCTCCTGGACGGTGTTGACGTCCGCCTCGCGCATCAGCTCGAGGGCGAGCTGCTGCCTGATCTGGACCATCTAGCTCTTGGCGGAGAAGAACTGCATGTACTCGATCTCGAGACTACGATACGGCACTTCGCTCGCGGTCTCGATCAGCTTTTGCGCCGCGTCGACAAACGGCCGGAGCTCGGATTCGGGCTTGACCTGCAGCGGGAGCGTGCCCAGGGGGACGATCGGCACTCCGAGACCCATGGCGAGCCCCAGACCAAAGGCAACTCCCACGCGTAGCCCGGTGAACGATCCAGGACCGGTGGCCACGGCCACCTTCGTGATCCCGCCCGAGCGGGCGATGCGGCTCAGCGCCGCGTGAAGCTCCGGGCTTCGTGCGGGCAGGAGCAGCTCGGTCCGAAGCTCGCCGTCGATCGTCGCCAGCGCGGCGATGCTCGATGAAGTGTCAATGACGAAGATCACGTCTGGTCCGGATCATGCGGCGGTCACCGCCGAGGTGCTCGAGGTGGATCAGCGCGGCCCCGTCGACCTCGAGCCTGTCGCCCCACTCGACCACGACCGCGCCATCCTCCGCGAGCTCTTCCAGCCCGAGGTCGCGCAGCTCCGTGCTGCTCTCGACCCGGTACAGGTCGACGTGGGCGAGCTGCACGCGGCCGGGGTAGATGCGGACCAGCTGAAACGTGGGGCTTGCGACGTCCGCTTTCGAACCCGTGCCCTGGGCGAGGCCGCGCACGAACGTGGTCTTCCCCGCGCCAAGCTCACCGGTGAGCAGGACGATATCGCCGACGCGCAGGCGCTCGCCCAGCAGCAATCCGGCCCGCTCGGTCTCAGCCGGTGAGTTACTGAGCTGCTCGGCCAAAGTGGTCGTAGCCGGTGCTCTGAAGGCTGGCGCCGACGAGCTTCACCGCGCGGTCCGGAATCGTCTCGCCGACGATGCTGAGGCCTGCTCCCAGGACCATGTCCCGCGGGCCCACGCACACGAGCTCCGCCTCCTCGCCGCTCGTCAGGGCGTCCTCGAGCGATGCTCCTGCCGCACGAGCCACGAGGTCGGCCTGGATGATGGAGCCGGCGCCGGACATCGCGGCGAACTTCTCCATCTCGCGGACCAGGCCGTCGGAGATGTCCCCGCAGCACAGGCCGAGCTCGTTGAGGCGCCGGCCGCTTTCGATGAGAGGCTCGACACGATGAGCGCGGCGCCCCCGCAACGCGACGGCCGCGGCCCCGAGCGGACCGGTCACGGCGATTGCCCATCCAGGGCGCGCCTCCCAGCGGCCGAGCGGCCTCTTCGACGTACGGCCGGCCACGGTCAGAGACAGCACCGCGGGCCCATCGATCGCGCTCATGTCCCCGCCGGCGATGGGCATCTGCCAGCGGCCGGCCAGCGCGTGCATCCCGCTGTACAGACCGCTCACCTGCTCGACCGTCCAGCCTTTAGGCACCGCAAGCGCCGCCAGCGCCCATCCCGGCTGCGCGCCTTTGGCCGCCAGGTCGCCGAGTGCAAGCGCAAGCGAACGCCAGCCGGCGTCTTCGGCCGTCATCCAGCCGAGGTCGAAGTGCACACCCTCGACGAACATGTCGGTGCTGGCAGCATGGCACGCAGGCGGCGGGTGGCCTGCTCGGGGTCCGACGCCTCGCCGACCGCCCGGACGACGCACGCGCGCCGGATCCCCAGCGCGGTCAGCTGCCCGAGGTTGGCTTCCTCGATCCCGCCGATCGCAAAGACCGGGATGCTCAGCGCGCTGGTGAGCGCGGCGACCCCGGCCGGGCCGATCACCTGCTTTTGCGGCTTGAGCGGCGTGGCAAACGCGGGGCCGCAGCCGGCGTAATCGGCGCCGGGCTGGACCGCATCGGCCGTCGAGGCCGAGACCCCGACGATCAGCCGGTCGCCGGCGACCTTGCGCGCCGACGCGACCGACAGGTCGTCGGGACCGAGGTGCACCCCATCGGCCCCTGCCAGCAGCGCGAGGTCCACGTAGTCGTTGACGACGAACAGCGCGCCCCGCACCACGTCCCGCAGCTCCCGGGCCAGGGTCAGGAGCTCGCCGCGCGGAAGCGACTTGTGGCGGAGCTGCACGATGTCGGCGCCGCCCCGGACCGCGGCCTTGGCGATCTCGAGCACTCGCCCCGGTGCGGCGTCCGGGGTGATGACGTAGAGCCGGGCGGCCTCGAGCCGCCGTAAAAGGGGATTCGTCAGCTCAGGATCTGGCGCAGCTTTTCCCGAAACGCGGTCGGCGCCACATCACAGTCGCACGACCGCTTCACGACGCGCTTCAGGTGCTCCTGGAAGTCGTAGTGCTCCATGCAGTCGGGGCAGCCCTCCAGGTGGAGCTGGACCTCGAGCGCCTCGGTGTTGGTCAGCTCACGGTCGACAAAGCGGTCGAGCTTGTCGGAACACTCTTCACATCTCATTGCTGTGGCACCTGTCTGGGGCCCACGAAATCCGAGGCTTCGCCATGATTTCGCGGGGGCCCCTCGTTCATGCCGTCTGGGCGCACGATACCCGATTCGACGGCGTAGTCAAAGAGGGATTTTTGAAGCTGCTGGCGTGCCCTGTGAAGCCGGGACATGACCGTCCCGATGGGCACCGCTAGGGTCTGCGCGGCGTCCTTGTAGGAGAAACCTTCGACGTCGACGAGCAGCACGACCTCGCGGTGAAGTGGGGGCAGCTTGTCGACGGCGGAGACGACCTCCGAGGCGGCGATCTTGTCGAGCACGTCGGCCTCGGGTCGCGCGCCCTCATCCCGGAGCTTGTCGTACAGGACGAACTCGCCGACGTCGTCCAGGCTGACGTCCTCCTTGCGCGAGCCCTTGAAGCGGTCCCAGAAGAGGTTGCGCATGATCGCGAACAGCCAGGCCTTCATGTTCGTGCCCTGCTGGTAGCTGTGCTGGTAGCGGAGCGCACGCAAGTAGGCCTCCTGGACCAGGTCCTGCGCGGCGTCCGGGTCGTGGGTGAGCCGGAGCGCGCCCCTGTACAGGGTGTCGAGGTGGGTCAACGCCTCTTCCGCGAAGGCGGTTTGGGCGGCGGGTTCCGCCATCAGTAGAGCCAGTCTAAGAGCACCTGCCTTTCACCAATCTGAAATGGGAATGGTCCGGAGGCTATTCCGAACGGTCATTTCGGGCGCATGCGGGGCTACGGGGCTGAATCAGCCGCATTTGCTATCTTTTTCCGTTGGATGGCCGAGCATCTCCGAATTTCCGACGCCGCCCGCCTGCTCCGGGTCAGCCCCGACACGGTGCGCCGGCTGGTCGATTCCGGACGGATCAAGACAACCCGGGCAAGGAGCGGCCGGCGGCAGATCGACCCCGCTGCACTGGCCACCTACATGGCCTCCCAGCCGAAGGCCGCGGCCGCGCCGGTGGGATCAGCGAGAAACCGCT
>VBHA01000012.1:7612-19663 GCA_005889495.1 Chloroflexota bacterium
CACCGTGTACGCGGCGGCCTCGCTCACCGACTCGTTCAAGGCGCTGGGAGCCTCGTTCGAAGAGGCCCCAAACGGCGTGACCGTGCGGTTCAACTTCGCCGGCACGCCGACTCTGGTGACGCAGATCGAGCAAGGCGCGCAGGCGGACGTGTTCGCGTCGGCGGACACGGCGAACATGGACAGGCTTCGCGCGGACGGACTCACGTCGGGCGAGCCGCGCGTCTTCGCCCACAACAAGCTCGAGATCGCGGTCGCGCCGGGCAACCCCAAGCGCATCGCCTCGCTCGCCGACCTGGCCCGGCCGGGGGTCGTCTACATCTCGGCCGCGCCGACGGTGCCCGCGGGCAAGTACGCGGGGCAGGCGCTGGCGAAGGCAGGTGTCGCGGCCAGGTCCAGGAGCTTCGAGACCGACGTCAAGTCGGTGCTCGCCAAGATCGAGCTCGGTGAGGCTGACGCGGGGATCGTCTACGTCACCGACGTGAGGGCCGCGGGCGCGAAGGTGCAGGGCGTGCCCATCCCCGACGCATACAACGTGGTCGCAACCTATCCCTTCGTCGAGGTGAAGGGCGCGAAGAATTCGACGGTCGCCCGCATGTTCATCGCTTACGTGCTCTCGGGCGAGGGTCAGTCAAAGCTGGCCACGTTCGGGTTCGATTGAGGCGCGAGAGGGCGCCGCTCTGGATCGGGGTCCTGGCCGCGATCGGCGCGGCCTTCTTCATCGTGCCGCTGATCGGGCTGGTGGTCAGGACACCGTGGGGCAACGCGGCGCGCGCGCTGGCATCGCCGGACACCCTCGAGGCGCTGAGGCTGTCCCTGGCGGCGTCGCTCTCTGCCACGGCGCTGGCGCTGGTCCTGGGAGTGCCGCTCGCGTGGGTGTACGCGCGGGTCGACTTTCCGGGGCGGACCGTGGTCCGCGCGTTGACCACGCTGCCGATGGTCCTGCCCCCGGTGGTGGGCGGCATCGCGCTGCTGCTCGCCTTCGGGCGCAGCGGCCTGCTCGGCTCGTGGCTGGCGGTGGCAGGCGTCTCGCTTCCGTTCACGACCGCCGGGGTCGTCCTCGCCGAGACATTCGTCGCGATGCCTTTCCTCGTCCTTACGGTCGAGGCGGGACTGCGGACGATGGACCGCCGCTACGAGGACGCGGCGCGCACCCTCGGCGCCAGCCGCTGGACGGTGTTCACGCGCGTCACGCTGCCGCTGATCGCGCCGTCCCTGTTCGCGGGCGCGGTGCTGTGCTGGGCGCGGGCGCTGGGCGAGTTCGGGGCGACGATCACGTTCGCCGGCAACTTTCCAGGCGTGACCCAGACGATGCCGCTCGCTGTCTACCTGCTCCTCGAGACCAACCCCGAGGGCTCCTTCGTCCTGAGCCTGGTCCTGCTCCTGGTTTCGCTCGTCGTCCTGGTCGGGCTTAGGCATCGCTGGCTGGGGTCGGCGTGAGCCTGGACGTCGACGTCGAGCTTTCGCTCGGTGGGCTCCTCCTGGATGTCCAGTTCACGCTCGAAGAGGGCGATGTCGTCGTCCTCCTGGGGCCGAACGGGGCGGGCAAGACCACGCTGCTGCGGGCGATCGCGGGGTTGATTCCGATCGAGCGAGGGCGTGTCGCCCTCGACGGCGACGTGCTCGAGGACACCGCGGCGGGCCGGTACGTGCCGACCGAAGGGCGGTCGATGGGCTTCGTGTTCCAGGACTACCTGCTGTTCCCGCATCTCAGCGTGCTCGACAACGTGGCCTTCGGGCTCCGTGCGCGCGGGGATGGCCGGGTGGCATCGGAACGCGTGGCGAGGGAATGGCTGGCGCGAATGGACCTGGAGCGCTACGCGGCTTCGAGGCCGTCGGCCCTGTCCGGCGGCGAGCGCCAGCGGGTCGCGCTCGCGCGAGCCCTTGCGCCCGGGCCCCGCGTGTTGCTGCTGGACGAGCCCCTGGCCGCGCTGGACGCGACGACCCGCGCCACCGTGCGCCGCGACCTGAAGAGGCACCTGGCGTCATTCCGCGGAGTCCGGCTGATGGTCACCCACGACCCGCTCGAGGCGGTCACGCTGGCCGACCGCCTGATCGTGATCGAGCAGGGAAAGCAGGTGCAGAGCGGGACTCCTGTCGAGGTGACGGAGCGACCGCGCTCGCGCTACGTCGCCGACCTGGTGGGTGTGAACCTGCTTCGGGGCGAGGCGGACCACGGGATGGTGCGCATCCCCGGGGGCGCGGTGGTCGCGATCGCGGGGGCGGGGGAGGTCGCCGGCGCGGGTTCTGGGTCGGGTTCGAGCGAGGTGTTTGCGGTCGTGCACCCGCGCGCGGTCTCGCTTCACCGCTCGCGGCCGGAGGGGAGCCCGCGCAATGTGTGGCGGGGACGCGCGGGCGGGATCGAGCTGCTGGGCGACCGTGCACGGGTCCGGATCGAAAGCGACGTGCCGATGGTGGCCGAGGTCACGCCGGGCGCGCTGGCCGACCTGGGCCTGGTCGAAGGAGCGCAGGTGTGGCTGTCGTTCAAGGCCACGGACGTAGCGGTCTACCCCGCCTAGCTTGGCCACGTTTTCCGGAAAATTCGGTGTTGGTGAGATTAGGGGTGAGTTGAGTGGCGGCGTTCAACTCGCGGGCCGATTGATGTCAGCACCTCGTAGCTGATCGTGTTCGACCACTGCGCCACCTCTTCGGCGGTAATCACCTCGTCCCTGTCCTGACCGATCAGGGTCGCGACGTCGCCGACTTTGGCGCCCGGCACGTCGGAGACGTCCAGCGTGATCGCGTCCATGCTGACCATGCCGATCAGCGGCGCGCGGCGGCCGCGGACGAGCACATGGCCCCGATTCGCGCGGGCGCGATGCACGCCGTCCGCGTAGCCGACCGCCACGGTGGCGACGCGCGTCGTGCCGCTTGCCGTCCACAGCGAGCCGTAGCCGACGGTCGCGCCCTTCTCCACAGTCTTGAGGTGCGTGATCACCGAGCGCAGCGCCAGCGCGGGCCTTGTGCCCGGCCACTCGCAGCCGTAGATCGAGATCCCGCAGCGGACCGCGTCGAGCGCAAAGTCGGGATGGTTCAGTGCGCCGGCCGAGTTGCATGCGTGACGCATTCCGGGTCCCACATCGAAACGAGACAGCACATCGAGGAACAGCTCCAGCTGGCGGCCGGTCATCGCCGCGTCCGACTCCGACTTCGCGAAGTGGGTCCACGTGCCCGCCAGCCGGGTGCCCCGCGACTCGTCGATCTGCTGCGCCAGCCCCGGCGCCTCTTCGGGCGCACAGCCGAAGCGGCCCATCCCCGTGTCGATCTTCAGGTGCACGGGAACCCGCGTGCTGGAGCGCGCGAGCGCCTCCGCGAGCTCCCGGCTCGAGACGCCGATGCTGCAGCCCGTGGCCGCGGCGGCGCCCGCCTGCTCCGGCAGCAGCCCGCCCATGACCAGGATCTGCTCCGGGTCGACCAGGCCACGGAGCTGCGCCGCCTCCTCCAGGGTGGCGACCGCGAGCCCGCTCGCGCCGCCCTCGACGGCCGCGTGGGCGACCGGCACCGCGCCGTGCCCGTAACCGCCCGCCTTCACCACGGCCAAGAGCCTGGTCCCCCGGGGGAGGTGGCCGAGGATGCGCTCGCAGTTGGCGCTGACGGCGCCGAGGTCGACCTCCGCCCACCTCAGGGAAGTGGTCAGAGACCGCCCACCCGCAAGACGTTCATCACCAGCGGGATCTCGGGCAGGAGGTCGCCGGCGAGCAGGCCCGAATCGCCGAGCCGCTGGGAGATGCGCCGCCCCGCGGCTCCGTGCACGTAGACGCCGGTCACCGCGGCGGAGAACGGGTCGGAACCCTGTGCGATCAAGCCGCCGATGATCCCGGAAAGGACGTCGCCGGTCCCGCCGCTCGCCAGCGCCGGCACCTCGTGCGGGTCTTCGCTCGTGCGCCCCTCGGGGTCCGCCACCACCGTGCGTGCACCCTTCAGGACGACGACCGCCCCCCACTCCCTGGCCGCTTTGCGCGCGGCCGCGGTGCGGTCGGAGTTGATCGCCTCGGCGGTCTTGCCCGTCAGCCTGGCCAGCTCCCCGGGGTGCGGAGTCAGGACCCGGCTTTTGCCCAGCTTCCCCTTCGCGCGCGGTGAGTCGGCCAGGGCGTTCAGCCCATCGGCGTCGATGACCAGCGGGCACTTCGCGTGCAGGGCCAGGTCGAGTGCCAGGCGCCAGGTCGAGCGGTCGCGTCCGAGCCCGGGACCGATGATCCCGACCTCGGCGGTTGCCAGCTGGCGGAGGATGGAGTCGTAGGCGGCATGGCCCACGGCGCCCGGCGCGACCTCGGGCACGGGCGTGGCCATGACCTCCGTGCACTTCGCGGCGAGGATGGGATAGATGCTGTCCGCGACCAGCAGCCTCACCAGGCCGGCGCCTGTCCGGGCGGCGGCCGTCGACGAGAGGTAGGCCGCGCCGGTCAGGCCCAGGCTGCCCGCGAGCACGACCGCGGTGCCGAACGTGCCCTTGTGCGCGTCCTTCGGCCGGCGGGGGATGACCACGGCGTCGGGCGCCGGCAGCATCGTCCCGCCCTCGGAGATCTCGAGGTGGGCGGTGGCGACGGCCAGGCGGCTGTGGTGCGTGATGCTGACCTCGACCTGCGCCCCCTTGTCGTCGCCGAGCAGGCGGGCGCGCGGCGCTCCGTTGGGCCCGGGCAGGACTTCGATCCGGCGCCGGGGAAAGCAGATGCCGGTGCCGTCGAAGCACTTGATCACCGCCTCCTTGGCCGCCCAACGGCCGGCGAGACGTTCGTCGTTGCCGGCGCAGTAGGCGAGCTCGGCTGCGGTGTAGACCTTGTTCAGGAAACCGGGACCGGAGCGTCTTACCGCGAGGGCGATCCGGTCGACCGAGACGGCGTCTACACCGATGCGCTGCACGGAACCATTTTGGGGTCTGGAGAGTCAGCCCCTCCGGCGGCTGCCCCTCAGGCGGCTGCGCCGCCACAGGGCGTTCCGTTATTCGACGGTGACGGACTTGGCCAGGTTGCGGGGTTGGTCTACGTCCTGGCCCAGCTTCACGCCGATCCGGTAGGCGAACAGCTGCAGCATCACGGTGTTGAGGATGACCGACGCCGCCTCCTCGACCGCCGGCATCACGAAGACGTCGGTCGCCACGCCGTCGAGGGAGCGATCGCCTTCCGTCACCAGCGCCAGCACGGGCGCATTTCGGGCGACGATCTCGTGGACGTTGCTCACCATCTTGTCCTTGGTCGCGCTGACCGTGCAGATGGCGACGACCGGGAACTGCTCGTCGAGAAGCGCGATCGGTCCGTGCTTGAGCAGGCCACCCGAGGTGCCCTCGGCGTGGACATACGAGATCTCCTTCAGCTTGAGCGCGCCCTCGAGCGCGACGGTGTAGCCCAGTCCGCGGCCGGCGTACATGAAGTTGCGGTACCCGCTGTACTTGTCGGCCAGGGCGAAGATCTCCTCCTCCCGTTCCAGGAGCATGCGGACCTGCTCCGGTAGAGCTCGCAGCGCCTCGACCAGCTCCTGCCGGCGCTCCAGGGAAACCCTGCCGTTCACGCTTGCGAGGCGCAGGGCGAGCAGAAAGAGGCTGACCGTGTGCGCGAGCAACGTCTTGGTCGAGGCGACACCGATCTCAGGTCCGGAATGGAGGTAGATCGCCCCGTCGGCATCGCGTGCGGCGGAGCTCGCGATGACGTTGGTCACCGCGACGCTGAGCGCGCCGCGTTCCCTCGCCTGGTGGAGCGCCACCAGGGTGTCGGCGGTCTCGCCCGACTGCGTGATGACGACGTCGAGCGTCTTGTTGCCCACGGTCGGACGGCGGTAGCGAAACTCAGAAGCGTCCTCGGCTCGCGCCGGGATGCCGGCCCAGTCCTCGATGACGTACTCGCCGATCATCGCCGCGTGCAATGACGTGCCCATGCCGAGCAGCAAGACGTCCGTGATGTCGCGCAGCTGCTCGTCCGGGACGTCGAACTCGCGGAAGGAAACTGATCCATCGTCGGTGAGGCGTCCGCGCATGGCGTTGGCAACAGCGTCGTCGGATTCGTGGATCTCCTTCAGCATGAAGTGGTCGTAGCCGCCCTTCTGGGCCTGGGCGACGTCCCAATCGACGTGCACGACCTTCGACTTCACCGTCACCCCGTCAAGGGTCGAGACCTCGGCGCCCAGTGGTGTCACCGCGGCCACCTCTCCCTCGCCGAGCACGAGCACGCGCTTGGTGTAGGGGATGATCGCGGTGATGTCGGAGGCGATGTAGTACTCCTTCTCGCCGAGCCCGACGACCAGCGGCGCGTTGAGGCGCGCGCCGACCAGCAGCTCGGGGTCCTCGCTCGAGAACATCGCCAGCGCGTACGCGCCCTTGATGCGCTTCAGCGCGGCGCGCACGGCTGCGAGGAAGTCGCCCTTGTAGTACTTCTCGATGAGATGAGGCACGACCTCGGTGTCGGTCTCGGAAGGGAACTCGTGGCCCTCGGCCTCGAGCTCGGCCTTGAGCTCGGCGAAGTTCTCGATGATCCCGTTGTGGACGACGAAGATCTTGCCGTGACAGTCGGTGTGCGGGTGGGCGTTGATGTAGGTCGGCTTGCCGTGGGTGGCCCAGCGCGTGTGCCCGATGCCGAGCTTGCCCGAGGGCATGTTGGCCTCGAGCTTCTCGATCAGCATGTCGACCTTGGCCTCGGACTTGGTGACGCTGGTCCGGATGGCCTGTCCGGCCGTCGGCTGCTCGAGGACGGCTACGCCGGCCGAGTCATAGCCGCGGTACTCGAGGCGCTTGAGGCTCTCCATGAGGATGGGCGTCGCCTCGCGGCCGCCCAGGTAGCCGATGATTCCGCACATCTTTATACCTTTACTAGAACTCCTGGAACGGTTATTTCGACTGGGGTGAAACGGCTGCGGAGGCGGTCAGGTTACTCCTATGGGGTCGGGCTCACGTTCGGGTTGCGGGAGATCGTGTACTTGACCGTGGCGTTGGCCACAGAGCCGGTAACCCCGTTCGGATAGGGGATCGCCACCTGGAAGGTGGCGTCCGACGTGCTGTTGCTGAGATCGATGGGCGGCAGGACGATGCTGCGGACGCGCAGCAGCACTCCCGGATCTCCGCTGATCGTCACCAGCAGCGGCGTGATCGTGATCGCGGTCAGCCTGTAGCCCTGGGGCGGCCCATGCGACGGCGGTGAGTCGACAAGCGCGACCGGGGCGCTGGTCGTCCCCTGCACAGCCTCGGTGTGGATGTCCACCGAGGTCACGTCGACGCTGTAGAGGGGGACCGTGCGCACCGTGAGGTCGAGGCTGTTGCCGCTGGCGTTCTGCAGCTGGACCGGCTGGTTCAACGCGTCCTGGACGCCGATGGCGTTGCCCTGCATGGTCGCGATCGCCTTCAGGTTGGTCTCCCAGCTGACGGGGCCGCTGAAGTGGACCTTGCAGGGGTTCGGATTGGGCGCCCCTGGACATGTGGCCAGCGTCTTGGTGGGATCGATGCTCCATCCCGGCGCCGCGCGGGCGTTGATCTGGACCGGCAGGGTAACCGTCTGAAGCGTGTCGACGGTGACGGCGATCGGCGGCGGATTCTGGACCTGGACGCGCTGGTCCAGCGAGCGGACGACGATGTTCAACCGCACTGGCGACCCGGGAAGCACGCCGGTCGCGTTGACGGTCGCGATGAGGTTGCTGGTGTCGACGTGGCTGATGACGTCCGCCAGGCCGGAGTAGGTGACGTTGGCCTGCGCCGGCGGGTTGATCAAGACGATGTTGGGCGGCACGGTGTAGTGCAGCGGGACCGTCAGGCTCTTCGTGGTCGGCGGGTTCTGCGAGAACGCTACGGCCCCCAGCATCAGGACTCCGAGCGCAAACGCGAGCAGCTTGAGGCGCCACTCATTTGTGATCAGGGTCATGCTCATCGCAGGAACCTGAAGCGGCCGTTGCCGTTCTCCGATGCGACCTTCACCGCCACCCGCCGGCGGAGGCTGTCGGGGTCCAGGTTGCGACTGATCTTGCCTTCTTCGATCACCGAGATGTTCCCTGTCTCCTCGGAGACTACGAGCACGAGCGCGTCCGAAGCCAAGGACAGCCCGAGTGCCGCGCGGTGCCGGGTGCCGAGGCGCTCGCGCACCGTCCCTTCCTCGGGCAGGGGCAGAAGGCAGCCGGCGGCGATTATCCGGTCGCCGCGCACGATCACGGCGCCGTCATGCAGGGGCGAGTTCGGGTAGAAGATGGACTGCAGCATCTCCGCCGAGATCTCGCCGTTGATGCGCACGCCGGTGGCGGCGTAGTCCTCGAGCCCGACGTCCCGCTCGAACGCGATCAGCGCACCGGTGTGCTTCATGCTCAGCCGCTCGGCGGCGCGGATCGCCTCCGAGATCGCCTGGTTGTACTGCCGCGTGTTGTAGCGCGAGAGAGGCCGGCCGATGTGGCCGATCCGGCCGAGCTGGTCCAGCGCCCGGCGCAGCTCGGGCTGGAACATGACGATGACGGCGATCACGATGAAGAAGGTCGCGTTGCGGAACAGCCAGGAGAGGAGGATCAGGTTGAGCGAGGTCGACACCACGCCGACGACGGCCAGCAGGATCAGCCCGACGAGGATCTGCGTGCCCTGCGTGCCGCGCACCAGGCGGAGCAGCTGGTAGAGGATGAACGTGACCACCACCACGTCGACGATCTCCAGCGGTCCGAGGTGGCGGATCACCTCGAGCAGCTGCAGCCAGAACTGCTCGAAGAAGTTCATGCCCCGAAAAGACCCGCCATCAGCGCCATCTGCGCGTAGAGGCGATTCTCGGCCTGCTGGAACACGACCGAGCGCGGCCCGTCGATGACCTCGTCGGTGACCTCTTCGCCGCGGTGCGCGGGGAGACAGTGCATGAACACCGCCTCGGGCGCGATGTCCATCAGGTGCTGGTTGACCTGGTAGGGGGCGAACACCTTCTGGCGGGCCGCCCGCTCGTCTTCCTGCCCCATGGAGGCCCAGACATCTGTGTAGATGGCCGTGGCGCGGTTCACATCGACCTGGTTCGTGAGAGTGACGTGGTGACTTCCGGAGTTGATGCTACGAGCCCTCTCCACGACCCCCGCGTCGGGGTCGTATCCAGGGGGAGTTATGACCGTCAGGGCGAACCCGGCGAGCACCGAGGCTTCGATCAAGGAGTTGGCGATGTTGTTGCCGTCGCCGATGTAGACGACACGCTGCGCGGCCAGGTCGCCGTGAACCTCCTCGAGCGTCATCAGGTCGGCCAGGACCTGGCACGGGTGGGAGCGGTCGGTCAGGGCGTTGATCACCGGCTTGTCCGACGACCGGGCCAGCAGGAGGAGGTCCGCATGCGAGCGCAAACGCGCGACCACGCCGTCCACGTAACGGTCGAGCACGCGTGCGGCGTCCGCGACAGACTCCCGAAAACCCAGCTGGACGTCCTGGCCCGAGAGGGTGGTGGTCGTGCCGCCGAGACGTGCGATCCCGACCTCGAAGCTGACCCGGGTGCGGTGAGACGGCCGCTGGAACAGCATGGCCACGTGCTTGCCCTGGAGCGGCCTTTCCGTCCAGCGGCCACCCTTGATGTCGCGGGCCAGGTCGAGCAGGCGGCGCAGGTCGCCGGGCTCGAGGTCGGCCACGTCGATGAAGTCCCGTCCCCTCAACGAGATCACAGGAGCGATCATGATCGCTCGGAGCTCTACAGACGCGGCTCTATAAGCTCTCCGGCGACCACCGGGGAGATCGCCAGGTCCCTGACCGAATCGAACTCGGGCAGCCGGGCCCGGATCCTGGGCTCGTCCCGAAGGCGGACGATCAGGTCGCGGCAGGCCGCGGGAGCCAGGCCGAAGGCGGCGGGCTTCACGACCAGCGGCGACTCGTTCCTGAGCTGGATCGTCAGCCGGTCCGTGACCGTGACCCGCGGCCACGAGCTCGGCTCCGAGAGCGTGACCGCGCCCATCGCAGTCCACACCGCCCGCATCTCACGCCGGCCCTCGATCACCAGGAGGCGGTCGCGGAAGAGGCACAGCCGGGCCGGCGGCCAGCTGAGCAGCTGGAGCGCGCACCTGGCCGCGAGGGCGGCGCCCCCGACGGCTCCGAGCGCAAGCGCCACGCCCGCGACCCCGCCCTGAGGGAGGTTGAACGCGCCGGCCGCGAGCAGGCTGAACACCGCCGTCCAGCCCAACGCCGCCGCTCCCATGGTCACGATCGAGCGGTGCGAGCGAACGTAGATCAGGTTCTCCCCACCACCATCAACTAGTGTATTCCGCGTAATGGACGTGCTCGCCGAGCGCGCCGCCATCGACACCGCCGTCTCGGGCCAGACCATCTGCACGCTCTTCGCCGACGCCGCCCGCAAGTGGGGTGAGCGGCCGGCGCTGCACTGGAAGAAGAACGGCGACTGGGAAACCCTCACGTGGAGCGGCTACCGTGACCAGGTCGCCGCCGTCACGCTCGGGCTGCGGTCGCTGGGCTTCGGCCCGGGACAGTTCGGCCTGATCATGGCCCGCAACGCGCCCGAGCATGTGATCGCCGACCTCGGCATCGTGCACGCCGGCGGCGCGGCGATCAGCGTCTACAACACGCTGGCCCCGGAGCAGGTGGAATACGTCGCCAACCACTCGGAGGCGACCGTGGCCTTCGTCGAGGACGAAGGCTTTCTCGAGAAGTTCCTCGCGATCCGCTCATCGACGCCTCACCTACGTCACCTCGTCCTCGTCCACGGCTCCGCACCGGAGGGAGTGATGACGTGGGAGTCTCTGCTGGCCCGAGGACGCGAGCTCTACGAAGCAGACCCCAAGAGCTTCGAGCACACCTGGCGCGCCGTCGGTCCGGAGGACACGGTGTCGCTGATCTACACATCGGGGACCACGGGTCCGCCAAAAGGCGTCGTCTATTCGCACAACAACATCCTGTGGACGCTCGAGTCGGTGCAGCGCTTCTGGGCGATCGAGCCCCAGGTCCTGGTCAGCTACCTGCCGCTGGCGCACGTGGCGGAGCGGTTCACGTCGCAGTGGCGCGGCATCGCGCTGGGCCACGAGGTATGGCTGTGCCCCGACCCGAACCTCCTTCTCCAGTTCCTCGTCGAAGCCAGGCCCACGTTCTTCGTCGGCGTGCCGCGGGTGTGGGAGAAGCTGATGGCCGGTCTGCAGGCCGGGATAGCGGCGGAACCCGACGAGAGCAAGCGAAAGATGGTGCAGGGCGCGGTGTCTGCGGCCATCTCCGCGTACCGGCTGCGCCACGAGGGCAAGGCCGTGCCGCCGGAGCTGGCCGCCGGAGTGGAGCAGGCGCAACCCCTGTTCACCCTCCTGCGCTCCAAGGTCGGGCTCGACCGCTGCACGACCGCGATCACCTCGACCGCGCCGTGCCGGCCCGAGGTGCACGAGTTCTGGGCGGGGCTGGGGATGCCGCTCTACGAGGTGTGGGGCATGAGCGAGCTCACCGGGCCGGCCACCGTGGTGCCCATGGACGACCACCAGGCGCCATCGATCGGCAAGCCGATGCCGGGCGTGGAGGTCCGCCTCGGCGAGGACGGCGAACTGCTGGTACGCGGCGGCAACGTCATGGTCGGGTACTACAAAGAGCCGGGCAAGACCGCCGACATGATCGACAAGGACGGCTGGGTGCACAGCGGCGACATCGCGGAGCCGGGGACGAACGGCCAGTTCAAGATCGTCGACCGCAAGAAGGAGCTGATCATCACGTCGGCGGGCAAGAACATCTCTCCCGCCAACCTCGAGGCGCTGGCGAAGTCGAGCCCGATCATCGGCCAGGCCGTGGCCGTGGGCGACGGCCGCAACTTCATCTCGGTCCTGGTCGTGCTCGACCCGCAGGTCGCGCCGGGGTGGGCGAAGGCCCGCGGTGTTGCCGCCGCCTCCATGGCGGAGCTCGCCGAGCATCCGGTGGTCGTCGAAGAGATCCGCCGGGCGCTGACCGCCGCCAACACGCATCTCTCGCGCGTCGAGCAGTTCAAGCGCTTCACGATCCTGCCGACCGAGTGGTCGCCGGAGTCGGAGGAGCTGACGCCGACCCTGAAGCTCAAGCGCCGGGTGATCCACAGCAAGTACCAGCCGCAGATCGAGGCCATGTACGGCAACCCGCCAGGCGGGCACGCCGTGGACGTGGAGCGCGAGGCGGGCTAGGTTCGG
>VBHA01000148.1 GCA_005889495.1 Chloroflexota bacterium
CGGCGAAGTCGAAGTCTTTCGCCATCGAGGCGCCGATCTTGTCCAGCAGCTTCGGGAAGTCTTCGGGGCGTGGTGCGACCCTCTGGTAGAGCTGGTACATCGGTGTGTCTTTCATGAACTCGGCGGCGGCCGCGCCGACCTGGCCCTGCTGGACCCGCATCTCCGGGTAGATCGCGTCCGGGCGGATGTTGGCGGAGGCCGCCACCAGCCGGCGGATCCTGGCCGGATACTTCGCCGCGGTGTGAAGCGCCACGCCTCCGCCGAGCGAGTAGCCGACCAGGTCCGGCTTCTCGAGCCCGAGATGGTCGATGAGGGCGGCGATGTCATCGGCCATCAGCCGGACGTCGATCGGTCGATCGATGTCGGCGGTGCGGCCATGTCCCTGGAGGTCGGGGGCGATGACCTGGTGGCGTTGCGCGAGTGCCGGTAACACGGGCCCGAACGTCTCGCTCGACATGAGCCCGCCGTGCAGGAGGATCAGCGGGCGCCCTTCACCGTGGGTCTCGTAATAGAGGTTGAGGCCGTTGACCTGGGCGTACTTGCCAGTGCTCTTCGTTTCGGTGGTCATGGTCAGGCTCCTTGAGTGCGGCGGAAATCGAATACCGAGTATTGAGACTACGCATAGGTCGCGAATTCATCGGTCGCGGGCCCCGCACTAGAATCCGCCCCCATGGCGAGGTTCAGGGCGATGCTCCAACCCGACCCTACCGGCTCGGGCACCTTCGTGGTGATTCCGCGGGAGGTCAGGCAGCAGCTGGGACTGAGGGGAAGGCCGAAGGTCCAGGCGGTCATCGCCGGCCATCCCTATCGCGGCTCCCTGATGCCGACCGGAGACGGAGACTTCTGCCTGGGGGTGCTGAAAGCGATCCAGCAGTCGGCGGGAGTGAAGCGGGGCGACATCGTGACCGTCGACCTCGAGCTTGACGACGCCCCACGCGTGATCGAACCGCCGGCCGACCTCGCCGGAGCCCTCGCCCGCGACCACGACGCGGCCGCCGCATGGGAGAGGCTCTCGTACACGAACAAGAAGGAGATGGCGCGCAGCCTGGAGGAGGCGAAAAGGCCCGAGACCCGCGAGCGGCGCCTGGCGGCCGCCCTGGAGAGACTGAGAGGCTAGGGGCTCGAGCCGATCGGGCCGGCCCCGATCTGGCCGGCGATCAACAGCGCGGTGGGGTAGACGCCGAGCAGGATCGAGGCGGCCCCGCTCAGGACGATGGCGAAGCTGCTGCTGAAGGACGCGGGAACGCGCTCGCGCGCCGGAGCCGGCGACCACACCGGGACCAGGACCCTGACGTAGTAGAAGACCGAGACCACGCTCATCAGCACCGCCAGCACGACCAGCCACGTATAGCCGGCGCTCACGCCGGAGGTGAAGAGGAAGAGCTTGCCGAAGAAGCCGACAGAGGGTGGGAAGCCGGCGAGCGACAGCATGAAGATGGTCATCGCCACCGCCAGCACGGGGTTGCGGCGCCCAAGCCCCTCGAGGTCAGCGAATGAGTCGCGGTCTCCTTCCGCGCCCGCGAGGAGCGTGATCACGGCGAAGGCGCCGAAGTTCATGAACATGTAGACAAAGAGGTAATAGAGGACGGCTTCCAGGCCATCCGGGCCCCCGGCGATGACTCCGATCAGGACGTAGCCGGCCTGCGCGATCCCGGAGTAGGCGAGCAGGCGCTTGAGGCTGGTCTGGACGATCGCCATCAGGTTGCCGACGAGCATGCTGGCGGCTGCGACGACGGCCAGCAGCGTCTGCCACTCGGGCGCCAGGTGGGGGAGGCCGGCCGCGAAGACGCGCACGATCATCGCGAAGGCGGCCGCTTTCGTCCCCACCGACATGAACGCTGTGACCGGTATCGGCGCGCCCTGGTAGACGTCGGGCGTCCACATGTGGAAGGGCGCCGCCGAGACCTTGAAGGCAAAGCCGACGCCCATCAGCAGGATGCCGAGCAGGATCAGCGGGTTGGAGCCCGACGAGGCACCGAGGCGCTGCGCGATGTCCGGGATCACGGTGGTGCCTGCGCCGCCGTAGACAAGCGCCATGCCGTACAGGACGAAGGCGCTGGCAAAGCCGCCGATGAGCAGGTACTTGGCCGCCGCCTCCTGGGAGCGAAAGTCGGTGCGGGCGAAGCCGCACATGACGTAGAGGGAGAGCGACAGCAGCTCCAGGCCCAGGAACACGGTGACGAGCGAGGTCGCCGAGGCGAGCACCATCATCCCGATAACCGCCGCCATGACCAGGATGTGGAACTCCGACTCGAGCATGCCGCGCCGCCGCAGGTACGAGTGGGCCAGCGCGACGGTGAGGATGCCGAGGCTCGCGAACAGGATCTCGAAGAAGAGGGCAAAGGTGTCGCCGGTCGCGAAGCGGTGGTAGGCATAGCCGCCAGACGCGTACAGCCACCTGTACAGAGCCGTGCCGAGCGAGTAGGCGAAGCCGACCACCGCGAACATGGCCGTCACGCCGCCGCGGCGCGAACGGGGCAGGACCAGGTCGGTGACGACCGCCAGCAGGAAGAAGCCGACCAGGGCGACGATCGGTGCGATCTGGCCGAGGTCGCTCGCGGCCTGCGACCACGAATAGCTCAGGTCGGTGCCGGGCGGCATCCTAGTGAGCCAGTCCCGTCTGGGCGAGCGAGGTCATCAGGTTGGTCAGGAGGGCGGGGTCGAGCCCGAGCACGAACATCAGGATCACCAGCGGCGCCAGCACTCCCAGTTGCCCGGCGTAGACGTCGGACTTCGGCACCGGTCCGGCCGGGGCGCCCTGGGTGACGCCCTGGAAGAGGCGGAGCATGTACACAGGCGTCAGCACCAGCCCGATCGCGGCCACGAGCGCGAGCACGGGGGATCGCTGCCAGGCGCCCAGCAGGGTCATGAACTCGCCGACGAAGCTGTTGAGTCCGGGAAGTCCAAGCGCCGCGAAGGTCACGACCGCGAACACGCCGGCCATGATCGGCACCCTGAGCGCGAGCCCGGCGAGCGCCGACCGATCCCGTACACCCGTCGTGTCCGCGATCCAGCCGACGATCAGGAAGAGGGCCGCGATGATGATCCCGTGGTTGACCATCTGCAGGACCGCGCCCTGCTGCCCCTGGACGTTGAAGGCGAAGATGCCCAGGACGATGAAGCCCATGTGGCTGATGCTCGAGTAGGAGACCAGCAGCTTCATATCGCTCTGGACGAGCGCCATGAGCGCGCCCCAGATGATCGCCGCGACCGCGAGGACTGGGATGACCCATCGCCAGTCCCACCAGTCCACGGGCTGCGGGAAGAGCGGCACCGCGATGCGCAGGAAGCCGTAGGCGCCGGCCTTGCCCATCACCCCGGCGAAGGTGATCAGCATCGGTACCGGAGCCGCGTTGTACGCGTCCGGCAGCCAGCTGTGGAAGGGGAAAAGCGGGGTTTTGATCGCGAAGGCGAGCGCGAATAGGAAGAACAGCCCGAACTGCCAGGTGCTCGACGGCGGCATCTTCGCGAGCTGTGAAAGGTCGAACGTCTGGTGACCGGTGGCCACGTACTCGCCGATGACGCCGACCAGCATCAGCAGCGAACCGGCGAGCGTGTAGAGGACGAACTTCATCGCCGCCCAGCCCGCACGCGAGCCCTCGCCGTACTGCCAGAGGAGGAAGTACGCCGGGATGAGCATCGCCTCCCAGAACACGTAGAAGAGCACCAGGTCGGAGGCCATGAACACGCCCGCCAGGCCGCCCGCCATGGCGAGCATCAGGCCGACGAAGCCGCCCGTGCGTCTGGTGACGGGGGTCGCGAGGACCGCGATCACGGTCAGGAACG
>VBHA01000013.1:0-8957 GCA_005889495.1 Chloroflexota bacterium
ATGGCTCATCCGCCGATTTCTCGACAAGGATGCCGAATTTCTCTATGTCGACGTCGATGATGTCGATCGCATAGCGCGCGAGAAGGACGCAATCCCGTATGACGTCGACGGCGTCGAGCTCGGACACGTGGACGGCCGGTGTTCGTTCGAGTCCATCCTGCTGAAGTACGAGCTCAAGGACCCGGCTCTGGCTCGGATGGCCAGGATCGTCCACGGCGCGGACATAGAGGTCGACAGCGCGACCTCGCCAGAGGCAGCCGGCTTGAAAGCACTCGCCATGGGATTCCGCCGGCTGTATGGGGATCGCGACCTCGAGAAGCTGGAGGCCCAGATGGGCATGTACGACGCGCTGTACGAGTGGTGCCGAAACGCTTGACAAGCTGACTATATCGCGTCACGATATAGCGCGAGGCGATACATGGCCATTCGGGACGACGCCGCTCTTCTGATCCTGACCAGCCTTGCCGGCGGCCCGAAGCACGGCTACGCAATGATCGAGGACATCGCCTCGATCACCGGCGTCCGGCTGGGGCCGGGGACCCTGTACGGCGCGATCTCCCGGCTCGAGTCCGAGGGAATGATCCAGGCTCTGGAGAGCAGCGACCGCCGCCGCCCGTACCAGATCACCGCCCGCGGCCGGCGCCGCCTGGAGGCCGAGATCGGCGGCATGAAGGGCCTGGTCGCAACCGGCCTCCGGCGCCTGAAGCGAGCCTGACCGGTGCGCCGGGTCGCCGCCGCGGTCTCCGTCCTCCTGCTGCTCCTCGTGTCGGTGGCCGTCGCCGAGGCGAGCCTGCTGGCCCTGGTGATCTTGTTCAGCTCGATCCTGGAGCTCCGCCTGGTGGTCGAGCTCGGGGGTCGCTTCGTCCAGGTGGCGCCGGCCACCTACCTGCCCTTCCCGGACGTCTCGATTCGCGAAGCGGGCACCGCCGCCTCGTTCGTCTTCACCCTGGCCTGCGGCCTGGCCGCCGGCGCCAGGCGCTATCGCCGCTGGAGGCCGGCGCCGTGAAGAGCCTGCTGCGTCTCTACCCGCGCTCGTGGCGCAAGCGCTACGGCCAGGAGATGGAGGTCCTGGTCGAAGCGATGCCAGGAAGGCTGGGGATTGCGCTCGACCTGGTCATGGGCGCGGCGGTGGCCTACCGGGACGTGATCCGCGGCAACCGGGTCCTTGCCGCCGCTGGCGCCTACCTGCACGGCATCTGCGTCGCCGTCCTCGTCCAGGCCATCGGTTTTGTGTCGCTGGTTCTCGCGGCCCAGCAATGGGGCCTGACCGACTTGAGGATCGGCCCATTCGTCCTGGCGACGGTTGTGCCCAGCGGACCCTTCTTCAGGCTGGGCGAGCTGAGCCAGGCTATGTGGGTCGCCGTCTTTCGCAGCTGGCTGCCGGAGGGGATCCTGCTGGCTGTCCTCCTCGTTGCGCTGGCGCTCCTGCTCGCCGCCCCCCGCCTGCTCAGGAGGCTCGGGTGAAGGTCCTGGTCATCGGCCTCCTGGCGGCGATTCTGTCCGTGCTGCTGACCGTCGCGCTGCTGGTGAGCTATCGCGCGGACCAGCATGTGGTCCGCTGGTTTCCGGGCACCGGGATCGCGGGCAAGGTCGACGTCCGGGGTACGCCACCGGCGTATCTGTCGGTGACCGACCGCCGGCGGGGAAACGAGTACACGGTCCGGGTGCTCGAGGACGGCACCTTCGTCGCGCCCCTGCCTCCGGGCCTGTACGAGCTGGAGCTCCCCGGCGACGGGCGGTCGATCACCCTCGCGGTCCCCAGGGGCGAGTGCCTCGACGTCGTCCTCGACTTCCGGTTCCCCTGGGTCGTGCTCGAGGTGCCCAGGGAGGGCTGGCCGCTTCCCCGGCCCGTCTAGAGGGAGCGCAGCTCGAAGACAGGGCGCCTGGCGGCGGCGGACGCCGGGTCCTTGAGGATGTCCCCCGCGCCGAGTATCGCCAGCAGCGCCGGGCCCACCCGCAGCTTGCGCACGTACGGCCCGAGGACGTCGCGGAAGAAGGCGGTCCGGGCGTCGCCCACGAGCTCGGTCGCGGTGACCTCGTCGCGCCGGCTGCCGACCGAGACGGTCGCGCGCCCAGCCGCGCGGAGGTTGCGGACCCAGTTGACCTCGCCGAACGTGCCTATGACCCACCGTCTGCCGTCGATGTCGACGAGGGCGACGGGCGTGGTGCGCGGCAGGCCGCTCTTGCGGCCGCGGATGGTGATCAGGGCGTTCGGCCCGAGCAGCGGGCCTCGGTTCAGGATCCGGCGGGCGATCGGGTTGAAGATGCGGACGAACGAGGGTGCTTGAGACTCCATGACAGTTGACATGCCCTCATGCTACCACGCCAATCAATCAGTTGCTTGAGACGGCCGCGCGGCGTGGGGAAACGCCCAACCAAGTCTCCAGCTGGCGCAGCGCGCGGTCGCCGCGCCTTGCGTCGGCCATCACCGGGAGCGTCAACGAAGTCAAGGTGGCGATGATCAGGGCGGCCACGGCATCGCTGTCCAGCTCCGGGCGGAGGCCGCCTTCGCGCACCGCGCGGCGGAGCAGGCCCCGCAGCGTCACGTGCCACAGGTCGTACATCTCGTTCATGATCGGCCCGATCGAGCGGTCCCGCACCGAACGAAGAGCCAGCTCGGCCATGACCGCCCCGAGCTCAGGCTCCTCGACCAGGAGGGTCCGCACCGACCGCAGGTAGATGCGGAGCTGGTCGGTGGGCGATCCATGCGGAGCCAGCGTGGTCCGGAAGCGGTTCATCGCGTGGTCGAGCACCGCCCGGATCAGCGACTCCTTGGTCGGGAAGTAGTAGTGCAGCGTGGCGATGTTGACGCCGACCTCGGCCGCCACCTCGCGCGTGCGCAGGCCTTCGAACCCACGCGCGGCGATCTCCCGATAGGCGGCCAGGACGAGCTCCTGCCGCCGCTTCTCGCTGACGCTCTGCCGCGATACCGTCACAAGCTAATTAAACGCTTGATTGAAAAAGCGGACCCCCGTGCACTCGCGAGTGCGTAATTTCCCAGTGCCGGCACTCGGCGACGTAAGTCAGCGGCGCTCCGCCGGCGCCCCGACCGTCTCGGCCGCCAGCATGTCCACCACCTTGTGCACGTCCCCGGTCTGGCGCAGGACCTGGAGCTGACGGTCGGCGCTCGTGCCCTCGGCGAGGATCGTGTGCATGTACTCCACCGCCTTGCGCGACCCGAGGTCGTCGACCACGTCGTCGACGAATTCGACCAGCTCGAGGGCGAGGTCGCGCATCGGCACCTCTGCCTGCTTGCCGAAATCGATGAGCTTGCCGTCCAGTCCGTAACGGATCGCCCTCCACTTGTTCTCCGCGATCAGGGCCGGCATGTACTTGCGAAATCCGAGGTTGACCGCGCGCAGCTTCAGCAGCTTGGCGCAGATCGCCTGCATCAGGGCGGCGAGGCAGATCGTCTCCTCGAGGCGTGTGGGCATGTCGCACACCCGAAACTCGAGCGTCGGAAAGCTCGGATGCGCGCGCAGGTCCCACCAGATCTTCTTGCCGTTGTCGATGGAGCCGGTCTTGACCAGCAGGTCCACGTAGTTCTCGTACTCGTCGAACGAGTTGAGCTCCGGCGGGATCCCGGTGCGAGGAAAGTTCGACCAGATGACGCTGCGGTACGACTTCAGGCCAGTGTTGCGGCCCATCCAGAACGGGCTCGACGTGCTCAGCGCCAGCAGATGCGGAAGAAAATAGCGAGCCTCGTTCAGGACGCCGATGCGCAGCTCCTGGTCGGGGATGGCGACGTGGACGTGGAGGCCGAAGATGACCAGCGAGCGAACGACGTCCTGCAGCTCCTCCTCGAGCATCTTGTACCGGTCGAAGTCGGTGATCTTCTGCTCCGTCCAGCGCGAGGTCGGGTGGGTGCCGGCACAGGCCAGGCGCAACCCTTCGGGTCGCAGGAGGTCGGCCAGCGTCTGGCGCATCTCGCCCAGCTGCGCGCGGGCCTCTTCGACGTCCTCGCAGATCGTGGTCCCGACCTCGACCACCGACTGCATCATCTCGCGCTTCACCTTCTCGCCCAGCTTTGGCTCGGCCAGGGCGAGCAGGGTGTCGATGTGCGAGTGCAGCTCGCCGGAGGCGTCGATGATCTGGTACTCCTCCTCGACGCCGACGGTCAGAAAGCCGCCTCGACTCATGCAGTTCCCTCGACCACGAATGTTGGCACGACGCTTCCGGCCCCGGCCGTGACGTTCAGCAGGGCGGCCGCCGAGACGCGGGTCATGAACCCGCCCGCCCGGCCGTCGAAGAGGTAAGGGTCCAGATCGACCGCCAGGTCGAGGTAGCGCAGCCCGTCGAGGACCACGGGGAACGGCAACCGCGGGATCTCGACCGCCTCCTGGACGACGTAGCTCTGCGTGGTCGCGACCTGGATCGCCGCCTCCCATTCCGCCTGGTCGACGGTCCAGCCCAGGACCACGCCCTTGCCGCCGTACTCGTCGTTGGGCTTGAGCACGAGGTGGTCGCGCCCGCGGGCGATCTGCTCAGACAACTCGGGCCGGACCCGCCGCGTCCACGGGATGTGGCGGCGGACGGCCGCGCGCTGGGCCGGCGTGTACAGGCGAGCGTAGCGGTCGTCCGAGAGCAAAGCGAGGCTCATCTTCTTGTGCAGCAGCTTGGCCCGGAAGCTGTTGACCACGCAGGCCGCCCCCGCTACGTACGCCTCGCGAAGCGCCCGGGTCTCGTCGCCCCGGTCGAGCAGCTCGCTGGTGAGGACGCGCCGGTAGACGAGGTTGACGGCCGCCCCCTGCGCGTACAGCTTGCCCTGCCTGAACTCGAGCGCGCGCGGATCGCAGATGACGGTCTTGACCCCGGCCTCTTCGAAGAACGCCTTGAACATCTCGAACTCGGGCGCGGTGGGAAGACCCTCCCAGTCGACGATCGCCATGCTCGGCGTCGCGCCGCGGTCCCACTGGGTGAAAGCGCGCAGCATCGACCGCAGCTGCCTTCGCCGGGTGGGCAGGAAGGCTCCACGAAACTGCTTGCGAAACGCCTTCATGGCGGGGAGGCCGGCGAAGATCGCCGCCAGGTTGTCGCTGTAGGCCATGCCCGCCGGCGACTCGGCGTTGTATTCGACGAAGCGCACTTCGTCGGCGAAGAAGCTGTCGAGCCGCACCGAGGGCGAGGACGAGCGGAAGCCGGGGTCGGCCATCGCCAGCCGCTCCTCCTCCGGTTCCAGGCCGAGCTCAGCCCGAAGGTCGGCGTCTTTCAGCACCGCCTTCTCCAGCGCCGTCAGCGCGCTGAAGACGCCCTCGGCCGCGTTGACCGCCTGCTCGTAGCGGCGGCGTGTCAGGAGCTGCGGCCGGATCGCCACGCACAATGGACGCTCGCCGAACATCAACCGCCTCGCGCGCTGTCCCTCGGCCAGGGCTTCCGCGGTCGCCGCGGTCAGCCGCTCGTCTTCGAGCAGCGCGTGGTAGGCGGCGACCGGGTCTTTCACGCCTGCATCGGAGTCTGCGCGGGGGTCTTCTGGATGTGCTTCCACCAGCGGTACTCGTCCCGCCAGGGCGGCTGCACATCGCCCCGCGCGTAGCCGAGCACGAGGTCGCACATCCTTTCCAGCACCCAGCTGAAGTTGTCCTCTTTGATCGAGAAGTTGTCGAAGTCCGGGGCCGGGTTGAGAAAGTCGATCGCGTACAGCACGTCCCCCCGGACGGCGAATTCCACGGTGTCCATGTCGTAGCCCAGCGCATCGACCAGCGTGCGCGCATCCTTGATCGCCTGCTCCCGCAGCCGGCCCTCGACCGGCTTCGAGATCTGGTAACGCTCGTGAAACGGCGCTTTCGGGTTGTAGCGGATCGGCAGCACGTGCTCCCGGCCGACGCAGATGCACCGGACGTAGTCGTCCCAGTCGATGAACTCCTGCAGGATCATCGTCTTCAGGCCGGTCTGGTCGTAAGCGGTGATCAGCTCCTCGATGGAGTTGACGATGAAGACGTCCTTCCAGCCGCCGCCGGTGTTCGGCTTCAGCACCGCCGGCAGCCCCGTGTAGCGGACGATCGCCTCCCAGTCGAGTGGGAACTGCAGGTTGCGCAGCGAGCGCTGCTGGTCGATGTCGGGGATGTACTGCTTGTTCGGCAGCACGATCGTCTTGGGGACCGCCACGCCCAGCTTGCGCGCGAGGGTGCACTCGAAGAACTTCTCGTCCGCCTCCCACCAGAACGGGTCGTTGATCACGGTCGTGCCCTGGAGCGCGGCGCTCTTCAGATGCGCGCGGTAATAGGGCACCTCGTGGGAGATCCGGTCGACCAGCACGGCGTGGTGCTGCTCCGCCAGCTCAGGCGTGCCGCCCAGCGCGGCCAGCTCGGCGCTGATGCCCTCGGGCGCGCCCCGCCGGTTGACGATCTCGAGGAACGGGCCCGGAAACGTGTTCTCGCGTCCGACCAGCAGACCGATGATCTTTTTCTGGGCCATCGTTCCTTCCTTTCTTTTGCCTCAGCTGATGTAGCGGCGCATCATGTCCTTCCAGTAAGGCCAATCGTGCGCCCATCCGGGCCAGATTTCGAGCCCGACTTGAACGCCCCTCTCGGCCAGCAGCCTGGCTAGCTTGATCGAGTCCTCGACGTTGGGATCTTGCTCCCCGGTCGCGATGACCTTCGGGTCCTGAGCCCGCAGCGGCCCCAGGTAGGCGTCGTCCGCCAGGCCAGGCAGAAAGGCCATCAAATTGGTGAAGTAGGTGTTGTCGTCGTGGTATCCGTCCAGCCACCGGTTGGTGTCAAAGGCTCCGCTCAGGGCGATGAACCCGCCGACGCGCGTTGGGTGCCGTGCCGCCAGCAGGACGGCGTGGAGCGCCCCGAACGAGGCGCCGCACGCCACCGGCAAGCCCGGCATGCGCGGCAGGATCTCGTTCACCAGGTAGGCCTCGTACTGGAGGTGGCGCCGGACGCGGTCGGCGGGCGGCCGGTCCCTGGCGTACCAGGACTCGCCGTCGACGCTGTCGACGCAGACCAGCTGCACCCTTCCCGATTCGATGACGTCCGCCAGGGCGCCGACCAGGCCGAAGTCCTCCCACTGGTAGAAGCGGCCCATCGAGGTCGGGAAGACGAGGAGGGGCCGTCCGGAGTGCCCGAAGTGCAGGAGCTCCATCTCGCGGCCAAGGCTGGGGCTGTATTCCTTGATGTAGTCGCGCTGCATCTCAGTGGTGGTGATGGTGCTCATGGTGATCGTGAACCATCGCAGGTTCCGAGCCCGGCGCGCTATCCATCGTCCTGACCAGGGTGTTCCAGATCGCGTCGAGCACGGCGGGCATCAGAGGATTTATACATTCCCCCGTACATGTGGCTTCGGGTGCTCATCCTTTCGGTCCTCGTCTTCGTCGCTGCCTTCGGCGCGCACGAGGTGATGCACCTGCTCGTGATCTATGCGGTCGGCGGCCAGGGCTCGATCGTCGTCCGCCCCTGGCCGATGGGCTACGTGAACCTCACGATCTACGCGCTCCACGCCCAGCCGGCGCAGGAGCTGGACGTCGTGCGGCAGTCGATCGTCAACTTCTTCGGGCCGTTTCTCGCCGCGGTGCCCCTGGCCGCTCTCCTGTGGTACGTCCGCGAGCCGGTCCCGTTCGCGGCCCTGGCAGCGAACGTCGTGATCCTCGTCTTCTATGCGGTCGTCGAGCTGGGCGACCTCCTGCTCGAGAAGGTCTGGAACACCGACGTCTCCTTGCTCACGACGCCCGAGTTCAACTACGGCGTTCCCCTCGCGGTGATCGCGATCACGGTGCTGGCGGTGTCTGTGACCTCAGCCATTCAAGGACGCCGGATCCCCGAGTGAGGTGCAGGTCGCGACCGGGTGCAGCCCGGGCGCGCTGCCTCCCCCACAGGCCCAGGCGCGGCCGCCGAACATCGCGAGCTGGAAGCCGTGCCGCGGGGAAAGCATCGTGCCCGCTTTCGACCACGACTGCGCCGTCGCGTAGACGAACTCGCTGACGATCCGGGTCTCGTTGGCGTCCTGGCCTCCGAGCAGGATCACGTCCCCGTTCTCGAATCCGATCGCGCCACCCCCGCTCGTCGCCACCGGCAGGTTGACCACGCTGGACCAGGCGTTCGAGAACGGGTCGAAGCAGTCGACCCGCGCGGTGGTCGGTGACCGTCCACCGGCGACACAGGCTCCGCCTCCGCCGACGAAGCCCATGACATGGTTGCGTGGCTGCGGAAGGGACGCCACCACGGTCCAGGTGTTGGCCGTGGGGTCGAACGACTCGACCGGCGCGACGTTGCCGCGCGACGTGTTGCCGCCGATGGCGTAAAGCTTCCCGGAGAGGCCGATCAGCGCATGCCCGCCACGCGGGTTGTGCATCGACGCCAGCGCGGTCCAGTGATCGCCGTCGAGGCGGAAGAGCCGGGCGCTGTCGGCGCCGTTGCTGTGGCCGCCCGCGATGTAGACGTGATCGTCTAGCGTGGCCGCGGACGGGTGGTCCAACCCGAGAGGCAGCCGCGGCCCGGAGGCCCAGGCGGTGCCGTCGAAGACGTAGACCGAGGCGAGGCTCTGTCCCGCGGCGTTGAAGCCGCCCATCACGTAGAGCTTTCCGCCGGCGGCCGCGGCTGCCGTCTCCTCGACAGGGACTGGAAGCGAGGGCTCGGCGCGCTGCAGCGGCTGGGGAGAAGGCGACGGAGATGGAGACGGCGACGGTGAGGCAACGGCCAGGCTCGGCGACGGCGAAGCCTGGGCCGCGCCGCCGGAGGAGCAGGCCGCGAGCATCAGCATCGCGGCCAGCGCCCTTCTCACCTCAACGAGTTTGCGACCTGCCAGAACTCGGCGTCGGTAAAGCCGCTCGCGCTCAGGAAGTAGGGCACGCCTTGACCGGAGAGCGGCGGGTTGGTCATGGTTCCCGGCTCGACCCATATGAGCCAGCGCGCACTCTCGGGCGCCTTGGTGTCAGAGACGGAGTACTCCGCATACCCGCGTGCGGTGGCCTTTGTCGGCAGTGCGTTTCGAAACTTGACCATGGTCTCCCGCCAGTT
>VBHA01000013.1:8991-21239 GCA_005889495.1 Chloroflexota bacterium
TGTTGGTGACGGCGCGTCGTACCGTCACGGCCGCCTCCGCCGAGGTCATGACGCCGACGTAGCCGCCCTTGCCGCCGTCACCCGGTGAAGCCGGCGTGGTGCTCTCGGCGAGCAGCTTCCAGTCCTTCCCGTCCCACGCGTACATCCCGTTGCTGCTGCTGTTGACGTCGCCCCACGACACGACCTCGTGAAGCCCGGGCATGTAGACCAGGTAGCCGATCGAGACCGGCTGGAGCGTCGGATGCTGTCGAGCCCACCGCGTCCCGTCCCAGGTCCATGTGTCGCCGCTGAGCACGACGAGCTGTCGCCGGTCGACGTCGTACGCGGACGAGGCGATCGGGCTCAACGCTGGGGTGAACGGGGTCTGGAGGGGAATCCAGGCCGACCCGTTCCAGGCCTGGGTCTGCCAGACGTAACGACCTCCGACCAGGTCCGGCTCCACGGTCACCGTCAGGAGCTGGCTTCCGGCGGGAAACACCAGGATCCCGCCGCTTGCGGCCGAGGGCGCCGAGAGCGCCTGCCAGTCAGTGCCGTTCCACGACCAGGCCTGCGGCTTGTAGTCGTCCGTGAAGCCGGATAGCAGCAGGGCGCGCGACACCGGGTCAAAGGCCATCACTGGGGCCTGCCAGCCGTACCCGAACACAGGCTCGTGCGCCGGATGCTTCTGGTGCCATGTGACGCCATCCCATGTCCACGTGTCCCGGTACGCGGTGCGGCCGCCGATGCCGCCATACAGCACGGTCTCGTGGCGCGATTGGTCGTACGCCATGGCGGCGTAGTAGCGCGGCGCGGGGCTGAGTGAGGGATGCCGCTCGGTCCAATACTTCCCGTCCCAGCTCCATGTGTCGCCCCGTGCCGGGCTGCCCAGTGACGCCTCGCCCGAGCCGCCGAACACCAGCATCACGCCATGTGCCTGGTCGTAGGCGACGGCGGCGGAAGCACGTGCCGGTGGTGGCGTGGTCGACCCGGCCGGCGTCGGCGTCGTACGCAGCGCGTGGGAGCCGATGACCAGCGTCGCGATGAGCGCCACGGCCAGGATCGCCGCCACGAGCGCCAACACGGCGGGCTGACCCGACCGTGGACGCGGCGCGGCGACCGCGGCACGGATCGACAGGGAGCGAAGACCGGGTGGGACCGGCGTCGCGGCCAGCTCATCGTCGAACGCCGCGTTGACACGTCCGCGCGTGGGATCGCTCATGACTTAACCTCGACCATGCCCAGCCGCAGCCTCGTCACCGCGCGGTGCACGCGCGACTTGGCGGCCTGCGGGGAGATTCTCAACACCTTCGCGACCTCGTTCAGCGGGAGGTCGAGATAGAAGAAAAGGAAGATGACGGCGCGGTCCGTCGCGGGCAGCTTCGACAGCTCACGCCCCAGGTCGAGCCTCTGGTCATGACTCTCATCGAGGTCCTGCTGCCGGCGGGAGATGGACTCCAGGCGGACGACCGACCACCACCGCGCGCGGCGCATGCTCCGGCACTGGTTGGCGACGATGGCGAAAAACCACTGGCGGACGGCGGCCTCGTCGCGGAGCCGTCCCAGGCTTCGCCAGGCCCTGACGGTCGCCTCCTGCACCGCGTCCTGGGCTTCGTTCGGGTCACGCAGGAAAACCACGGCAAGCTTGTACGCGGAATCGATCAGCGGTCCGACGAGGGAGTCGAACGCCGACTCGTCACCTCCGCGCGCCGCCTCGATCAGCCCCGCCTCACCCATGGAGGCCGTGCTTACCACCACCCTGTATGACGCGCCAGGTGGCTCGAAGGTTCCGCCGTCGCATAATCGCCGCATGGCGACCGCCCTCTCCCTGACCCACCTGGGCTCGCTGATGCGCGGCGTCCGCAGCGTCGACGAGGTGGGTGCCGACGAGAGAGCGGCCTCGCTGGCCAAGCGCTCGATCAAGAAGTCCTCCAAGCTCTGGGCCCTGGACCTGGCCGTCCGCTGCATGGACCTGACCACGCTGGAGGGCGCCGACACCCCGGGCAAGGTGGCGGCGATGTGCGCCAAGGCGGTCCGGCCCAAGCCCGGCGACCCGACCATCCCGCCCGTGGCGGCGGTCTGCGTCTACCCGCTGCGGATCGCCGACTGCGTCGAGCACCTGCGCGGGAGCAGCGTGCGCATCGCCTCCGTCGCGACGGCCTTTCCTTCGGGGCAGAGCTTCACCTCGATCAAGGTCGCCGAGACGGAGGAGGCGGTCCGCGCGGGCGCACAAGAGATCGACATGGTCATCGACCGCGGCGCTTTCCTTTCCGGCGACTACCAACGGGTTTATGACGAGATCGTGGCCGTGAAGGAGGCCTGCGGGGACGCGCACCTCAAGGTGATCCTGGAGACGGGCGAGCTGGGCAACTACGACGCGGTACGCCGGGCCAGCATCCTCGCGATGGCGGCCGGCGCCGACTTCATCAAGACCTCGACCGGCAAGGTGCAGCCCGCGGCCACGCTGCCCGTCGCGCTCGTGATGATGGAGGCGATCCGCGATTTCCTCCGCGAGACCGGACGCCCGGTCGGCTTCAAGGCGGCCGGTGGAATCCGCACCGCCAAGCAGGCGATCTCCTACCTCGTGGTCACCTACGAGACGCTCGGAGCCGAGTGGATGACGGCGGACCGGCTTCGCCTGGGCGCCTCGACGCTGCTCAACGACGTGCTGATGCAGATCGACAAGGAGCGCAGCGGCGCCTATCAGTCCGGCGACTACTTCACGGTGGATTAGCCGGCACCCGATGGCGATCACCAAGAAGCAGTCCGCGGAGCTGGCCACGCAGGTCTTCGAGTACGCGCCCGCGCCGGAGGCGATCGACCACGTCAAGATCGCATCCCGCTACGGCCTCTTCATCGACGGCCGCATGGTCGACGCCCACAGCAAGAAGCGCTTTCCGACCATCAACCCGGCGACGGAGAAGACGCTGTCCGAGGTCGCGGAGGCCGACGAGGTCGACGTCGACCGAGCGGTGAAGGCCGCGAGCAAGGCGTTCGAGAGCTGGTCGCACCTCTCAGCCTCGCGCCGCGCGCGCTATCTCTTCCGCATCTCCCGGCTGATCCAGGAGCGCTCGCGTGAGCTGGCCGTCGTCGAGACGATGGACGGCGGCAAGCCGATCAAGGAGTCACGCGACGTCGACATCCCGCTGAGCGCGGCGCACTTCTTCTACTACGCGGGCTGGGCCGACAAGCTCGAGTGGGCGTTTCCCAACCGCAAGCCACGGCCGCTGGGCGTGGCGGGCCAGGTCATCCCGTGGAACTTCCCGCTGCTCATGCTCGCATGGAAGATCGCGCCCGCACTCGCCGCCGGGAACACGGTGGTCCTGAAGCCCGCGGAGACGACTCCTCTGTCCGCGATGGTCTTCGCCGAGATCTGCATGCAGGCGGACCTCCCGCCGGGCGTGGTCAACATCGTGACGGGAGCGGGCAAGACCGGCTCACTGGTCGTCTCGCACCCGGCGGTCAAGAAGGTCGCATTCACCGGCTCGACCGAGGTCGGCAAGCTGATCCAGCGCTCGATCGCCGGCAGTGGCAAGAAGCTGACGCTGGAGCTCGGCGGCAAGGCCGCGAACATCGTCTTCGAGGACGCACCCCTCGACCAGGCGGTCGAAGGCATCGTCAACGGCATCTACTTCAACCAGGGCCACGTGTGCTGCGCCGGCAGCCGTCTCCTCGTCCAGGAGTCGATCGCCGAGCCACTGCTCGAGAAGCTGAAGCGCCGCCTGTCGACGCTTCGCCTCGGCGACCCGCTGGACAAGAACACGGACATCGGCGCCATCAACTCGCGCGCCCAGCTGGAGAAGATCCAGGGCCTCGTCGAGTCAGGGGTCGAAGAGGGCGCAGAGCTGTATCAGCCACCCTGCGTGCTGCCCGAGCGTGGATTCTGGTTCCCGCCGTCGCTGTTCACCAACGTCTCGCAGTCGTACCGGATCGCGCGGGAGGAGATCTTCGGCCCGGTGCTGTCCGTGCTGACCTTCCGGACGCCCAACGAGGCGGTGGAGAAGGCGAACAACACTCCCTACGGGTTGTCGGCGGGCGTGTGGACCGACAAGGGCTCGCGCATCCTGTGGATGGCGGAGCGGATGCGCGCGGGTGTGGTCTGGGCGAACACCTTCAACCGGTTCGACCCGACATCGCCTTTCGGCGGCTACAAGGAATCGGGTTACGGCCGCGAGGGCGGCGTCCACGGGTTGCTGCCATACGTGGAGCTGCATTAGATGGACGTCCGCAAGACTTACAAGCTGTTCGTCAACGGCGAGTTCGTGCGCTCCGAGTCCGGCCGCGCCTACCGCCCAGACGGCGGCAAGGTCAACGTGCCGCGGGGATCGCGCAAGGATCTCCGCGACGCGGTCCGCGCCGCCCGGACGGCGTTCCCAGGCTGGGCCGGCCGCACGGCCATGAACCGCGGCCAGGTCCTCTACCGCGCGGCGGAGATGCTGGACGGCAGGGCCGCGCAGTTCGTCGAGCTCCTCGGCGGAGGACCACGCGCCCGGCGCGAGCTGGACCAGTCGGTGGAGACCCTGGTCTGGTACGCGGGTTGGACCGACAAGCTCCCCCAGGTCACAGGGACCGTCAACCCCGTCGCCGGGCCCTACTTCAACTTCACGATCCCCGAACCGACCGGGGTGGTCGGCATCGTCGCGCCGCAGGAGCCGCGGCTGCTCGGCCTGGTCCGCCGGATCGCGCCGGTTCTGTGCGGCGGCAACGTGGCGATCGCGCTGGCCGCCGAGTCCAACCCCCTGGCGGCCCTGACCCTGGCCGAGGTGTTCGCGACGAGTGATTTCCCCGCGGGCGTTGTCAACATCATCAGCGGCCAGCGCAAGGAGCTGCTGCCCTGGCTTGCCTCGCACATGGACGTCAACGCGATCGACACCGTGGGATGCACCGCCGATGAGATCAAGTCGATCGAGGAATCGGCGGCAGGCAACGTCAAGCGTGTGATCAAGCTCACAGAGAGCGAGATGAGCCCCTACCTCATCGCCGCATTCATGGAGATGAAGACCGTCTGGCACCCCATAGGCGTTTGAGGCCAAGTAAAATTCCTCTCGCATGACTGAGGTTCTGACCCAGCCGGCCCCGACTGAGACATCGGGACTTGCGCTGGACAGGGCCCGCAATCCCAGGCCGATGATCTCGGCCGCCCAGATCGCCCGCCGCGTTCATCGCCTCGGCCGGCACATCTCCGACGTCTACGCCGACATCGATACGCCCCTGGTCATGGTCGTGATCCTCAAGGGCGCCACGGTCTTCGCCGCGGACCTGCTCCGCAGCCTCAGCATTCCGGCCGAGCTCGAGTTCGTCCGCGCGTCGAGCTACCCCACGGGCACGTCGAGCAGCGGACGACTGAGGCTCGCGCACATGGTGGAAGGACCGTTGGTCGGCCGCCACGTGCTGCTGGTCGAAGACATCATCGACTCGGGCGTCACCGTCAACGCGGTGGCAAAGCGCATCCGTAAGTTGGGCGCGTCATCGGTGCGCCTCGCGGCTCTGCTCGACCGGCCCGCACGCAGGCAGGTCGAGGTGAACATCGACTTCACGGGCTTCGTCATCCCCGACCGTTTCGTGATCGGCTACGGGCTCGACTACGCCGGGCTGTATCGCGAGCTGCCCCACATCTACGCCCTGACATAGCCGATTCCCCCTACCTCGGCTGGAAGAAGGCCGAGCTGCACTCGCACCTCGACGGCGCGGTGCGGCGGTCGACGGCGGAGGAGCTGGCCGGGCAGCAGGGGCTGCGCATGGTCGCGCCGGACGACTGCCCGAGCCAGGCGGAGTACATCACCTACTTCGAGCCCGCCATCGCGGTCATGCAGACCGAAGCCGCGCTGGAGCGCATCGCCCTGGAGGTGTGCCTCGACTCGGCCGCCGAGAACATCGATTACCTCGAGGTCCGCTGGGCGCCGGGGCTGCACCTGCGGCAGGGCCTGTCGGTGGAGCGGGTCATCCGCGCGGTGCTCTCAGGCCTCGACGCGGCGCCAATCAACGCGGTCGCGATCGTCTGCGCGATGCGCCAGGACACGCCGGAGGTGAACGTCGAGCTGGCGAAGGTCGCCGGGAGATTTGCCGGCAAGGGCGTCGTCGGGTTCGACCTCGCCGGCGACGAGGTACGCTTTCCCGCCTCGCCCCAGGCGCCGGCATTCGCGGCGGCGCGCGCGGCGGGACTCCATCTCACGTGCCACGCCGGCGAGGCAGGCGACCCCGCGAACGTCGAGGACGCGCTGAGGCTCGGCGTTGAGCGGATCGCCCACGGGGTGATCGGCGCGCGCGACCCGCGCATCGTCGATCGCGTTCGCACCGAGGGAATCGTGCTCGACATGTGCCCGACGGCAAACTGGAAGTGCAAAGCCGTGCAGGCCTTGTCCGACCACCCGCTGCCGTCCCTGGTCCGCGCCGGCGTGCGGTGCACGATCAGCACCGACTCCCGCACCGTCGCGGACACGACCCTGACGCACGAGTTCGACCTCATGTCGCAGCAGGGCATGACCGACGCCGAGCTGCGCGCATGCAACGCCACCGCCCACAGCGCCAAATTCGGATAGTCGCGACCAACCGGCAGATTGCGCGGCGAAACTCACGGATAGTCGCGACTAACCGGTAGATTGCGCGCCGAAAGTCACGGATAGTCGCGACTATCCGAGGTTGTCGCCGTCAGTCAGCCCGTCCCGAACAACCGGTCCCCGAAGTCCCCCAGGCCCGGGTCTTCCCCATTTATGGGGAAGTACCGCCGCTTGCGGCGGGGATGGGGCCGCTCGAGAACCTAGTTCCCGGTCCCGAACAACCTGTCGCCGAAGTCCCCCAACCCCGGCACGATGTACGCCTTGTCGTTCAGGCGCTCGTCCAGTGCCGCCGTGTACACGTCGACCTCGGGATGCCTGTCCGCCAGCACCTTGACCCCCTCGGGCGCGGCGACGATGCAGATCATTCGCGCGTCGCGGCCCCCGGCCTCTTTGATCAGGTCAAGCGCCTGCGCCGCGGAACCACCCGTCGCGAGCATGGGGTCGAGCAGCAGAGGCACCTTGCCCTGCAGGCGCGGCAGCTTGTTGTAGTAGATGCGCGCGACCGCGGTCTCCTCGTCCCGCTCCAGGCCGATGTAGCCCACGCTGACACGCGGCAGCAGCTCCAGGACAGGGGCCAGCAGGCCCAGCCCGGCACGCAGCACCGGGATGGCGACCACCTCGGCGTCGAGCTCGATCGCGTCGGCTTCCGCGAGCGGCGTCCGGACTCTGCCACGTCTTGCCGGCAGGTCGGCCGTCGCCTCGTAGAGAAGCATCGTGATCACGTTGCGCGCGAGGGTCCGGAACTCCTCCGGCTCGGTCGTGCTATCGCGCAGCCCCCGCAGGCTGTCGCCGACCAGCGGGTGCTTACTGACGTGCAGCGTCACGTTTGATCAGGCGGCGTATCGCGTCGACGGAAATCTTCAGCATCCGGTCCATGTAGGACGGGTCGACATGATGGATCTCGCCCGCGCCCAGCTCGTCGACGCACAGGTTGACGCAGCCGGCGCGCATCTTCCTCAGCCGCGACACCACGAACAGCGTCGACGCCTCCATGTCGTTGCTGAGGATGCCCGCCCGGGCCCACATCTCCAGCTCCTCGCGCACGTGCGGACGCGGCATGAGGTCCGGCATGAGGTCGGAATACAGCGCGTCGACCGAGCGGGTGACTCCGACGTGGTATTTGGCGCCGGCCGCCGCCGCGGCCTCGATCAGCGCCTCGACGACGTCCAGGGACGCCACCGCGGGATATTCGAGGGGCACGTAGCCGGTCGGCGTGCCTTCGGACCGGACCGCGGCAAGGCTGATGACGAGGTCGCCCATCTTGATCTCGGGCTGGGCCGCGCCACACGTGCCGACGCGCAGCAGCGTGTGGACACCGAGCTCATGCAGCTCTTCGATGCCGATCGCGACCGAAGGGCCGCCCATCCCAGTGGACATCGTCGAGACCGTGACGCCGTCGACGCTCCCGGTGAACGTGCGGTACTCGCGGCTGAACGCCACTTCGCGTGCGCCGTCCAGGAACCTGGCGACGAGCGGCGTCCGGAACGGATCTCCAGGGACCAGGACGTAGTTTCCGACGTCACCGGGTCCGAGACCGATGTGGTATTTCTTCGCGTCCTTGACGGCCATCGGGCGAATACTAGCCCGCCTTTGTGACTCCGTCTCTGTCCACCCGCGCGACTATGTGAGGCGGCTTACGGACTTCGCGTTCGACGATGCTCCACGCGTTGCGCACACGACTCGCGACCCGTTCGACCAGGTCTTGCGACCGCGCGTGCACGACGACCAGGGGATCGCCCTTGCGGACGCGGGCGCCGACGGGCGCTTCGATCACGAATCCCGCCGCCGGGTCGACCCTGTCCTCCTTGCGGATGCGGCCCACGCCGATCTCCGCCGCGCATAGCCCGATCTCCAGCGCGTCGACCGCCTCGACGAAACCGTCTCGGTCCGCATCGATCGCGGCTTTGACCGCGGCCGAAGGCAGTCCTTGCTCGAGCCTCCCGCCTTGCGCGGCCAGCATGCGCTCGAACTTCTCCCGTCCCGCCCCCGACCGCAGCACCTTCTCGACGTCGGCCGCCACCCCCGCGATGGCGCACATCTCGCGCGTCACCCTCAAGCACACCTCGAGGAGCTCCTCGTCGCCCTCGCCCGCCAGCGCGTCGAGCGCCTCCCGCACCTCGAGCGCATTGCCCACCGATCTGCCCAGCGGGTTGTCCATCGCCGTGACGAGCGCCACCGTGCGCCGCCCCGCGCCCTCTCCGAGGGTGACCATCTCCCGCGCGAGCTCCTCCGCCGCCCCGACGTCGGCCATGAAGGCGCCACGGCCGAACTTGACGTCGAGGACGATCGCGTCCGCGCCGGCCGCGATCTTCTTGGACATCACGCTGGAGGCGATCAGCGGTATCGACGGCACGGTGGCGGTCACGTCGCGCAGCGCGTAGAGCAGCTTGTCGGCCGGCACCATGCGCGGTGACTGCGCCGCCACGGCGATCCCGATCTCGCGCACCTGTTTGATGAACCGTTCCGGGTCCAGGTCGACGGTCAGGCCAGGCACCGACTCGAGCTTGTCCAGCGTTCCGCCCGTGTGGGCGAGCGCGCGCCCGCTCAGCTTTGGCACCTTCACGCCGCACGCTGCCGCCAGGGGCCCGGCCACGAGCGTCACCTTGTCGCCCACTCCGCCTGTCGAATGCTTGTCGACCTTGATGCCCTCGATGGCGCTCAGGTCGAGGACCTCGCCGCTGGCGACCATCGCCTCGGTGAGCGCAAGGGTCTCGGCGGCGGACATCCCCCGGATGCATACGGCCATCAGCCAGGCGGCCATCTGGTAGTCCGGGACGTCGCCGCGGACGTAGCCGGAGAGCAGGATCTGGATCTCTTCGGGTGAGTGCTCGCCACCGTCGCGCTTGCGGCCGATGACTTCGAGCGGGTTCGTCAGCCGCCCTTCTTGTAGGGCTTGCCATCGGCGGCGGGCGCGACGGCGCGGCCCACGGCCCCGGCGACGACCACGATGGTCAACACGTAAGGCAGCATGCCCAGGATCTGATACGGCAGCGTCACGCCCGAGATCTGCAGCCGTCCGCTGAGGGCGTCGGCGCCGGCGAACAGCAGCGATGCCAGGAAGGCGCCGACCGGGCTCCACCGGCCGAAGATCATGGCCGCGAGGGCGATGAAGCCACGGCCGCCGGTCATGTTCGGCAGGAAGTTGCCGATCTGCTGCAGCGTGAAGTACGCGCCCCCAAGCCCGGCGAGCGCGCCGCTCAGGATGACGTTGGAGTAGCGCACCAGGTACACGTTGATGCCCGCCGTCTCGGCCGCCAGCGGATGCTCGCCGCAGGCGCGCGTGCGTAGCCCGAACACGGTGTTGAACAGCACGAAATGGACGACCGGGATCAGGGCGAGGGCGGCAAGCGTGATGACTCCGATGAAAGGCGAGTTGGGCAGGAAGCTGAGGCGGAGCGCGGGCAGCACCCCCGTGCCGGCAAGCTCAGAGTTCTGGATGTAGGTCCGATAGAACGAGCCCGTGATCCCGATCGCGAGGATGTTGATCACGGTGCCGCTGACGATCTGGTCGACCAGGAACTGGATCGAGAGCAACGCGTGGAGACCGGCGATCAGCATGCCTGCGATGATGGCGATGAGGACGCCCAGCCACAGGTTGTGCGTGGCGACCGCCGCGGCGTAGCCGGCGAAGGCGCTGGTGAGCATGATGCCTTCGAGCGCTATGTTCACGACGCCTGAGCGCTCGCTCATGACCCCACCCATCGCCGCCAGCGTCAGCGGCGTGGCGGCCACGAGCGTGGCCACGATGAAGCCCGCGACGTCGAGGTGGGAGAGGAGGTCGCTCATGTCTCGGAGGTCACCCCCGCCGTCTCGCGCTGCGTGATCTGGATGCCGCCCGCGGGCACCTCGCGCAGGCGGAAGATCCACCGCACCATCGCCGGCGCGGCGACGAACATGATCACGATCGCCTGCACGATCGAGATCAGGTCCGCCGAAACCTGGGTCTCGAGCTGCATGAACGCGGCGCCGTTTCGCATCGCGCCGAACAGGAACGCGGAGGGGAGGATCGCCCACGGGTTGCTGCGAGCGAGCAGCGCGACGGCGATGGAGTCGAAGCCGTAGCCGACCGAGAAGGACGAAGGCATGTAGTGGGAGACGCCGAGGATCTCGTCGGAGCCGGCCAGGCCCGCGAGCGCGCCGGAGATGCCCATCGTCACCACCAGCGTCCATGCGACGGAGATGCCCGCCGCCCGCGCGGCGCCCTGGCTGAAGCCCACCGTCCGGATCCGAAATCCAATCGTTGTGCGCTCGATCAGGAACCACACCACGGGGACGGCCAGGAGGGCCAGGATCAGGCCCGCGTGGAGGCGGCTGCCCGCAAAGAGGATCGGCAGCTGGGCGCCGGCGTCGATGAACGGAGTGCGCGGGGCCGTCGAATGCCGATCCGACATCGGCCCCTGGTTGATCAAGAAGTCGGTCAGCTGGAAGGCGACGTAGTTGAGCATGATGGTGGTGATCACCTCGTGGGCCCCGAAGCGAGCCTTGAGAAGTCCCGGGATCGCCGCCCACAGGAATCCACCGAGCATCCCGAAGGCGAGAGCGACCGGGATGTGGAGGATGCCCGGCAGCCCCTGGAGGTGGTTGCCCGCGAGCACGCCGAAGATCGCGCCCAGGTAGAACTGGCCCTCGGCCCCGATGTTGAAGAGGCCGGCGCGGAACCCGAGCGCCACCGCCAGGCCGAGGAAGATGTACGGGATCGTCGCCACCAGCGTCTCGCCAAACGCCCGGTCGTTGGTGAAGGCGCCCTGGAACAGGGCGGTGAACGCCGCGATCGGATCGTTGCCGGTGAGCAGGACCGCGACGCCGGCGACCACGAAACCGCAAGCGACCGACAGCACCGGGAGGACGACCGCTTCGAAAAGCCGTCTCCGCAGCGCCCGGTCGAGCTTCACGCGGCGCCGGCCATCAACAGCCCGATCCGGTCCCGGTCGGCCTCCTTCTGGTCGAACGTGGCGACCACCCGACCTCGGTAGACCACGGCGATCCTGTCGGCAAGGGAAAGCACCTCGTCGAGCTCGGACGAGACCAGCAGCACGCCCATGCCGTTGTCGCGCTCCTCGACCAGCCTGCGGTGGATGAACTCGATCGAACCGACGTCGACGCCGCGCGTGGGCTGGCTGGCGAGCAGGACTTTGGGCTGGGTGCCGATCTCCCGCGCGACGACGAGCTTCTGCTGGTTGCCGCCGGACAGCGATCCGGCGCGCTGGTCGGGGCCCTGGGTGCGGATGTCGAATGTCTTGATCAGCCTCGCCGCGTACTCGCGGACCGCGTCGAACGAGCGCACGATCCAGCGCGCGAACGGCGGCCTGTCGAACCTCGAGAGGACGAGGTTGTCCGACACCGGCAGCTCGAGCACGATGCCCATGCGGTGCCGGTCCGCCGGGATGAAGCCGAGCCCCGACTCGAGGGTGCTGTGGGTGCTGGCGTGGGTGATGTCCCGGCCCGCGAGGTGGATCGTGCCCGAGCGCGGCATCCGCAGGCCGACGATCGCCTCCACCAGCTCGTTCTGCCCGTTGCCCTCCACCCCGGCGATGCCGAGGATCTCGCCCGCGCGGAGCTCCAGGCTGAGGTTGTCGACGGCGACCTGGTGGCGGTCGTCCTGGACGGTGAGGTCTTTCAGCTGGAGCAGGACCTCTCCCGGTTTCGCCTCGCCCTTGTCGACCCGCAGCAGGACGCTCCGCCCGACCATGAGGCGGGCCAGCTCGGCCTGGTTCG
>VBHA01000014.1 GCA_005889495.1 Chloroflexota bacterium
ATAGTCCGGGCGGTCTCAATGGGTCGTCGCACCACTAGGACGCAGCAGATTGTTTCAAGAGCTCGGTGAGAGCTTCAGCGGGCGTTCGCCAACCCAGGGTTTCACGAGGCCGTCCGTTGAGCTGGTCGGCGACGGCGTCAAGCTCGGCCTGGGTCACATGAGCCAGAGTTCGACCCTTCGGAAAGTATTGGCGGAGGAGGCCGTTGGTGTTCTCGTTGGTGCCGCGTTGCCAAGGTCGCCCGGGGTCGCAGAAGTAGATGGCGACGCCCGTCTCGACTGTGAAGCGTTGGTGCTGCGACATCTCGGCGCCCTGGTCCCAAGTCAGAGAGCGGCGGAGGCTGAGCGGCAGCTTGACGATGCTGGCGGCGATGCCCTCGCGCACGGCCTCAGCTCGAGGCCCGCGGGTCAAGGTAAAGAGCATCACGTAGCGCGTACTGCGTTCGACCAGCGTGCCGATGGCGGTGGTCGGAGTGCCCAACAGGAGATCACCCTCCCAATGCCCGGGTACGGCTCGGTCATTCGCCTCCGCCGGGCGCTCGCTGATCATGATCGGGTCGGGCAGCATCTTGGGACCCTGGCGCCGGATCTCGTTCTTGGCCCGCCGGTAGGTCCGCCGGGAGCGCAGGTGCTTGGTGAGCTCGGCTCGCAGCGAGCCGCGACCCTGGACGTAGAGCGATACGTAGATGGTCTCGTGTGAGATTTGCATCTGAGGGCTCTCTGAATACTCTCGCTTCAGCCAGGCAGAAATTTGCTTGGGCGACCAACGCAGTTGCAGCCGTGCCTCGACCTCGGCGCGGAGCTGAGCCGAAAGCGCGAGCTTGCCCGCCTTCGGCCGCCGGCGTCGACGGACTGCGGCTCCATCGGCATCGGCCGCTCGATAGCTCTGTCGGCCTCGGTTCCGATGCACCTCCCGCGATACCGTGGAGGCAGCGCGGCCTAGCCGCCGCGCCAGTGCTCGGCAGGACTCGCCCATCGCCAGGCCGCGCGACAACTCCTCTCGCTCTCCAAGCGTCAACTCGCGGCGTGAGCGGTGCGGCGCTCTGGGGGGAATACCACCGGTCGCCGTCACCACCTTCCACACCGTGCCACGGTCACGACCCATGTGCCGGGCAATCATCGGAACCGGCTCACCCCGTGCTCGCCGCGTCCAGACCTCGGCCTTGTCTGCCTCCGTCATGGGCATTCTCGTCGTCATCCTCCACCTCCCTCAAAGAGCTTCACGCTCCTGTATCACTTGAGGTGGTGCATTGACCCCTAGAAATCGCAGCGACTAACCGGGGTTCTCGGCCGGGAAAGACACGGATAGTCGCGACTAACCGGGGTTCTCGGCCGGGAAAGGCACGGATAGTCGCGACTAACCGGTGTGACAGCATTGCCGAAAAGGTTACGAACGCCGGGAGCTCAGTACCTGCTCGATCTCCCGCTTGACCTGCTGTAGGTCCATGAATTCCCTGTAGACCGAGGCGAACCTGATGTACGCGACCTCGTCTAGGTCGCGGAGGCGCTCCATCACCATCTCGCCGATCTCCTGGCTCGGGATCTCGACGCGACCCGACCGCCGCAGCTCCGCTTCGATGTCGTCGACGATCGCCCGCAACCGCTCGGGCGAGATGTCGCGCTTCTCGGTTGCCTTCTTCAGGCCGTTGAAGAGCTTTTGCGGGTCGAAGTCCTCGCGCCGGCCGTCCTTCTTGGTGACGAAGAACGGCACGGTCTCGATGCGCTCATAAGTGGTGAATCGCTGCCCGCACTGCAGGCATTCGCGCCTCCGGCGGATCGCCTCGCCGACCTCCGAGTCGCGCGAGTCGACCACCTTCAGGTCGTGGTGACCGCAGTACGGGCAACGCAAGCAAAACCTCTTTTGAACTACATCCGGTTGCGCAGGAACGCGGGGATGTTGATGTCGCCGAGCTCTTCGCGACCGAACTCGGGCCGCTCGATCGTACGACGGCTCGTTTCCTGCCTCGCTTCCTGCTGCGTCTTGCCACCGAAGCCGGTGGCGATGACGGTGATCTTGATCTCCCCGCCCATCGTGTCGTCACGGACGACGCCGAAGATGATGTTGGCGCCCGGGTCGGCCGCCGCGCGAACGATCTCGGCGGCCTTCTGGACCTCCTGCAGGGTGATGTCCTTGCCGGCGGTGATGTTGAAAAGAATGCCCTTGGCGCCGTCGATCGACGTCTCGAGCAGCGGGCTCGACACCGCCTGCTTGGCGGCGTCCTCGGCGCGGCTGTCGCCCGCACCGTGGCCGATGCCCATCAGCGCCTCGCCGGCGTTCTCCATGATCGCCTTCACGTCGGCGAAGTCGAGGTTGATCACGCCCGGCTGAGTCACGAGGTCCGAGATGCCCTGCACACCCTGGCGCAGGACGTCGTCGGCCATCCGGAACGCTTCCTCTAGCGTGGTCTTGGAGCTGGCGACCTGGGCCAGCCGGTCGTTGGGGATGACGATGAGCGCGTCGACCTGGCCGCGCAGGGCCTTGATGCCCTCCTCGGCGGTGTCGTTGCGGATCCGGCCCTCGAACGAGAACGGCCGCGTCACGACACCGATCGTCAGCGCGCCCGCCTCCTTCGCAAGCTCGGCCATGATGGCCGCCGAACCGGTGCCCGTGCCACCACCCATGCCGGCGGTGATGAAGACCATGTCCGACTCCTGGACGACCGCGGACAGCTCCGTCCGGCTCTCGTCCGCGGCGTCTCGGCCGCGCGTCCAGTCGCCGCCCGCGCCCAGGCCGCGCGTGATCTTGTTGCCGATCTGGACCTTGATGTCGGCCTGGCAGCGCTCGAGCGCCTGCTTGTCGGTGTTGACGGCGATGAACTGGACTTTGAGGGCTTTCGAGATCATGCGGTTGACGGCGTTGCCGCCCCCGCCGCCGCAGCCGACGACCTTGATCCGTGCCCGCCCCTCGTGCAACTCGCTCTCTTTCATGACGATCAGGTGGTCCTCCTTCGAATGTGCTCTGGCCATGGCGAGCTCAAGCTGGTTCTTGGTGTGTTCTCTAGAAAAAATCTCGCAGCCACCTCACTGTTTTTTGATACGTGTTGCCGAAAGTGACCGGCTGCCGCGTCGTCGAGTGACCGCGGTCGCGCGCGCCCCACTTCACCAGCCCGGCCGGGACGGCAAACGAGGGCCCGTGGGCCTTGTCGGCGAGACCCGCCAGCGCGATCGGCTGGCCGAGCCGCGAGGCCGTGTTGAAAACCGACTGAGCGGCGTCCATCGTGCCCATCAGCCGCGAGCCTCCGCCCGCTACGACGACCCCGGCCGGCAGCAGCTGGTCGAAACCGCTCTTCCTCACTTCCTCGCGCGCCAGCTGGAAGATCTCGAGCATGCGCGGGCCGATGATCTCGGCCAGGAAACGCCTGGGCAGGGCCTGGATCCGGTCGCCGCCGACCTGCCGGACCTCGACCTTCTCTCCGTGGTCGATCACGTCGGGCAGCGCGTGGCCGTAGTTGAGCTTGAGGCTTTCGGCCTCGTCGAGCGTCGTCCGCAACCCGATGGCGATGTCGCTGGTGACGTGGTTGCCGCCAACCGGCAGAACCGCGAGATGCCTTGCGCTGCCGTCGTTGAAGACGACGACGTTGGTGGTCCCGGCGCCGATCTCGACCAGGCAGACGCCGAGCTCGATCTCCTGCGGCGTCAGCACACCTTCGCCCGCCGCGAGGCCCGCGCAGACGACGTCCTCGACGTCGAAGCCCGCGCCGTGCACGCACTTGATCACGTTCTGGACCGCGGTCTGGGCGCCGGTGATGATGTTGGTCTCGACCTCGAGCCGGTGGCCGGTCATGCCGACCGCGTCGCGCACGCCGTCCTGGCCGTCGACGGTGTAGGCGCGAGGGATGACGTGGATGACCTGGCGGTCGCTCGCGACGCTGATCGCCCGGCTCGCCTCGACCACTCGCTGCACGTCGTCCTCGCTGATCTCATGGTCGGGGTGGGCCACGGCGACGACCCCGGTCGAGTTCTGGCTCCAGAGGTGCGTGCCGCTAAGGGACACGACCACGGACTCGATCCGGTGTCCGGCCATGCGCTCGGCCGCGACGGTCGCGGCCTGGATGGATGCAATCGTCTTGTCCAGGTTGACCACCACGCCTTTGCGCAGACCGTCGGAAGGGCTTTCGCCCACACCGAGGATGACCACGGGGGTCCCCGGTTCGTCGGACTCTGCGATGACGACCGCGACCCGGGACGTGCCCAGGTCGAGACCGACGGTTTTCTTCCGCCGCGGCAAAACTGTGCTGGAACGCCTCCTGAAACGATCTGATAGCGAGGGCGGGTTGCCGGGATTATATCGGCTGAAGGACCGTTGCGGGGCCAGATTTTGTGGTTTGGCCCCTCCCCGCGCCTAGCGCTTGTGGTTCAGACCGTCTTCGAGCAGGCCTTCATCGCCGTGTTGATCCGGTCGACGTCAGGCTTCAGGTACTGGGCGAGGGCGGCGAACTTCTGCAGGCCCTCGAGGATGAGGGTCCGGTTGCCGGCGTCGAAGCCGCCGATCGCCTGCGAGATGCCTTGCTCCATGCCGTTCCAGTCGTCTTTGAACTGCCCCACCTGACGCCCGATGCACACCGGGATGTCGCGCTGGTTGTTGGCCATGGCGGTGTTGAGGTCGATCATGGCCTTGTTGAGCGTGACCAGGGCATCCCTGCAGGGGGGCGGCAGGCTTGAAGTGCAGTTCTTCGTGATGGCCGGCATAGCCTGGTTCGTCTCGACCAGGGCAGGTCCGAGGTCGACGTTGAGGAACCGGTCAGCCCGCTCGTAGTCGGAGATCACCGGCGAAGGCGTGACCTGCACGGCGGCCGTGTTGTCAGGTGCTTTCAGCGCGCCGTACGCGGCATAACCGCCGATCCCGATGACGACCATCAGCAGAATGCCGGTGCCATAGATCCACATCCGCGACTGCGGCGGAGCTGGGGTGCTCCAGGCCGGCGCCGGGGCGGCGTACACGGGCTGATCGACGACCGGGGCGGGAGGCCCGGCGGCGAACGAGGCGGGCAGGGGTTGGTCGAGCCACGTGGGCTGACCGGCCGCCGGCACGGGGGCCGGCGCGGGCGGCACGGGCGCCGCGGCGGCCGGGAAAGGCATGGGCTGCCAGGCGCGGCCGTCCCACCAGTAGTTGCCGTCGGGCGACAGAGGAGGGGTGCCGATCGGCGGGGCGGCCATCGCGCGGAGATTCTGCACGATGCCAGCCTCAGTTGATGCCTGCTTAACGCGAGATGGGAGTGCCCGGTCGCTCGGCGCACAGTGTGCTGAAACAGGGCCAATTCCACCCCGATCTGCCCGGTTTCGGCACACTGTCGGGCGCCGCGCGCTCCAAGTAACTTCTCAGCCACCTCGCAGATCGGACCCAGCCGCCGGGCGGATCGTCCTTGGCGTGGAGCGGGCAGCACTCGCGGTGGTCAGGGAGCCCACGGTCGAAATCGTGGTTCCGGTCTACAACGAGGAGCGCGACCTCGAGCGCAGCGTCCGACGGCTGCGGGCCTATCTCGACGCTCGCTTCCCGTTCCACGCCACAGTCACCATCGCCGACAACGCCAGCACCGACGGCACCCAGGCGACGGGTGAGCGCCTGGCCCAGACGGTCCCTGGCGTGGGCTACATGCGAATCAGCGAACTGGGCCGGGGCCGTGCGCTGGCGGCGGCGTGGCTGCTCAGCCGCGCCGAGGTCGTGGCTTACATGGACATCGACCTGTCCACCGACCTCGATGCCCTGCTTCCCCTGGTCGCGCCGCTCATCAGCGGCCACAGCGACGTGGCCATCGGCAGCCGCCTCTCGTCCGGGGCACGCGTGCGCCGCGGCATGAAGCGCGAGCTCATCTCGCGCTGCTACAACGCGCTTCTCCGGCTGACGCTCGGCGCCCGCTTCAAGGATGCTCAGTGCGGTTTCAAGGCCGTCCGCGGTGCGACCGCGAGGCGTCTGCTCCCGCGTGTCGAGAACCGCCAATGGTTCTTCGACACCGAGCTCCTCATGCTCGCGCAGCGCGAAGGGCTGAGGATCCACGAGGTCCCGGTCGACTGGACGGACGACCCCGACAGCCGCGTCAGGCTCCTCCCCACCGCGCTCGAAGACCTGCGCGGCGTGTGGCGCTTGATGCGGGCAGGGCCCTCTCGGCTCGTCCGCTTTGCCACGGTCGGGATCGCGAGCACGCTCGCCTACGGCCTCATCTACCTCGCGATGCGCGAGCTCGCGGCGCCGTGGCTTGCCAACATCGTCGCGCTGGTGATCACCGCGATCGCCAACACCGCGGCCAACCGGCACTTCACGTTTGGCGTCCAGGGTCGCCAGGGCGCCGCCGCCGACTACGCGGCCGGCATGACCGCGTTCCTGGTCGCATTGGCGATGACGACCGCGGCGAGCGAGGCGGTTCGCACCCTGGTGCCCACGGCGCCCCACATCGTCGAGGTCGCCGCCCTGACGGCGGCGAACCTGATCGCGACGATGTGCCGCTACATCATGTTCCGCGGCTGGATGGACGCCCGGCTACAGGTAATGCCTGCGGATGGCGCCTAGGTTGTTGAAGATCCGCACGCCGAAAGCGACGATCGCCGCGATCGACAAATCGACGCCGAGCTTGTCGCCGAAGTAGGTCAGCCCGCCCGCGAGCGTCATGTTCGTGACCAGGCCGCTGAAGAACACCCGCGGCTCGAACGTGCCCGCGATGTAGGCCTTGAACGCCCCGAAGATCGAATCGAGGGCCGCGAGCAGCGCGACCGCCGTGTAACGCGCATAGGTGATCGGGATGGTCACCGGCGAGAGCAGGCCGAGGATCACGCCGAGGACGGCGAACAGGATCGCGACGACGATTACTTGCAAGGATTCGGAGGCGGGCTCGCGCCAGGCGAAGGGGACACAGGCGCGGGTTGTCGCGACCGGTATCCGACGGCGGGCTCGGAGGGGTTCATCACGTTGACGTACAGCAGGTCCGAGGACGCGTAGTTGACGTTTCCGTTGCCGGCGATCGCCTTCAGCGTGGTCAGCTTGTCGCGCAGGCTCGCGAACTCTTCGGGCGTCAGCACGCGGCCAAAGTAAACCTTCCAACCGCGCTTGGCGACCAGTGTGAGGTTGCCGCAGGAGTCGAAGATGAACCCGGCGACGTCCTGGCCGAGCAGGGTCGGGAACCCGCGCTCGATGTTCACCAGCGCGGTCAGCAGCTGAGGGTCGAGGGCGCGCTCGCCGGCGTGTGGTTCGCCTCCGGCCGGCCCCTGGATGTCGACCAGGCCGCCGGCGCTCGGAGTCGGCCCGAGCACGACCGCCTGGCTGGAGAGCAGGTACAGCCGGGTCGACGGTCCGGCGTGATATGCCGCCACCGGCTCCCACTCGCTGACCTGGATCACCACTGTGCCCGGCAGCAGGGGCTCGACGGTCGCGGTCCGCACCCAGACCTGGTCGAGGAGGCGGCCACGGGCGGACTCGCCGTCGATGGAGATCACCGAACCATGGCTCGATATCCCGGCGGCCGCCTTCACCTGGGTTGCGCTCAGGTGGTGGGCGCCGGTCACCTGGACCGAGCGCAGCGCCAGCGCGGGGCCGAACCACAGCCAGACCAGCAGGGCGATCTCCAGGCCGGCCGCCGCGGCCGCCAGCACGCGCCAGGCCCAATGCACGTCGGGCGGTTTCAAAGCCCGTTCCGAGCGAGTCCACAGCTGGCCGCGCAGCGGCTCGGTCCGCTCGATTCCGTTGGGCCAGGGCGCCCGCGGCAGAAGGGAGCTGCGGCGACGGAACTTCATATCGCGGTCGGCCCGACGTGATGTTGGTGGCGGCCGACGGCGTGGTCGACCAGGCGCATGCACAGCTCGCCGAACTCGATGCCCGCCGCGCGGGCCGCGTCCGGAAGCAGCGACAGCTCGGTCAGGCCCGGCACGGTGTTGACCTCGAGCACCCACGGCGTCCCGCCTGCGTCGACGATGATGTCGACCCGCGCCATGCCTGAGCAGCCCAGCTCGGTGAAGGCGCGGGCGGCCGCATCCGAGGCCCTGTTGCGGGCCGGCTCCGGGATGCGCGCCGGGATGATGTGGTGCGAGCGGCCCGCGGTGTACTTGGCGTCGTAGTCGTAAACGGGGTTCTCGCTCACGATCTCCAGCGTGGGCAGGACCTGGAGCTCGGGTGTGGCCAGGACGCCGACCGTGATCTCCGTCCCCGCGGCGAACCTCTGCACAAGGACACGCCGGTCGTATCGCGCCGCTAGCACCAGGCCGCCCGCGACGGCGTCCTCGTCCTTCGCGATGGTCAGGCCGATCGTCGATCCCTCTCGCACCGGCTTGACGACAAGGGGCAGGGCGAATTTCGACACGAGTCTCTCGACCATGTCCGCGGCGATGCCCTCTTTGACCTCCATCTCTTCGAACTCGGGGACGTGGAGCCCGGCGCCGGCCAGCACCTTCCCCGCGCGCGACTTGTCCATGCACAGGGCAGAGGCAAGCACGCCGGACCCGGTGTAAGGGAGGCCGAGCAGCTCCAGCATCCCCTGCACCGTTCCGTCCTCACCGAGGCGGCCGTGCAGAGCGTTGAAGACGCAGTCGAAGCCCCCGTCGCGCAGCACGTCCCACGTGGTCGCATCGAGGTCGACCGGCGTCACGTCGTGACCGCGCGCCCGGAGCACCTTCGCCACCTGCTCGCCCGAGCGCATCGACACCTCGCGCTCCGCCGACTTCCCTCCTCTCAGCACGGCGAGCTTCACGGCGTCACTTCCACCTGCCCACCATCTCGACCTCGGGCTCGAGCTGGATACCGAAGCGCCGCTTGACCTCCGCCATCACCCGCTCGATGAGGCGCCTGACCTCCACCGCGGTCGCGCCGCCCTCGTTGACGATGAAGTTGCCATGGAGGCTCGAGACCACGGCCGCGCCCTCGCGCGCGCCCTTCAGCCCGGCCGCCTGGACGAGCCGTCCCGCCGAGTCGCCGGTCGGGTTCTTGAACACGCTCCCGCAGTTCTTGGTCTTGATCGGCTGCGTCTCGTTGCGCTCGCGCGTCAGCCTGGCCATGAGCTGCCTGGCCTCTTCCCCGTCGCCGCGCTGAAGCTGCACCGTCGCCGACACGACCAGCGCGCCGCTCAAGTCGCCGTCCCGCAGCGCGGATGTCCTGTAGCCGAGCTTCAGCGCGAGCGGCGTCCACGTCAGCCGCCCTTTGCCGGGCACGAAGCCCTCGGCCTCGACGAGGACCTCCCGGAGCTCCCGACCCCAGCAGCCGGCGTCCTGGTACACGGCGCCGCCGACCGTCCCCGGCACGCCGATGGCGAACTCGAATCCCCGCAGGTTCGCGTCGGCCACGATCCGCGCCAGCCGCATCATCTTCAGCCCGGCGCCCGCGCGCACGCGCGTGCCGTCGACCTCATGCTCCCGATTGACCACGCGGACGACGAGACCCTCGACTCCGCGGTCGGCGACCAGCAGGTTCGTGCCCGCGCCCAGCAACAGATAAGGAATGTCCCGCTCGCAGCAGTCCTGGATCGCATTCTCGATCGCCTCCGGACGCGCGAGCTCGAGGAAGAACTCGGCCGGGCCGCCGATCCCGAACGACGTCCGCGACGCAAGCGGCTCGGCCTCTTTCACGCCCGGGAGGCCTCGCAGCCAGGCCGTGTTTGCCCGTGTTTTCCAGCTCAACCCTGGTTCCAGTGGGAGGATCCTGATCCCGGCACTTTTCTAGACCTTGTGCGCCAGCTCATCGCCCAACTTCTTGATGTCGCCCGCGCCCATGAGCAGGACGAGGTCGTCCGGACCGACGATCTCGGACAGCGCTTCCTTCGCCTTCTCGAAGCTGCCGACGTAGATGCCCTGGGGGACCTGGTGGGCCAGGTCCTCCGCCTTGACGCCGGACTCGTTCTCCTCGCCCGCGCTGTAGACGTCGAGGACGAAGACGCGGTCGGCGCCGGAGAACGATCGCGCGAACTCGTGCATCAGCGCATGGAGTCGCGAGTAGCGGTGCGGCTGGAAGACGACCACCAGCCTGCGATGTCTCAGCTCGCGGGCGGCCTCGATGGTCGCGCGCACCTTGGTCGGGTGGTGGGCGTAGTCGTCGTAGACGGCCCCGCCCTGGAACACGCCGAGGAACTCCATCCGCCGATGCGCGCCCGGAAACGTGTGCAGGGCAGCCGCGACGTCGCCGAAACCGATGCCCATCTCCAGGGCCATGGCGGCCGCGCCGGTGGCGTTCTGGATGTTGTGCCGGCCGGGCTGGCGAAGGTTTACGTGGCCGATCAGCTCCGTTCCGCGATAGATGGGAAACGGGCGCTCTGGCTCGCAGCGGTAGGTCGCGCCGTGCCGGAACCCGTACGTCACCTTGCGGGCTCTGGGGTTCAGCTCGCGCGCGAGCTCGTCGTCCGCGCACAGGACCGCCAGCCCACTCTGGGGCAAGCCTTCGATGAACCACTGGAACAGGTCCCGCACCGCGCTCAGGTCGCGGAAGTGGTCGGGATGGTCGAGCTCGATGTTGGTCACGATCGCGCGCTGGGGGTGATGGAGCGTCAGGGTGCCGTCGGACTCGTCCGTCTCCGCCACCAGCCAGTCCGACTGCCCCGCCCGCGCGCTCGATCCGTCGCCCACGAGCACGGTGGGGTCGTAGCCCGCGGTCACGAGGATGTGGCCGACCATGTGCGTGACCGTCGTCTTGCCCGCAGTGCCGGCGACGGCGATCGAGTCGGTCTCGTTGATCAGCTGCGCGAGCATCTCGGCGCGGCTCAGGACCCTGACCCCCATGGCACGCGCGGCCTCGAGCTCGGCCGACCTCTTGATCGCGCCGCTGTACACGAGGAGGTCCTGGCCGAGAACATGCTCGGGGTCGTGGCCGACCATGAACCGCACCCCCGCCTCTTCGAGCTCGGCGGTGGTCTCGGTTTCCTTCAGGTCGCAGCCGCTGACGTCGTCGCCGCGCGCGAGGAAGACCCGCGCCAGCGCGGAAACGCCCGCCCCGCCGGCGCCCATCAGGTGGACCCGCATCTACTTACCCGCCACCTCGTGCAGCACTGCTAGAACGCGCTGGGCCGAGTCGCGGCGACCCAACCCGGCCGAGGCGGCGGCCATCGACCGCAGGTGCTCGCCGGGCAGGCCGTCCAGGACTGCGATGAGCTGGGGTCCGGTCAACTCTTCGTCCGCAATTCGGATTGCGGCGCCGGCCGCGACGATCGCGGCGGCGTTCTCGAGCTGGTGACCGCCGCCGAACGTCCCCGGGACGAGGATCATGGGAAGGCCCACGGCAGCGGCCTCGGCGATCGTGCTCACCCCGGCGCGGCTGATGACAAGGTCCGCGCGGGCCATCAGCCCCGCCATGTCGTCTGTGAACGTCAGGCCGGTGTAGCGGTCGCGTGCCTGCGCCTTCACGCCCTCGGCGCCCTGCTCGCCGGCGACGTGGATGACCTCCTCGAACCTCTCGCACAGCGCGCCCAGCGCCGACCAGACCGCCTCGTTGATCCGGCGCGCGCCCTGGCTGCCCCCGGTGACGAGAAGCCGGCGCGGAGGCACCTCGGGCGTGCGTGGCTTGAACTCCTGGCGGAGCGGAACTCCCGTGAGAATCGCGCCGGGAAGCCTTTTCTCCGTTCCGGGCAGGGTCGTGCACACGGCCGCCGCCGAGGCGGCGAAGTACCGCGTCGCCAGGCCGGGGCGAACGTCCTTCTCGTGCAACACATAAGGAATGCGCCGGATCCGCGCCGCGGGCGGACCGTCTCGAGCTCGAAGCCGGCCGCCGGGACCAGGCGCTCCTCGGGACCGCCCTCGCGCCCGACCAGCAGGACCGCGCCGTCCGGCTGCTCAACGCGAAACGCTCGCGCGACCGCGAGCGCCGGATACAGATGGCCGCCGGTCCCGCCGCCAGCGATCAAAAGTCTCATCACTACGCCGATTGTTCCGCAACGCGGAACCCGACCCGTGGCGGGCGATGCTCAACAGGATGCCTACGCCCGCGAGGGTCGTGGCCAGGGCGGTCCCGCCGTAGCTGAAGAACGGCAGCGGCACGCCTGTGATGGGCAGCGTGTTGGTCACGGTGGCCATGTTCAGCAGCGCTTCGAAGGTGATCCAGGTGGTGATCGAGGCCGCGAGCGCCATGCCGAACCGGTCGGGGGCCCGGAGCGTCGCCCGGTAGCCGCGAATCCCGAAGACGATGAACCCGAGCATGACCAGGGTGGTGCCGATCAGGCCGGTCTCCTCGCCGACGATGGCGAAAATGAAGTCCGTGTGCGCCTCTGGCAGCCAGCCGTACTTCTCGATCGAATGGCCGATGCCGACGCCAAAGAAGCCGCCTGACGCGAGGCCGTAGAGCGACTGGGTCGCCTGAAAGCCGGCACCGAGCGGATCCGCCCATGGGTTCTTGAACGAAGTGAGCCGGCCCATTCGATACGGCTCGAGCAACGTGACCGCGACGAAGGCGAGGCCGAGGCCGCCCGCGAGCAGGACGATGTGCCGCAGCCGGCCGCCGCCGGCCCAGTAGGCGCTCAGGAAGATGCCGACGGTCACGATCGCGGTGCCGAGGTCCCGCTCCATCATCAGCAGGACGAGGACGCCTGCCACCATCGCGACGAACGGCACGAAGACGCGCTGGAAGTCGCCCATCCGCTGCGAGTTGCGGTCGACCCAATGGGCGACGAACACGGCGAAGGCCAGCTTGCCGAGCTCCGACGGTTGAAAGGTACCAAGCGGCCCGGCGTCGAACCAGCGGCTGGCGCCGTTGACCTTCACACCCAGGTGCGGGACGAGGACGAGAAGCATGAGCAGCGCGGCCGCCGCCGCCCCCGCCGGGGCAAGCGGCCGGATTCGGCGGTAGTCGAGGCGGCCGAGCACGAACAGGGCCACGAAACCGATGACCATCCAGACCGCCTGGCGCTCCGCGTAGTAGAAGGCCGACTCGTGCTGGGTGTACGCGAACGCGACGCTCGCGCTGGTGACCATGACCAGGCCGGCGGCGCAGAGGGCGACGGTGGTGAAAAGCAGCAACCGGTCCGGCTGCTGCCTCGCTTGAGTGCTCGAACTCACTCAGTTACGCGCCCTGCGCGCGTCCGGGGCCGCAAACCGTTGGCGGACCAGCTCTTTGAACCGGTTGCCGCGGTCCTCGAAGTCCTTGAACATGTCGAAGCTCTTGTAGGCGGGACTCAACAGCACGACACTGCCGCGGCGTGCGAGTCCCGCCGCCACCGACACCGCCTCCTCCAGCGTCTGCGCCCGCAGGACCTTCGGATGGGCCTGCAGCGCCTGAGCCAGCTCATCGGCGGAGGCGCCGATCAGGATGACCGCCTCGGTGTGAGCCAGCACGTCGGCGACCCACTCGTGGAGCTCGAAGCCGCCGCCGTAACCGCCCGCGATGAGGATCACGGGCGCGCCGGGGAACGCGCTGAGCGCGACCCGGCCGGCGTCCGGGTTGGTCGCCTTGGAGTCGTTGTACCAGCGCACGCCCGACCACTCGCCGACGAGCTCGAGCCGGTGCTCGACGCCTTTGAAGGCGCGAATCGCGGCGTTGATGACCTCGTCGTTCAGCCCCGCGATGCGGCCGACCGCCGCGGCCGCCAGCGCGTTCTCCATGTTGTGCCGTCCGGGCAGAGGCATCGGCGGCTGCGGCTGGTGGCGGTCGAACCACACGACCTCGCCGGCGGCGCGCGGGGCAAGGTCTTTGACGATCGGGTCGCGGCCGTTGAGGACGGCGAAGTCCGCCAGCTCGATGGCGCGCGCTTTCAGGTCGGTGTAGCGCTCCAGCGTCTTGTGGCGGTCGAGATGGTCGGGCGTGATGTTCAGGATCACCCCGACGTGAAGGCGTGGCTTTTCCACCGACTCGAGCTGAAAGCTCGAGAGCTCGAGCACGACCCAGTGCTCGGGCGTGATCTCGTCCACGCGGTCGAGCACCGTGTCCCCGATGTTGCCGCCCACCATGACCGGCCCTCGCCCCGCGGCCAGGACGTCGCCGGTCAATGCGGTCGTGGTCGTCTTGCCGTTGGTCCCGGTGATGCCCACGACCGTGCCTTTGCACAGCCGAAGGAAGAGGTCGATCTCGCTCGAGACGCGGATGCCGCGAGCGCGGGCCTGGTGGAGCAGGTCCGAGTCCCAAGGGACCCCGGGGCTCGCATACACGACGTCAACCATTTCCAGCACCGACTCGTCGTAGCCGCCGAGGCGGTACTCGATGCCCTGCGGCATCTGCGCGAGCGTCGGCCGGAGCTCATCGGCGGTCTTGCGGTCGGCGACGCGGACCTTCTCGCCGTGAGCGGCGAGATGCTGCGCCAGCGCGACGCCGCTGCGCGCCGCACCGACCACAAGGGCGGTCAAGCGACGAGCTTCACGAGAGCGACGGCGACAAGCGCCGAGACGAGCCCCGCGGCCCAGAAGCTGAGCGCGATGCGGTTCTCAGACCAACCCTCGTGGTGGAACGTGTAGTGGATCGGGGTCATCGTGAAAACGCGGCGGCCG
>VBHA01000158.1 GCA_005889495.1 Chloroflexota bacterium
AGTACGGCACCAGCTCAGTTGCCAGGATCACGACCTCCGGAGTCCTGACGCAGTACACCATCCCGACCCCCGGCAGCGGCCCGAGCGACATCGCGGCCGGGCCGGACGGCAACCTCTGGGTGCTCGAGCGCACTGGAAACAAGGTGGCTAAATTGACCACCTCGGGCATTTTCACCGAGTACCCGATATCCGCCCCCGACAGCTTTCCTCAGGGCATTGCGGCGGGGTCGGACGGCAACCTCTGGTTCACAGAACAAGACGCAAACCGGGTCGCGAAGATAACCACGTCGGGCGTGATCACCACGTACCCGGTCCCCACCTCGAACAGCCTGCCGCAGATCATCACCGCCGGACCGGACGGAAACCTGTGGTTCACCGAAAATTACGGCCCCAAGATCGCGAAGGTGACCACGGCGGGTGTCATCACCGAGTACTTGATACCGCGCGGAAACAGTGGTCCCTACGGCATCACCGCCGGACCGGATGGAAACCTCTGGTTCACGGCGAGCTTTATCTCCGAGATCATCTCGCTCGTGCCCTAGTCCGCCTGGTCATAGCCGGCAGTCCCGGCACGTTCACACGTCGACCGCCCGCCCGTTAGATCGGGGCGTTCCTGTTGTTTCCGGCGCAAGGTCGCGCCACAGCGTCAGAACGCGCCCCCAAGCGTTCCACTTGACACCCCAAATCCATACCCCATAATCGGGCCACCTCGAAGATCGCCCGCCGGCAACCGCAGGCGGGCACCTTCAGGCCGTGCCCCCACCCATGAGTGACGCCCTCCGGCTGAGCATCAATCCGTCGCGGCTGCCTGTCGACCCAGGCAGTTCAGTCGACCTCGCGCTGCAGATCGAGAACCGCACCGGCGTGGTCGACGAGTTCACCGTCGAGGTCCTGGGTCCCGCGGCTGGCTGGGCCACTCCGGATCGAAGCCGCGTCCCGCTGTTTCCGAACCGCACCGAGACCGTCACGATCAAGGTGCAGCCGCCGCGCACGTCGTTTCCCAACGCGGGAGTCATCCCCCTCGGCATTCGCGTCCGCTCGTCGGTCTCACCTGACCTCTCAGCAGTCGAAGAGTGCCGCGTCGAGCTGAATCCTTTTGTCGAAGTCGCGGCCGAGATCAGGCCGCGAACCTCCAGGGGGCGGTTCGGGGCGAGCCACCGGCTGAGGATCATCAACCGCGGCAACGCTCCGGCCACGGTCTCGCTCTATGCGGATGTCCAGCAAGGCGACTGCCATGTCGTCCTTCCCGACACGCCGCTCAAGCTCGCTGCGGGTGAGCGACGGACGACCAGGATCAAAGTCCGGCCATCAGAGACCCACTTCACCGGGCCGGAGGAGATACATCAATTCCGGATCAAGATCGAGCCGCAGGGTGGGCCGGGCGGGGCGCCGGGCGGGACGCCGGCCGTCACGGTCGACGGCTCGATGCGCCAGCGCGCGGTCGCCCAGATTCCGACCACCCTCCTGGTCACCGCCGCGCTGGTTCTGGGCGCTGCGTATGTCGTCTATGGAAAGGGCTTGAACCTCGGTCCTGTGTCGCTGCCCCGTTCCAACGCCGTCTCGTCGGCCCCGCTCGTAGCGCAGTCTCAAGCGACGGTGAGCGGACTCAACTTCGGGTCCGCACCGGCCGGCGTCGCCGACAACAGCACCAACTGCGGGTCTTATACCAACAACGGTTCCGACTTCGGCAACAACCTCTGGCTGCAGGCGGGCAACTTCGCCGCCTTCGGACAGGGCACACCCCCGACGGGCACTTGCGTCGGGCTGATCATCACGAGCTGGTCGAACACCCGCGCGGAGTTCACCTTCGGTAGCGCATACAGGTCGTTCGATCACTGGTACATAAGCGCTGGAGATGCCTACGTCCTGAACTTCAAAGGCGTTCAGTTCTCGGGCACCGTCACATTTCCCGCAGCGACGATCCAGGCGGTCAAGTTCACGAAATCGGGCAACACACCGCCGGTCGTCACTGTCACGGGCGCCAACTTCGGTCCCGCGCCCGCGGGTGCGAACGACAACGTCAACGGCTGCGGCACCTTCTCCAGCAATGGCCAGGACTTCGGCGACAACCTGTGGGTCCAGGCAGGCACCTTCGCCGCCTTCGGGAATGGCACACCCCCGACGGGTTCCTGCGTCGGTCTCATCGTGACTTCGTGGACAGGCACGCAGATCGTGTTCACATTTGGCAGCGGCTACAACTCGTACGACCACTGGTACATGAGTCCGGGCGACAGCTATGTGCTCCACCTCATGGGTCTCCAGTTCACCGGTACAGTGAGCTTCGCGTGACCCCGGCCACCCACCGTTGCCTGGACAAAGACCTCACATCTCACCTCGCCCCACGTTTGGCGACCCGGACGACGCTGTGAAGATTCCGCGTACCACAGAACCGGAAACGGGCACCCCACTGGTCGCCGCCAAGCTGCGCGTCCCCGCGGCCGACTCGTACGGCCTCGTGCGGCTGGACGCCGTCATGAGCCGGCTCTGGGGGCGCCGGCTTGGCCTGCTGGTCGCGCCCGCCGGCTCCGGTAAGACGACCCTGCTCGCCAGGTTCGCATCGAGCGCCGGAGTCCCGGTCGCCTGGTACCGGTGCGAGTCTTGGGACCTCTCGAGCGGCCAGCTGCTGCGCCATCTGGCCGAGGCATTCGCGCCTGTGATCGGCGAAGGCCGCGACTGGCCCACCGTCGAGGACGCGGTCTTCGACCTCGAGCGGTCGACCGCGCCCCGCCTGCTCCTGGTCATCGACGACGCGCATGCGATCGACGGCACGCCCGCGGCCAGGACCCTCGAGCGTCTCGTGGACTACGCCCCATCGAGCCTGCTGACCGTGATCGCCTCGCGCACGCAGCCTGGCTTCAACCTCTCCCGCCTCCGGGTGTCAGGCGCGCTGGCGGAGATCACAGGCGACGACCTCCGCTTCCGGTCATGGGAGGTGGAGAACCTTTTCCGGGACTTCTACCAGCAGCCCCTTCCGCCTGTCGAGCTCGCCGAGCTGGCCCGGCGCACCGAAGGTTGGGCGGCCGGCCTGCAGCTTTTCCACCTCGCCACCGCGGGCAAGGCCCTCGACGAGCGCCGGCGCATCCTCCGGAGCCTCGGTGGTGGGTCTAGGCTCGTCCGCGAGTATTTGGCGAGGAACGTCCTCGACGAGCTGCCCGCTCTCCTCCGCGCGTTTCTGCTCGACACCTGTGTTCTAGGCCGGCTCAACGGGCCCATCTGCGACAGGTTCCTGAACCGCGACGACAGCGAGAGGCTGCTCCAGGAGCTGGAGCGTCGCCAGGTGTTCACCGGCGCAATCGGCGATGGCGGCGACTACCGCTACCACGAGGTCCTGCGGTCGCACCTGGAGCACGTGCTGGTCCGCGAAGGCGGAGAGCATGCGTTGGGCATCCGCTACGGTGCCGCGGGGCGCGTGCTCGAGCAGTTCGCCGCCATTCCCGAGGCGCTGCACGCATACTGCCGCGCCCAGGAATGGGACGAGGTCGACCGGTTGCTCGGCAACAACGGCGCCCAGCTGGCGGGCCACTCCGGGGTCTGGATCGACGCGCTGCCGCCCGCCGTCCTCGAACACGATCCGTGGCTGCTTCTCGCCAGCGCGAGGCGGCATCGCGCGGAAGGCCGGTGGCAGACCGCGGTCACCGCCTATCAGAAGGCGGAGGCCGGCTTGACCGGCGCCGACGTCATCGAGACATGCCGGCGGGAGCGATTGGCCCTGTCGCTCTGGCTTTCGCCGTCGACCACACCGGCCACCGACACGGCGGGACTCCTGCGCCTGGCCACCATCCGTGACCCCCTCGCGATCCGCGCCCAGGCGGCGGCCCGCTCCGGCAGCTCCGACGCCCTGGTCGCAGGTGTCGCTTCCCTGCTCGCCGGTGAGGTCGCCCAGGCCAGGCAGTGGCTCACGTCCGCCGCCGCCGGTGACGCGGAAGACGCACTGTCCGTCGCCGCGCGGGTCGGGGCGGCGCTGGCTTCTCTGCTCGAAGGCGCGGACGGCGCGGCCGCGGAGCTCGCGCGCGCCGTCGAGGATGCGGACTCACGAGGCCAGGGATTCATCGCGCGGCTTGGCCGCGCGAG
>VBHA01000067.1 GCA_005889495.1 Chloroflexota bacterium
TCGGCTGCAACATCGAGCTTCCGCACGAGCAGTCGCTCAACCGCTACGTCGACCTCGGCGTCGAGTTCCGCTACTTCTTCGTGCGCAAGAACATGTTCGTCAAGTACGCCCGCGGCTTCGTGATCTTTCCCGGCGGATTCGGCACCCTGGACGAGCTCTTCGAGTCGCTGACCCTGGCCCAGACTGGCAAGATCGAGCACTTCCCGATCGTGCTTTTCGGCTCGCCGTACTGGAAGGGCCTGCTCGACTGGCTCAATGAGCATGTCCTGTCGTCAGGCGCGATCGCTCCCGATGACCTGAAGCTGATGACGCTCACGGACGACCCGGATGAGGCCGCGGCGATGGCGACCCGACCGCTGCCCGTCAAGGTGCAGCGGCCGCGGGAGCAGACCGGCGAACCCAAGGCGGGCGCGCAATAGCCTCGCTCGACTTCTACTTCCTCACCGACGGCGGACAGACCGCCGATGGGGTGGCCCAACGCATCGCATCCTTCCTCGACGGCGCGCAAAAGACGCTGGACATCGCGATCTACGACCTCCGCCTCGAGCAATCTCCCGGGACCACGCTGCTCAACTCTTTCAGTGCCGCGGTGAAGCGCGGCGTCGCCGTCCGCCTCATGTTCAACCAGGACCACGCCCAGGTAATCCCCGTGCCTCCGCCGCCCGAGATCGACTGGGCCTTCGTCGACCGCCTCCGGGCGGCCGGTGTGCAGGTCAAGCCTGTGCCCGGTGTGCCCGACCTGATGCACCACAAGTACGTGGTCCGCGATGGCGCATCCGTCCTGACCGGTTCGACGAACTGGACCAACGACTCGTGGAATCGAGAAGAGAACGTGACGTTCACGGTCGAGTCGGGCGAGGTCGCGGCGGGCTTCGCGGCCAACTTCGAAGGCTTGTGGGAGAAGCCTGTCGTGGCGCTGTCGGGCCGGGCGTCGCTGCCCTGGACGGCGCTGCCGGACGGCACCCGCGTCCGGCCCTACTTCTGCCCGGGCCGCAGCCTCAAGTTGGTCCACGCAATGTCGCGCTCGCTCGCCTCGGCCGAGAAGCGGATCCGCGTCTGCTCGCCGGTGATCACCTCAGGCCCGATTCTGGGCACGCTGGCCGAGCTCTCCGACCACGCCAAGGTCGACATCGCCGGTGTCTACGATGCGACGCAGATGGATGAGGTGCAGCGTCAGTGGTCGACGCAAGGCGGCGCAGCCTGGAAGATCGCCGCGTTCCACACCGTCACCGCCGCCGGCCGATTTGGAGCCAAGCGCTCGACGCCATACGCGGTGGGGACGGTCCACGACTTCATGCACGCCAAGGTCCTGGTCGCGGACGAGTACGTATACGTCGGCAGCTTCAATCTCTCGCACAGCGGTGAGAGCAACGCCGAGAACGTGATCCAGATCGAGAGCCAGACGGTCGCGGACCTGTGCGCGTCATACATCGACCAGGTCGCGGCGCGGTATGGCGCCGCCCCGGTCGCCGCCACACCCTGAGCAGCAGGTCTCGGTTTCTCTGGATCGGCGCGGCGGCCACCGCGGTGCTGGCGGTCCTCGTCCTGTGGGCGGTGCCGCGCCTCCAGCCCGCCACCGGAACGCTTGTGGTCATCGCCGCCGGCCGGCAGGCGACCACCCTTCCGGCAAGGGACCTCATGCTCGGGCAGGACGGGTCGTGGTCGGCGGTAGGGAGCGTCTCCGGCAGCGTCCCGGCCGCGCCCGACCAGCGCGAGCTGCTGACCGCATCGGTGCCCGCAGGTCGCTACGACGGTGTGCGCGTCGGCGGCGAATCTCAGCCCATCACCGTGACGATCACCGCCGGTCAGGTCGAACCCCTTCTCCTCGGCATCGGCGCCGGCCAGCTGCTTCCGGGCGCGGTCTACGCCGGCAACGACGACGTCAACCTCGGGCTGGGCGAGCTCGGCGGCAGGTTCGTCGCGATGCCGAGCTTCGACCTGGTCGACCAGTCCGGCCATGCGTTCAACCTGGACGCGGTCTCTGGCAAGGACGTCGTGATCGCCGCCTTCCACACCACATGCCACGAAACCTGCCCGCTCTACACCGCGCTGTTCCTGCAGATGTCGAAGCAGACCCGCGGCTCGGTGGTCCTGGCTGAGGTGACGACCGACCCGGCGACCGACACACCCGCGGTTCTGGCGAGCTACGCGCGAGGGATTGGTGCGGAATGGACATTCGCCACCGGCGCGGTATCGCAGGTGGCGACCTTCTGGAAGCCATTTGGCGTGGACCTCGCGACCGGCGACTCCCACGTCTCGACCCTGGCGCTGGTGGACCGGCACGGTTACGTCCGCCTGGTCTACAGGGGCGTGCCGAAGGTCGGGAACGACATCCCGCCGTCGCTCATCACGTCTTTGAGCGCGCGAGGTTTGAGCGAGCTCGCGTCGGGTGGCGACGGATGGGGAGCGCCAGACGTGCTCCAGGCGCTGGCCACCATCGGCCGCGGAGAGGCCTCGTCGCAGCCCGCCGGTGGCAAGGCGCCCTCCTTCACCCTCGCGTCGACCTCGGGTTCGACCGGGCGGCTCGCCGACCTCCTGGGTAAGCCGATCGTGATCAATTTCTGGGCGACCTATTGCCCGCCGTGCAAGGCCGAGATGCCGCTGCTGGACAGGACCCTGGCGTCGCGTTCGGGGATCTCGCTGGTGCTGGTCGACGAGGGCGAGAGCCGCGATGCCGCCCGCGCATTTCTTTCGAGCCTGGGTATCGACCGCCCGTCGTTGCTCGACACCGACCTCGGCGCCGGCCGCGCCTATGGCGTGTCGGCGCTGCCGACAACGGTCTTCGTGCGCTCCGACGGCACGATCGACCGGAGGCAGGTCGGGCAGCTCGATGAGCGGGTCCTGGCCGCGGAGCTGTCGATTCTGGCCAGTCAGTAGACTGGCCGTTCGGATGGTCTCAGCGCGATTTTTTCGACGCCTCGCGTTCGTGACCGCATTCTTCGCCTACCTGCAGATCGCGCTCGGCGGAGTCGTCCGGGTATCCGGCTCCGGTCTGGGATGTCCTGACTGGCCCCTCTGCAACGGCCGGCCGTATCCACCCGCCAACCTTCACTCGATCATCGAGTATTCGCACCGCACGGTGGGAACGGTCACAGGGGTGCTGCTGATCCTCACCGTCGTCACCGCGTGGGTCGTCTTCCGTAGCCGGCGGCCCGTCGTCGCGTGGCTCGCCACCGCCTCATTGGTCTTCATCGCCGCCGAGGGCCTGGTGGGAGGAGTTGTCGTCGTCAACGAGCTCGCTCCCTGGCTGGTGCTCGTGCACCTCGGCCTGGCGATGATCATCCTGGGCTTCCTGCTCGCGACCGCGGTCATGGCCCTGCCCGCCTCACAGGGCAAACCCGGACGCCTTCTCCCGGTCACCGCCGCGGCGGTCTTCGCCCTGCTGCTGACTGGATCGAGCGTGGTCGCAAGCGGCGCGGACGACAGCTGCCATTCCTGGCCGCTGTGCGGCAGCGGGCTGACGCTGGATTTCGCCGGCGCCAACGCATTCACGATGCTCCATCGCGGCGCAGTCCTCGTGGTCGGGCTTCTCCTCGTCTATGCGCTGATCAACGCCATGCGCAGGCCTGGCCTCCGGGGCGTGGCGGTCGGGACGCTCATCGTCTTCGCCCTCCAGGTCGCCGTCGGCGCCGGCGCGGCGGTGAGCAACTCCGGGCTTTTCAACGGCCTGCACGTGGCGATCGCCACGCTGGTCTGGGCGGGGACGCTGTCGCTTGCCGTGCTTGGGCTGCCGCGGTCCGACCGCGCCACCTCGCTTGCGCGGTTGGCGGTGGAGAAGCGGCCGGCATGAGCATCCTGCGCGACTACCTGAGCCTTTTGAAGCTTCGGGTTGTGCTGCTACTCGACGCGACCGCCGTGGGCGTGATGGTCCCCGCGGCCCACGGCCATCCGAGCTGGAGCGCGATGCTCGCGGTCCTGTTCGGCGGGACTTTTGCCGCCGGCGGGGCGCACGCGATCAACTGCTGGTTCGACCGCGACATCGACGCCGAGATGCACCGCACGCGGCGCCGGCCGCTGCCCAGCGGCCGGATTCCGGCCTGGCACGCGGTCGTCCTCGGCATCACCCTGATCGCGCTCTCGTTCGCGGTGCTTTGGGCGGGGGCCAACCTGCTCGCCGCGGTGCTCGCCCTGGCCGGGGCGCTCGTCTACGTCTTCGTCTACACGGTCTGGCTCAAGCGTTCGACGCCTCACAACATCGTCATCGGCGGCGCCGCGGGCGCGATGCCCCCGCTCGTCGGATGGGCCGCCGCCACCGGCCGCCTCGACCTCACGGCCCTGGCGCTCTTCGGGGTTGTCTTCTTCTGGACGCCGCCCCACTTCTGGGCCCTGGCCCAGATGCTGAAGAACGACTACGCCCGCGCGCACGTCCCGATGCTGCCGGTGGTGGCGGGCGATGTATCGGCAAAGCGGCAGACCATCGTCTACGCCGTCCTGACCGTTGCTGTCAGCCTCGTGCCGTTCTTCACCGGCTCCGCCGGGCCGGTCTACCTGGGGGGCGCGATCGTGCTCGGCGCCGGCCTGGTGGGAATCGCCCTGCTCGACCTCGAGGGCAAAGCCTGGACGCGACGTCTGTGGCGATACTCGATGGTCTACGTCGCGGTCCTCTTCATGGTCTTCGCGCTCTCGCCTTTCCTGCCTTGAGCCTGGAGATCGTCCGCCTCCACCTGGCGGATCTCGACAGCTTCAACAACATCCCCGTGCACGGCTTCGTCATCAAGCACCCACGTGCCGGCGCGATCCTCGTCGACACCGGCGTGGGGTGGGGCAACGAGCAGCTGATCCAGGAATGGAAGGTCGTGAATCGCCACGCCGCGGATGCGCTCGCTGAGCACGACCTCAGCCCGGCCGACGTGAAGATCGTGATCAACAGCCACCTGCACTTCGACCACTGCGGCCAGAACGCCGTGTTCAGGCACGCGCCCTTCTACCTGCAGAGGACGGAGCTGGCACGGGCGCGGAAGTCTGGCGAGGCGATCGAGTGGTTCGACTTCACGGGTGCGCGCTTCGAGCTGCTCGACGGAGATGTCGAGATCGCCGAGGGCGTGCGCGTGGTCGCGACTCCCGGTCACACCTCCGGCCACCAGAGCGTCCTCGTCGATACCTCGGCGGGAGCCTCGGTGATGATCGGCGACGCCGCCTACACCGCGGACATCTACGCCGAGCCGGACACGGCCGACCTTGCCAAGTGGCCGGGCCAGCACTCGAATCGGCGCGAGTGGACCAGGTCGCTGAAGAAGCTCCACGGGATCCATCCACACGCGGTCCACTTCTGCCACGACACACGCGTCGTTTAGGTGGGATTCGGTCCGCTCGTCGACACCGATTGGCTCCGCGAGCACCTCGCCGACCCGGACCTACGGGTGGTCGACTTCCGCTGGTATCTCGCCGGGCGCGACGGTCGGGAGGAATATCTGCGCGGGCACATTCCCGGCGCGGTGTTCGCCGACCTCGATTCGGTCACCGGCGCCGAGGGCGGAGGTAGGCACCCCCTCCCGAGCGCTGGGCAGTTCGAGGCCGCGATGCGCAGGGCCGGTGTCGGCGCCTCGACGAAGGTGGTCGCGTATGACGATGCCGGAGGCTCTGTCGCGGCCAGGCTCTGGTTTCTGCTCGGCTACTTCGGACATCGCGCGCAGGCGGTCCTCGATGGGGGACTCCAGGCCTGGGGAGGTCCGCTCGAGACCGAGATCCACGAAGTCGAGGCAGGTGATTTCCGTGCCGCGCCACCGGACACGAGGCGGGTGCTCGACTTCAAGGCCGTGCGCGAGCTTCGCGGCGTGCCGTTGATCGACGCGCGGGCCCCGGCGCGCTATCGGGGTGAGAGCGAACCCATCGACCCGAAGGCCGGGCACATCCCCGGCGCGCTGAGCGCGCCCTTCACCGAGAACGTGGAGGCCGACGGCCGGTTCAAATCGCGGGCGGAGCTGCGCCGCCGCTACGAGGAGCTTGGCGCCCGGGACGGAGCGGTGTTCTACTGCGGGTCGGGTGTCAACGCGACCCATCACGTGCTCGCGATGGAGGTTGCGGGCCTGACCAATGCACGCCTTTACGCGGGCTCGTGGAGTGACTGGTCGCGCCGGGACCTGCCGGTCGCCACAGGCCGAGAACCTTAAAGTAGCGCTGTGATCCTCAAAGACAAGCGGGTGTTGATCGCCGGCATGTCGGACCGGCGGAGCATCGGTTTTTCGATCGCCCAGGAAGCGCAGCGCGAGGGGGCCGAGCTCCTGCTCACCAGCTTCGGCCGGATGATGAGCATCACCCAGATGACGGCGAAAAAGCTCGACCCTGTGCCTGACATTCTCGAGATGGACGTGAGCAAACCATCCGACATCGCGGACGCGGTGAAGGAGACCACGAAACGCTGGGACCGCCTTGACGGCCTGGTCCATTCGGTTGCGTTTGCACCGGCAGATGCTCTTGGCGGTCAATTTCTGAACACGCCTTGGGAGAGCGTCGCAACCGCGTTCCAGATCAGCGCATTTTCATTCAAGGAAATGGCGCGTGGATTTCTGCCGCTGATGAAAGAGCACGGTGGCTCGATGGTGACTCTCGATTTCGACAATTCCACCAATGCCTGGCCCAAGTACGACTGGATGGGTGTCTCCAAGGCGGCCCTCGAATCGGTGACGCGGTATCTCGCGCGCGACCTCGGCCGCTACAAGATTCGTGTCAACGCCGTCTGCGCTGGACCTCTCGCGACCCTCGCCGCAAGCGGCATTCCCGGGTTCAAGGACTTCGAAGAGGTGTGGGAGAAACGGGCGCCTCTGGGATGGAGCCTGCAGGACAAATCCCCCGTCGGGCGGGCGGTCTGCGTCCTCCTCTCCGACCACCTGGACATGACCACGGGCGAGCTCCTGCACGTCGACGGCGGCTACCACGCGATGGGGACCGAACTGCCTCCAACCGACTGACCCAAGATGTTGTGCCCACCGAGGGACAACCGCGCAACATCGTGTTAGGCTCTTCCGAAATCCGGTTCTGGCGGCCGGGCCGTCAGTACCGCCAAACGGGAGGAATGCAGTTTGCGGGAGTGCCTGGTGATCTACGTGGACGCCGCGTTGGACAAGCATGGCCGGGCCGGATGTGGCCTGGCCGTTTTTGTGAGAGGGCGCGCCGTCTACACGGAGTCGTTCGGCTTTTCGCATCTCGGTGGCTCGGCCCAGCTGGAGGCGCACGTGTGCGCGGGCGCGCTCGATCTTGCCGCCGCGCGCTGGCCCCATCACCGTGTGATCGTGCGCACGGATTGCGCCCCAGTGGTCCGCAGCCGCATGCCGGCGAGTGACAGTTTTCGCGTTGCGGTGCACGAAGTCCGCGAACGATGCCGGCGAGGCTGGCGCGTGGTCCGTTATGTGAGTCGTAAAGCAAATCCCGCGCACGAGCTTGCGCGCGAAGGATTGAAGAGCCTCTCGAAGCAGCAGCTGCTCGCCGCCGCCTGAAAATCCGCCTGAAACTCCGTCTGGAATAATTCTCGATCGGGCGCAGCACTAATATTGCTGCGCTCGTTTCTTTTGTTCAGGAGTGAAAATGGCACCAGAGGAAGCACAGTCCAACGCACCGCGCCGCAGGGGACGACCGCCCGGTTCGAAGACCCGTCGCACCCGACGTACGCAAGGAGGCGGTCGCGATCTCGTCGGTCAGCTCAACGCGATGGTCGCGGAGCTGATCAAGAAGAACCGGCAGCTGCAGCGCCAGGTGACGAAGCTGTCGGAGAAGGCCGGTGCTTCGAAGGCGAGCAAGGGTGTGGAGCGCGGCCTGCGTACCATCTCGCGCCGCGTGCAGAAGGCGCTCGGAAGCAAGACGACACGCCGGCGCAAGGCTGCCGCGACCAACGGCCGGCGACGCAAGACGGCGACCACCCGACGGCGGAGGGCTTCTTAGACCCCGCCTGACTCCATGCGCTTGGCGGTGCGGTAGGCGTCCACGATGCTGAAGATCCACAGGCCCCCGCCGCCAAGCTCCATGGGCACACCGACCGCGGCGCCGATCACGGTGAGGTCGAGGTCGAAGCCGAAGAACTGAAGGCCGCCGATCCCCAGCAGGTAGGCAAGTCCCTTCGCGTTGTGGCCGAGGTAGAAGTGTCCCAGGCCGGGCACGATCGCCAGCGCAGTCGCCACGGCCGGATTCTTGCGGGGGCGGACGCGCGGTCCGTAATAACTGCCCGACGCGGGTGAGCCGCAGCGCGGACAGGGTGCGTTCGGATTGGTCAGAAGCGCCCCGCAGCGCCCGCACAGGACTTCGGAGGCCATTCCAGTCTTAGTTTGCCAATTTTGTTAGCGTCCTAACCGTGGATCTCGGGTTCACCCGCGACGAGGAGTTCTTCCGGCAGGAGGTCCGAGCGTGGCTCGAAGCCAACCTGCCCCCGGCGTGGCGCCAGGAGGGCAAAGGGGGCTATCGAGAAGAGGAAGACACAGAGCTCCAGCGAGAGTGGCAGCGCAAGCTGTACGAGGGCGGGTGGCTCAAGCTCGGCTGGCCGAAGCAGGCCGGCGGGCGGGGGGCCACGCCGGTGATGCAGGCGATCTACCAGGAGGAGATGGCGCGCGCGGGAGCGCCCGGAATCCTTGGCCGCCTCGGCGTCACGCTCCTGGCACCGACGCTGCTCGCGCACGGCAGCGACTGGCAGAAGGACACCTACATCGAGAAGATCCTGAGCGGCGAGCTGATCTTCTGCCAGGGCTTCAGCGAGCCGGACGCGGGAAGCGACCTGGCCGGCCTGCGCACGCGCGCCGAGCGACGCGACGGAAAGTGGGTCCTCAGCGGCCAGAAGACCTGGTCGAGCGGCGCCCACTACTCCGACAAGAGCTTCCTGCTCGCGCGCACCGACGCGTCGGCCGAGCCGCACCGGGGAATCGGCTTTTTCCTCGTCGACATGCGACAGCCGGGCGTGGAGGTCAGGCGGATCAAGCAGATGACGGGCGGCGGCGAGTTCAGCGAGATCTTTCTCTCGGGCGCCGAGGTCGAGGAGCGCGACCTGGTCGGAGCGGCAGGCGATGGGTGGAAGATCGCGATGACGGTTTTCGGTTTCGAGCGCGGCGGGCTGGCCCAGGCTGCGCGTTTCGAGCGGGCGGTCGAGGAGCTGGCCGCCCTGGCGCGCGACCGCGGCATTGGCGCCGACGCGCCGACGCGCCAGAAGATCGCCCAGGCCCGGATCGAGGCTCACGTCTTCCGGCTGATCGGCCTTCGCAACCTGACGCGAGCTCAGCACGGCCACGCGCCAGGGCCTGAGGCCAGCGTGACCAAGCTCTACTGGAGCGAGATGGACAAGCGCCTGCAGGAAGCGGCGATCGGCGTCGAGGGCATGTATGGAGCGCTCGCCCCGGAGTCCGCCCTCGCGGTCGAAGACGGCCGCTGGCAGTACGGCTGGATGTGGGCCCAGGCCGAGACCATCTACGCCGGCTCTTCGGAGATCCAGCGCAACATCATCGCCGAGCGTGTGCTCGGCCTTCCGCGCGGCCGTTGAGCACGACCACCTCGGTCATAGACCGCCTCCGGGGGCGCATCGGGGTCGACGGACCGGAGGTCACGGCGCCGGTCGAGGCCGGCCACGTCAAGCGGTTTGCCGAGGCGATCGGGGACCCGAACCCGCGCTGGAACAAGGAGGTCCCGCCGACGTTCCTCGTGGCGCTCGCTCCGGTGTCGCTTCATCTGGCAGAGGCCGAGGAGTACGGCAAGGGGTGGCTCAACGGCGGCAACCGCTTCGAGTACCTCGTGCCCGTTCTGGTCGGAGATGTGATCACCGCGCGGGGGCACGTCGCCGATGTGTACGAGAAGGCCGGCGCGAGCGGCAACCTGCTCTTCATCATCTTCGAGACCGAATACACGAACCAGCGCGGCGACCTGGTGGCACGGCTGCGGGGGACGATGATTCGCCGATGAAAGTGGAAGTCGGCCAGGAGCTGCCTGAGCTGCTCAAGCACCCGACCACCCGCCAGCTCGTCCAGTACGCGGGCGCGCAGGGCGACTTTTACGAGATCCACTACGACCAGGCATACGCGAAGACCGTCGCCCTCCCAGGGGTCATCCTCCACGGGCTCCTCAAGGCCGCATTCCTGGGCCAGCTGGTCACCGACTGGCTGGGCGACCGACGCAAGCTGGTCACCTTCGAGGTCAGCTACCGCGGCGTGGATATGCCTGGCCACCCCTACCGATGCCGCGGGCGCATCAGCAACGTCGACGGCGAGAACGTGGAGGTCGAGGTCTGGGGCGAGGATGAGAGCGGGAAACGGACCACGGTCGGAACGGCTACGGTGCTGATCGACGGCTGATGGGCTTCCTCTACCTCGTGCTGAAGTTCATCCACATCCTCGCCGCCATCGTGGCCGTGGGATCGAACATCACCTACGGCGTCTGGAGTGTCCGCGCCGGCAAGGACTCGTCGCATCTCGGCTTTGCGCTCAAAGGCATCAAGTTCCTCGACGACCGGATCGCGAACCCGGCCTACGGCGTGCTGCTGCTCACAGGCCTGATATTGGTGTTCGTCGGCCACTGGTCGATCACGTCGCTGTGGATACTCATCGCCCTGGTCCTGTTCGCCGCGGTGGTCGTGCTTGGGGTCGCCTTCTACTCGCCGCTGCTGAAGAATCAGATCCGGCTGGTCGACGCCGGAGAGGCTGGTTCGCCGGAATACGCACGGCTAGCCGCGCTGGGCGCGAGGTTCGGCCCCGGCCTGGGGATCATCGTCGTCGTGATCCTGGTGATGATGGTGTTCAAACCCAGCCTGTAGGCGAGCCAGAGCGCGACCAGCACCGAACCGTCGATGACCGCGTAGCCGCCGGCGATGACCGACGGCGGGTTGCCTGACGGGATGTGGGTCCAGGGCGCGACGGGCATCCAGTACCAGTTGCCAAACGAGGTGCCGCAGATCTCGAGCTCGCTGACGATGATGAAGATCGCCGCGAACAGCGGCCAGCGGGGCGAGCGCAGCAGGAAGTACGCGAAGACCGGAAGGCACAGCGCGCCCTGGAGGTCGAACCGGCCGGTGAACAGCGGCAGCAGCGTCAGGCCGAGGGCAGCCCAGGCTCCGGCCACCGCCAGGACGAAGTAGGCGACGCGCCGGCCGTGGCGCAGGACGACAGGCGCCTGCGCCGCGAGCAGGCCGAAGAGATAGACGATGCCGTGGCCCGGCGGCACGAAAAGGGGAACGTTGTGCAGGCGGTAGCGGTAGACGCCCCACACCAGCGAGCCCATGATCTCGAACCCCGTGGCCACCAGGACGCACGTCCACACCTGGACGCGCTGCTCCTTCGGCGCCTTGAGCGCGGCGAGGTAGAGGACCAGGAACGTGAGCACGCCCAGCAGGTACTGCTGCCAGGCGGCCGTGATCCGGCTGTCCGCGAAAAGACCGACGGGGGTGTAGACGAGAAGGTAGGCCTGCAGCCAGTAAGGCCGCAGGCCATTGATGACTCGTGTGACTACTTGATGGTTCCCCGCTCGTCGATGAGGGTGCCCTGCAGCTTCCACCCGGTGCCGGACCAGGTGATGACCTGCTCCTGCATGATCGGGAAGTGGTCACTGGAGGTCGTCGTGACCTTCACGCCAGGCAGCAAGAAGGGGTTGGTCTCGTTGAGCTGGCTGCTGGCGATCTTCATGACGTTCGCCCGGGTCAGGTTCGAACCTGCCTGCTTGAGCACGTCGAGCATCGTGTACGCGACCGCGACGCCGTAGATGTTGAAGCCGTCGTTGACGTTGCAGGTCGTGCAGTTCGCGATCACCTGCTTGTAGAGCTTCATGCCGTCGTCGCTCGCCCACTGCGGGTCGGTCGGGTCTTTGATGTAACCCACGCTCGTCACGTTCTTGAGGGCAGCGCCGGCCTTGGCGGCGAGGCCCATGTAGACCTGCGGGTTGGAAACCGAGTTCAGGTAGATGGTCGGCTCCCAGTGCACGGCGGAGATGAATGCCAGTGACTGGATGGACGGCTTGGGTGTCGAGAACAGGAACAGCGTGTCGGCCCCGGACGCCTTCAGCTGGGTCAGCTGTGGGAACGGGTTGGCGGCCGTGACGTCGTAGCTCTGCTTGGCCACGATCATGGACGCCTTGTCGCCCAGTCCGTCGGTCAGGCCCTTCAGATAGTCCTGGCCGTAGTCGTCGTTCTGGTACAGCACGCCGATCTTCGCGTTGGGGTGGTTGGCAAGGACATCCTTGGCGTAGATCCGTGCCTCGCCCTGGTACGGCGGCTGCCAGCCGATCGTCCACTGGTTGGAGCCGAAGTCCTTCATGAAGGTGGTCGCGCCGGTGGCGACGAAGAGCTGGGGAACCTTCTTGCCGTTCAGGTACTCGCGCACCGAGGTTTGCGCCTGGGTGCCGAGGCCGCTGAACATGGCGAAGACCTGGTCCGACTCGACGAGCTGCTTGGTCTGCGTGATGGTTTGCGCCGGGTTGTAGGCGTCGTCCAGGATCTTGAAGGTGATCTTGCGGCCGTTGACTCCTCCCTGGTTGTTGTTCACATAGGTGAAGTAGGCCAGCTCGGCGTTGCCGATGGTCCCGTAAGCCGCAGCCGGCCCCGACTGCGCGATCGTGTTGCCGAGCAGGATCGAATTGCTGGTGATGCCCACGTCCGTCTGCGATGTCGGGGTGCCACCGCCTCCACACGCGGCCAGGGTGAGCAGGAACACCGCCGCTGCGGCGAACCGAGGTGCCTTTTTACCCATAGAAACTCCTCCCACTTTGATGCATCTGTATTTAAACAGTCTCGGGGTCTGACGGCATCTGTCCACTCTTGGGATCGCTCACCCCGCGAAGCCGGCGGTTCAGGACCGTGTAACCCGCCTTGACCAGGCCGACGATGCCATTCGGGGCGAACATCATGATCAGGATCAGGATCGCCCCGTAGGAGACCGCCGGGCCGGCGTTCTTCACGGTCGAGGTGACCTGGTCCGGGAGCCAGGTCTGGCTCGGGACCCACTGGCTGGATGCGATCGGCAGGAAGTAGGCGACGATCGCCCCCAGCACCGGGCCTGGGATGGACGCGAGGCCACCGACCACCGCGCCGACCAGGAGCTGGATCGAGAGCGAGACCGGGAACGTGTCCGGGCTGACAAAGCCGGTCGAGAGAGCGAACAGCGACCCCGCCGTGCCGGCGTAGAACGCGGAGATGCCGAACGCCAGGGTCTTGTAGCCGGCCACGTTGATTCCCGACGCCGCCGCGGCCACCTCACCGTCCCGGATCGCACGCATGGCACGTCCGGGGCGGTGCCGTGCCAGGTTCCATGCCAGCCAGAAGAGGATCAAGGCGCAGAACAACACGACGTAGTAGATCCACTGGTCGCTCGTCATCACCGTCCCCGTGACGGCTGAGTACGCGTTGCCTGCGACCTGCGGTGGATCCGGTTGGACGACCAGGATTCCCTGCACGCCGCCGGTGAGCTTGTCCGGCCGTTTGATGAGGCTCGGCGTGACCACGGCGAGGGCAAAGGTGGCGAGCGCGAGGTATAGAGGCGACAGTCGGAGCGCGGGCACGCCGAACAGGAAACCGACAAGTCCGGTGAATACGGCCGCGATCGGGATGGTGACTAGAAAGTCCATTTTGTAGCGATGGACGAGGATGGCCGACGTGTAGGCGCCCAGGGCCATGAACGCCCCGTGCCCCAACGAGAGCTGGCCGCTGTACCCGACCAGGATGTTCAGGCCCATGATCGCGACGGCGAGGATGAGCGCCTGGGACCACTCGCTGGCGAGGTAGCTGCTCATCACGGTGGGGAGGCCGAAGAAGAAGATCACGGCCAGCGCGACGAGCCAGTAGCGGGGCGGAGCGGTGCGGATCCGGCTCAACTCAGACGCGCCGCACGGCTGCTTGGCCGAACAGGCCGTTGGGTTTCAGGATGAGGACCACGATGATGATGGCCAGGCCCACCGCGAGCTGAAGGTCGCCTCCGACCCCGGGCAGGTAGGCGCCGGCCAGGTTGATGGTCACGCCGACGATCAGTCCGCCGACCACCGCGCCCAGCGGGCTTTCGATGCCGCCAAGGACAGCCGCGGCAAAGGCGTAGATGATGATCGTCTGCATCATGTTCGGCTCGAGGAACAGGACCGGCGCGACCATCATCCCGCTCACCGCGCCGACGGCCGAGGCCAGTCCCCACCCAAGCGCGAGCATCCAGCTGACGTGGACGCCCAACAGCCGGCTCGCCTCCGGGTGGTGGGCCGCGGCGCGCAACGTCAGACCGACCGTCGTGTGCTGGAGCAGTAGATACACGCACAGCAGCACGACGCCCGTCACGGCGATGACGCCGACGTCTCGATAGCTCACGAAGACTCCGCCCAGGTCGACGCTGTCGGATGAGAACGGGCTCGGAAACGTTCGCGGCAGGTAGCCCCAGATAAATCCGGCCAGGCCGTTGACCAGCGTCGCCAGTCCGAGGGTGATGATGACGAGGGTCAGGACAGGTGCCTTTTCGACAGGCTTGATGACCACGCGCTGGATCACGATGCCGCCGCCGAACGCGAGCACGAGCGTGACCGGAAAGGCGATCCAGAAGCTCATGCCGCGGGTGATGAGGGCGTAGCCGACGAAAGTCGCGAGCATCGCCATCTCGCCCTGCGCGAAGTTGACCAGGCCCATGGCGTTGTAGATGAGGACCAGGGCGAGCGCGAGGCTCGCGTAGATGCCGCCGGTCGCGATCCCGCTGAGGACGAGCTGGAGGAACTCCTGCATGCCCTAGTAGCCCAGGTAGGAACGCCGCACCGATTCGTTGTCCTGCAGCTCTGACCCGGCGCCGTGCACCGCCACTCGGCCCACCTCGAGCACGTACGCGCTGCTCGACATCTCGAGGGCGATGCGCGCGTTCTGCTCCACCAGCAGCACCGCGACGTTGCTCGTCTGATTGATCGTGCGGATGATCTCGAAGATCGACCGCACGACCATCGGAGCGAGGCCGAGCGACGGTTCGTCGAGCAGCATCAGGCGCGGCCGCATCAGCAGCGCACGCGCGACCGCGAGCATCTGCTGCTCGCCGCCAGAGAGCGTGCTCGCGGACAGGCGCCTGCGCTCTTTCAAGACCGGGAAGTACTCGAAGACTCGGTCATAGTCCTTCCGCACCTCGGGGCCGTCTCGGCGCAGGTGCGAGCCGAGCTTGAGGTTCTCATCGACAGTCAGCTCGGTGCAGATGCCGCGGCCCTCGGGGACGTGCGCGATGCCGCGGCGCACGATCTCCTCGGTCGGCATACGGCGCAGCGAGCGCCCGGCGAAGCGGATGTCGCCAGTCCAGCGCACGCCGCCGGTGATCGCGCGCAGAGTCGTCGTCTTGCCGGCGCCGTTGGCCCCGAGCAGCGATACGACGCCACCCTCGGGCACCGACAGCGAGACGCCATGGAGGACCGACGTCGGCCCGTAGCCGGCGTGGACTTCTTCGAGCTCCAGAAGGGCCGTCATGCGGCGCCCAGGTAGGCTTCGATCACGGCCGGGTTGCGCTGCACCTCGGCCGGGCTGCCCTCGGCGATCTTCTTGCCGAAGTCCAGGACGACGACCCGGTCGGAGATGCCCATCACGAAGTTCATGTGGTGCTCCACCAGCAGCATCGTCACCCCGAGCTCGGTGTGGACCCGGCGCAGCAGCCGGGCCATCGCGTCCACCTCCTCGTGGCTGATGCCGCCGGCAGGCTCGTCGAGCAACAGCAGGCGTGGCTTCGAGACCAGGGCCCGCGCCAGCTCGACACGCTTCTGCACGCCGAATGGAAGGGTGGCCACCGGACGGTCCGCGTGCATGCGCATTCCGACAAAATCGATCATCTCGAGGGCGCGCTTTCGCGCCGCCGACTCCGCCGCCACCGCGCCTGGCAGGGGCACGGAAGCTTGCAGCCAGCCGCTCTTGGTGTGGGTGTGGTCGCCGACCAGGACGTTGTCGAGGACCGTCATGGAGCGAAACAGCGCGACGTTCTGAAAGGTGCGCGCGAGACCGTGGCGGACGACGTTGTGCGGACGGATGGCCAGCACCGAGCGGCCGTCGACGAGGACCGTGCCCTGGCTCGGCCTGTACACGCGGGTGATGACGTTGAACAGCGTCGTCTTGCCCGCGCCGTTGGGACCGATGAGGGCGACGACCTGGCCCTGTTCGACCTGGAAGGAAACACGGTCCAGAGCGACCACTCCTCCAAAGCGGACGCTGAGGTCAGCGACCTCGAGGAGTGTCCCCATCAGCCGAATACTAAATTCGGCCGGTCGTGGAGTCGACTAGTCGCCGGGTGGCGGCCCCTCCGGCGTCTCCTCCTGCTCGGGAGGTTCGGCGAAACCCCAGTCACCGCTGCTCGCGCCCCACTCGACCGGAGGACCCCACTCGACCGGCGGTGCCGGCGTGGCCGCGGTGGGAGGAGTTGGCGGCGAGGACGCCGGCATCGCCTCGTCCCAGGCGGAGGCTTGTGGCCCGGGAGTGGGCGAGGTCGTAGGAGCGCCGAATCCCGCCGTGTAGTCAGGTCTCGTGGCCCGATGCACGACCGCCGCCGAGGGCATCGGCGCCAGGCGTCGCGGCCGGCGTATCACGCTGAACGCCCAGTAGGCGAGGGATAGCAGGAGCGCCCCGAAGCCGAAGATCGGCAGGAACACGAACGGTGGCCGCGAGATCACGTCGAAGCCACTCAGGTTGGTCGTGATCCGGGCCGGCGAGACGGCAAACGTCGTCGGTGTCTGGTCAGGCGATGCAGAGGGCAACGGCGACTCGGTCGGGCTGGACGAAGGCGATGGGGAGGCAGTGGACGCCTGGAGCGCGAAGTTCGCGCACGGCTGCGGGGGCACGCTTGCGCACAGCCTGTGCACGCCGAGGGCGTCACCCGCGAACGGCTTGACCCGGGTGTTGAAGCTGCCGCCGCCGTCGGCCGTCGCCGAGCCGGCGACCTTGTTCGGCTGGTCCCAGTACAGGGTCACCGCCTCGTTCGGGAGGAACTGGCCGCCGCTGACGTTGATGACCGTGTTCGAGCCGCCGGCGGTCACATCGAGAGAGAGGAAGGCGTTGACGGGAGTGGGGGTGGGGCAGGAGACGCCGCTGCTCGGCTGGCACTGGGCGATGACCGGGTTGCGCGTGAGGGGTGAGACCACGGTCAGGGCTGCTGCGAGGGCGACTGCTCCGAATACGACCACGACCGGATAGAGACGAGGGGACCCCGACAAGCGCATTAAGCCCCGGAACGATAGCAGAGTCGGTTTTGTTACACCGGCGGCCATGGGATCGACCAGGCCGAGCTCGGATCTGGGAACTTCCATCCAGGGGCGAGGACGGCCCGAAAGCGCCGTTTGAGGACGCGCAGCTCGGCCTGGCTGATGAGGCCTTCCATCGTCTTGCCGACCGCCCCGCGCTCGAGCTCGAGGAGCACGCGCTCGACGTCGCCGCAGGCATCCGGCGGCACAGGCCGGCCCGCGAAGTCCCAGATCACGGTCCGCAGCTTGGGGTCGACATGGAAGGTCAGGCCGTGGTCGATGACCCACACCTTGTCGTCGGCGTCGAAGAGGCAATGGCCGGATTTGCGGTCGGCGTTGTTGGTGAGGACGTCGAAGAGCGCGATCCGCATCCACGTCGGCGTGCGTCTCTTGTTCTCGCCGAGGAAGTGGCGGCCGTCGGCCTCGATGAAGAGCTGGAGCGCGCCGACGCCATGGGGCGCCTTGCGCCTCACCACCGTGGGCGGGATGGCCGGCCACCCCAACGCTTTGCTCAGCTCGTAGGCCGCGACTTCGCGCTGATACAGCGTCCCGGCCTCGAAATCCCACAGAGGCGACTCGCCCCTGGCCGGCTTGTAGACGGCCCGCAGGCCCGGCTTGGTGTCCGGGCCGACCTGCGCCAGGAACGTGTAGTTGGACGCGCCGTGCAAAAGGCCGAGGATCTTGAGGTCGGGGAGGTCGCGGAGCTCGCGCTCGGCCTCGTCAGAAGATGGGCCGGGCACCGTTCATGACCGGGCACGGATGACCGGAGGCGTCGATCGGCAGGCCGCAGCGTGGGCACAGCGGCCGGCCCGCGGAGAGCACGGACTCGGCCTGCCTGGAAAACGCGAGCACCTGGTCGTGGCTCAACCAGAAGCGGACGCTCGGCGCGTCGTCCGCTGGCGCTTCGGTCTGCTCTGCGGCGGCCGACTGGCTGGCGACGAGCACGAACATCCGGCGCGCCTCGTGGTAGCCGAGCCCCATCTCGCCGATCTGCCACTCGGGCTCGCCCGGAGGCTGGCCGGAATTGTTCACCGCCTCGGCCGCCTGCTCCGGCGTCTCGATCTGCTGGGCCTCCAGCATCTGGTGGAGCCTGACGATCAGGGCCTGGAGCTGCGACTTCTCGCATGCCAGTGTCAGGGTCCGGCCGGAGCCGGTGGCGAGGAGGAAGAAGCGGCGCTGGCCGGGCTCGCCCACGGCCGCGACGGCGATGCCGTCCACCGGGTCGAGCTCGTAGATCGCCATCGGTTAAAGACTAGGCGTTGGCTTGGTTTTGCCTCCGGCGATGCGGGGAACAAGATCAAGGTATCCACTTACAGATCAAACCCATCCCACCGGGAGGAATAGCTGACATATGCCTAAGACCGTAGGAATCGACCTGGGGACGACCAACTCCGTGATCGCTGTCATGGAAGGCGGCGAGCCTGTCGTCATCCCCAACTCCGAGGGTTCCCGCACCACCCCGTCCGTCGTCGCGTTCACCAAGTCCGGCGAGCGACTCGTCGGCACGCTTGCCCGCCGCCAGGCGGCGGTCAATCCCGAGAACACCGTCTACTCGATCAAGCGGTTCATGGGCCGCAAGGTCGGGGAGGTGGACTCGGAGCGGAAGATCGTGCCGTACCAGGTCAAGCCCGGTAAGGACGACCGCGCCGTCGTGTTCGTCCCGAACGCCAACAAAGAGTTCACGCCCGAAGAGATCTCGGCCATGATCCTGCAGAAGCTCAAGGCTGACGCCGAGGCTTACCTGGGCGAGAAGGTCACCGACGCGGTCATCACCGTGCCTGCGTACTTCAACGACTCGCAGCGCCAGGCGACCAAGAACGCCGGGCAGATCGCGGGCCTGAACGTCCTGCGCATCATCAACGAGCCGACCGCCGCCTCCCTGGCCTACGGCCTGGAGAAGAAGGCGAACGAGACGATCCTCGTCTTCGACCTCGGCGGTGGCACCTTCGACGTCTCCGTGCTCGACGTGGGCGACGGGGTCTTCGAGGTCAAGTCGACCAACGGGGACACCCACCTGGGCGGTGACGACTACGACCGACGCGTGGTCGATTGGCTCGCCGACGAGTTCAAAAAGCAGAACGGCATCGACCTGAAGAGTGACCGCCAGGCCCTCCAGCGCCTCACCGAGGCCGCGGAGCGGGCGAAGATCGAGCTTTCGAGCCGGCTCGAGACGACGATCAACCTGCCGTTCATAACCGCGGACCAGACCGGCCCAAAGCACCTCGAGATGACGCTCACCCGGGCGAAGTTCGAGTCGCTGACCGCCGACCTGACCGAGCGCACGCGCGGGCCGTTCCTCGCCGCGCTCAAGGACGCCAGCCTGACGCCGCAGCAGATCGACGAGGTCGTGCTCGTCGGTGGCGCGACGCGCATGCCGATCATCCAGCAGCTGGTCAAGGACCTGCTCGGCGGCAAGGAGCCGCACAAGGGCGTCAACCCTGACGAGGTCGTGGCCGTCGGCGCCGCCATCCAGGCCGGCGTGCTCAAGGGCGAGGTCAAGGACATCCTGCTCCTCGATGTGACGCCGCTGTCTCTCGGCGTCGAGACCCTCGGCGGGGTCATGACCCGGCTCATCGACCGCAACACCACCATCCCCACCTCTCGCTCGCAGGTCTTCTCGACCGCCGCCGACAACCAGACTTCGGTCGAGGTCCACGTCCTGCAGGGCGAGCGCGACATGGCGCGCGACAACCGCACGCTGGGCCGCTTCCACCTCGACGGCATCCCGCCCGCGCCTCGGGGCATGCCCCAGATCGAGGTCACGTTCGACCTCGACGCCAACGGCATCCTCAACGTCAAGGCGCAGGACAAGGGCACCGGGCGTGAGCAGTCGGTCACGATCACCGCGTCCTCGACCCTGAACAAGGACGAGGTCGACAGGATGGTCAAGGAGGCGGAGGCCCACTCGTCCGAAGACCGCGCCAAGCGCGAAGAGGTCGAGCTCCGCAACCAGGCGGACCACATGATCCACCAGGCCGAGAAGGTCATCAAGGACAACGAGGCCCGCATCCCCGAGGATGTCAAGAGCGAGGTCAACACCAAGCTCGAGGCGCTCAAGAGCGCTGCCAAGGGCTCCGACGCCAAGGACCTGCAGCAGAAGATGGACGATTTCAACGAGTCGCTGCAGAAGATCGGCCAGCACATCTACCAGCAGCAGGGCGCGGCGACGCCGGCGGGAGCCCCCTCGGACGGCTCGGAGTCCGGTGAGCCGAAGAAGGAAAAGGAAGGAGAGGTTGTCGACGCCGACTACCGCGAGGTCAACTAACTAAGTACCCAGTAAGGGCTGCGCTTCCGGGCGCAGCCCTTATTTTTTGCCTGCGTTGCTCGAGCTCTTGCGGACCCGCACGCGGTTGTGGGCGGTCGCCGGTCTGTGGACCGGCCTGCTGCTGACGGCCTTCGACGCTTACGCCGCGGTCGTGACCTACGTCCCGCAGTTCCGGGTCCGCAACGATTTCCGCCTGGCCTACGGCGCGGCGCTCAACGCCTGGCAGCATGGCTACGGCCACCTCTACGACCTGGCGGGGCAGAAGGCGGCGGTGGAGGCCCTGGGTGCTTACTGGTCGCCCTTCCTGAACCCGCCGCCTCTGGCCTGGCTGGGCACTCTGTTCCTGGTCCTTCCGTTCGACGTCGCGATCGTGCTGTGGACCGCCCTCGTGATGGCCGCGGCGGTCTTTGCCTGGTGGCTGGTCGCGCCGGGTTCGCGCCTCAGCCGCGCCGCGCACCTGGCACTTTTCCTCGGACTGTTTCCGACGGCGTTTGGCCTGATGGTGGGGCAGCCGGTCGCCCTGGTGGCGGCGGCGGTGGCGGGGGCCTGGTGGCTGGCGGAGCGCAAGCGGCCGGCGCTGGCGGGCCTGGCTCTCAGCGCGGTCGCGATCAAACCCCAGCTCGCCCTCCTGGTGCCTCTGTGCTTGCTGGTGGCCGGGCACCGCCGGATGTTCTTCGCCTGGCTCGCCGCCTCGGCCGTGATGGCCGCGGTCGCGCTCGTGCTGCTCGGAGGCGAGGGTCTGCAGCGCTACCGGGATGCCCTGTCCCTGGCCGCGCAGTGGGAGCCCACGCGCCGGTACGCGATCGCGGGCCCGCTGGGCCTGGGTCTACAGGTCTATGTCGTCGAAGCGGTCGTGGCGGCGGTGGCCGTCGTGGCCGCCTGGCGCCACCGAGGTGGAGCCGCAGCCCGTCCGATCGCCATCGGCATCGTGGGGTCGCTGCTGTTCACGCCGTATGTCGGCTTCCAGGACTTCGCGATGCTGGTGCTCGCCGGCTGGCTGATCATCCGCTCGGGAGCGAGCGCAATCCAGGTGGCGCTGATGGTCGTGGGCTACGCCCTGCTCGAGCTGGCGCTGGTGGTCCTGGCCGTGCCAATCCTGCTCGCGGAAGGGGCACTCTTGCTGTCGCTTGCATGGCCGGCCGCGCAGACGCCTGGCGTGGATCCGAAAAACCCGCGAGTGCCGGCACTCGGCGGTTTGGAGCGGTGCTGAACGCGCCGAGCGCCGGCAGTCGCGTGGAATCCACCGGGTCGCGGAGCGAGCCGACGGTGGGATTCGAACCCACGACCTGCCACTTACGAGGCGGCTGCTCTGCCAGCTGAGCTACGTCGGCGAATTTGAGAAAACCACCGCGATTTTTTGGCGGTTTGGCGAAGACACAGGCTAACATCGGACGGGGATGCGAACGCTCGACGTGGAACGACTCGTGGCGGGCGATTATGCCCTCATCAAGCCCCTCCTGGTCGACCTCCACCTTACCGAGCAGACCCACTACGAAGACCACCCTCAGCTGCCGCGCGAGGAGATCGAGCGCCACCTGGCGTCCGTCCCCTCGGCGTTTCGGGGCGAGAACGTCATCTATGTGGTGCGCGACGAGGTCGGGCTGGTCGTGGGCTTTTGCTGGATCGTCCTCTACGACCCCGGCACCGGGCTCGAGGGCGAGGTCGCGGAGCTCTACGTCGCCGAGGGTCACCGTGGCCAGGGAATCGGCGAGATGCTCGTCCGCCAGGCCGTCTGGCTCTTCACCGAGCGCCGCGTCACCCTGGCCTACGTCTGGACCCGGCCCGACAACGAAGCCGCGGTCAAGCTCTACCACACCGCGGGCTTCGAGCCGAACCGCCAGCTCGTCATGACCTGGTACCCGATCGACCCGGTCGCTAACAGCTAGCGTCGCTACCTAACATCAAGCCCATGCGCCCCGCCTGGGGTCCGGTCTTTGCCGTTCTGGCCGGGCTCATCGTCACCGCCATGGTGGCCGCCGGCGTGACCCTCGCGATCCTCCACGTCCAGTCCCCTACGAACCCGCAGCAGGTCAACCTGCGGCCTGGCGTCACCCTGATCCAGGACTCCGCCATCGTCCAGGCCGCCGCCAAGGGCCGCCCGGCGGTGGTCAGCGTCGTGACCCAGCACCAGCCGACCGTCGTCCGAGGCTCCGGCTACCTGGCCACCAGCGACGGCTACATCGTGACCAGCATCAGCGTGGTGGCCGGCGCCAACGGCCTGACCGTGCTCGTGCCCGGCGACTCGACGTCGCACGCCGCGCGACTGGTCGACTACGACTGCCAGACGGGGGTGGCGGTGGTCAAGATCGACAAGGTCAGCGGCCTGCCGACCTTGGTCTTCGCCGACCCCACAGCCCTGGTTCAAGGCCAGGTCATCGTCGCCGTCGGCGGGCCGGTCGAGGGCGGCGCCGTCACGCCTGGCTACGTGAGCGCCATGCATCGCGTCCTGTCGGCCAGGGACCCCGTGAACCTCGGCCACACTCTCCAGTTCAGCGACGCCATCCAGACCAACGTGCCGATCGACGACGGAACGTCTGGAGGGCCTTTGCTCAACGTGAACAGCCAGGTGATCGGCATCTCGATGGTCTCGCCATCCGAACCGGCGGGCTTTGGCCTCAACGTGGCCGACGTCCAGGACGACGTGCAGCAGATCGTCTCCACGGGCCAGGTGGTTGTCGCCTCGTTGGGCGCGACCACCAGTGACATCACCCCGGAGAGCGCGGCGCTCGGCGGACTGCCGGAAGGCGCCCAGCTGCTCGCGCTGGACAAGGGCGGGCCGGCGTCGGCCGCCGGGCTCCAGTCAGGCGACGTGGTCACCCAGATCGACGACGTGAAGCTCGATTCCGCGCACCCGCTCTCGCTCCTCCTCCGCTCGCGCTTTCACGCCAGCCAGCGGGTGACCGTCACGTACACGCGCGGCGGCAGCTCGACCCAGGCCGAGCTGACGCTGACCGGCCGGCACCCAACCTGCTGATGCTGCGCGAGACGATCCAGGCCGCACTCGTCGAGGCGGTGCGCGGACTTGGGGTCGACGGCGAGATCCCGGACCTCGAGCTGGGGCGGGCGAAGGTGCCGGACCACGGCGACTACGCGAGCTCGGCCGGACTGAAGCTCGCGAGGGTGCTGCGACAGCCGCCGGGACAGATCGCCCAGCGCATCGCGGAAAGCGTGCACGTGCCCGACGGGGCGGCGGCGGCCACCGCGGTCGGGGGCTACGTCAACTTCCGCTTCAGGGACGAGTGGCTGCAAGGCCTCGTGCATCGGGTGATCCCGGGGTACGGAGCCCGCGACATCGGCCGCGGCGAGCGGCTGCAGGTCGAGTTCGGAAGCGTCAACCCGACCGGGCCCTTGCACATCGGCCACGGCCGCGGCGTCACCCTCGGTGACTCGATCTGCCGGCTGCTCGAGTTCACGGGGCACAAGGTCCAGCGCGAGTACTACGTCAACTCCGACAACACCCAGACGCGCCGCTTCGGCGCCTCGGTCTACGCCAGGCTGCACGGCCAGGAGCCGCCCGAGGGCGGCTACACAGGCGAATACGTCATCGAGCTGGCGGACATGGCGCGGCACGACCTGCCGGGCATCGAAAAGCTCTCGGAGGAAGAGGCCGAGCCGAAGGTGCGGATGTACGCCATCGACAAGATGGTGGAGCAGATCAGGGCCACGGTGGCACGCGTCAACGTCCGCTACGACGACTGGTACTACGAGAACAAGCTCTGGGACTCGGGCCTGCCACAGAAGGCTATCGACAGGCTCCGCGCGACGGGGAACATCAAGGAGCGCGAGGGCGCGCTCTGGTTCGGGGAGCCCGACGATGAAGACGACGACCGTGTCGTGATCCGCGCGAACGGCCAGCCGACCTACTTCGCATCCGACCTCGGCTACCTGCTGAGCCGCTTCGAGCAGCGCGGCTTTCAGCGGGTGGTCGAGGTCTGGGCCGCCGACCACCACGGTTACGTGCCGCGCATGAAGTCGGCCGCGGCGGCGCTCGGGATCGACGCCACGAGGTTGGTGATCATCCTCCACCAGATGGTCAACCTCAAGGAAGGAAAGATGTCCAAGCGCGCGGGGCGCTTCGTGACCCTCGATGAGCTGATCGACCGTGTCGGCTCCGACGCGGTCCGCTACTTCTATCTTCTGCGCTCGCCCGACACGACGATCGAGTTCGACCTCGAGCTGGCGGCCACGCAGGGCAACGAGAACCCCGTCTACTACGCCCAGTACGCGCATGCCCGGCTGTCGAACGTCGAGGCGACCGCGCGCGAGCGCCATGGGGCGCTGCCGGAAACGGCCGACGTGTCACTGCTCGAGCAGCCCTGGGAGCTCGAAGTGGCCCGCCAGCTCGCGTTCTGGCCTGACGTCGTCGAGGATGCGACGCTTCTGCTGGAGCCGCACCGCATTCCTTATTACGTGCACGACCTGGCGACCGCGGTCCATCGCTTCTACCACGCGGGCAACTCGCAGGCGGAGCACCGCATCGTCGTCGACGATCTCGAATTGACCAGAGCCAGGCTGGAGCTGTGCCGCGCCGCACGTCACACTTTGAAGACCGCGCTCGACCTGATGGGGGTAAGCGCTCCCGAGAGGATGTAAGGAGACAGACCCAGTGGACGTCACCTGGCTAGGACACGGCTGCTTCCGGCTGCGAGGCCGCGGCGCGGCCGTCGTCACGGACCCGTACCCGCCGGCGATCGGGCTCAAGCTGCCGCGGATGGACGCCGAGGTCGTCACCGTCAGCCATGAGCACGACAACCACAGCTACACCCAGGTCGTCCGCGACGGGGCGTACGAGATCCGTGGGCCGGGCGAGTACGAGGTGGCCGGGGTCAGCGTGGTGGGCGTGCCGACCTACCACGACGCGGAGAAGGGCGCCAGGCAGGGCCGCAACACCGTCTACCTGATCGAGATCGACGACATCCGCGTCTGCCACCTGGGCGACCTCGGGCACAAGCTGGACGACGCGGAGGCGGAGGCGGTGGCTTCGCCCGACGTCCTTCTCGTGCCTGTGGGCGGCCACGCCGCGATGAACGGCGCGCAGGCGGCGGAGGTCGTGCGGCAGCTCGAGCCGCGCTACGTCGTGCCGATGCACTACGCCATCCCCGGGCTGAAGCTCGAGCTCGACCCGATCGACCGCTTCCTGAAGGAGATGGGCGTCACCGCCGCGGAGCCGCAGCCCAAGCTCGCGGTGCAGAAGTCTTCCGTTACCGAGTACGAGACCAAGGTCGTAGTCCTGGAGCCGAAAGCAGAACCAAAGGTTTAGCGACCGCCCGTCTCCGGTAACATTTGAAAAACCGCCCTGGAGGTCGTCTATGTCGAAGTACGTTTTCGTGACCGGGGGTGTCGTTTCCTCGCTTGGCAAGGGCATCACCGCGGCGTCGATCGGGAACATCCTGAAGGCCCGCCATCTCACCGTCTCTCTCCAGAAGCTCGACCCATACCTGAACGTCGACCCGGGCACGATGAGCCCGTATCAGCACGGCGAGGTGTTCGTCACCGATGACGGCGCGGAGACCGACCTCGACCTCGGGCACTACGAGCGGTTCGTCGACGAGAACCTGACGGTCGCCTCCAACGTGACGACCGGGAAGATCTACCAGGACGTCATCGCGCGCGAGCGCCGTGGCGACTACCTCGGCGCGACCGTCCAGGTGATCCCTCACGTGACCAACGTGATCAAGGAGAAGATCCTCCGCGCGGCCAAGGATCCACAGGCCGACGTGGTCGTGGTCGAGGTGGGCGGCACGGTCGGCGACATCGAGAGCCTCCCCTTCCTCGAGGCGATCCGGCAGCTGAAGAACGACCTCGGCCGGCAGAACGTCTTCTACGTCCACTGCTCGCTGGTCCCCGTGGTCCGCGGCCAGGAGATGAAGACCAAGCCGACGCAGCACTCGGTGCAGGCCCTGCGCGCGATCGGCATCCAGCCCGACGCGATCATCTGCCGCTCCGAGCTGCCGATCGACAACGACCTCAAGGAGAAGATCGCGCTGTTCACCGACGTGCCGCGCGAGGCGGTGGTCTCGGTCCCTGACGTCGAGTCGATCTACGAGGTTCCCTTGATGCTCGAGGCGTCTGGGTTGGGCAAGGTCATGTCGCGGCACTTCGAGCTGGACGGCCCGTCCCACACGCCGGACCTGGGTCGGTGGGCAGAGCTCGTCGACGTGATCAAGCACCCGCGCGCGACAGTTCCGATCGCGATCGTCGGCAAGTACATCGCCCTTCCTGACGCCTACCTGAGCGTCATCGAGTCACTCCGCCACGCGGGCATCCACCACGGGCTGGAGATCGACATCCGGTGGGTCTCCTCGGAGAAGCTCGACGCCGGCGACTCGTCGCCCCTGATGGGCGTGGCGGGGATCGTCGTCCCGGGCGGTTTCGGCTACCGCGGGATCGAGGGCAAGGTCCAGGCTTCCCGATACGCGCGCCACAACCGGATTCCGTACCTAGGGCTCTGCCTGGGCATGCAGTGTGCGGTGATCGACTTCGCGCGCGAGAAGCTCGACGCGCCCGACGCCAATTCGACGGAGTTCGCCGCGTTCACCTCCACGCCGGTGATCGACCTGATGCCCGAGCAGCGCAACATCGACCAGATGGGAGGATCGATGCGGCTGGGCCTCTACCCGTGCAAGCTGCTGCCCGGCTCGCACGCCCACAGGGCGTACGGGGAGGAGGTCGTCTACGAGCGCCACCGCCACCGTTTCGAGTTCAACAACGAGTACCGCGAGGTGATGGGCGAGGCAGGCATGATCTTCAGCGGGCTGTCGCCCAATGGCCGGCTGGTGGAGATCATCGAGCTCGTCGACCACCCCTGGTTTGTCGCGAGCCAGTTCCATCCCGAGTTCCGTTCCCGACCGAACCGGGCGCACCCGCTGTTTCGAGATTTCGTGAAAGCCGCCTTCCTCCAGAGCGGCGACCAGATGGAGCTTCGTCCCGCGGAGCTGTTGGAAGAGACCGAGAACTCTTAGAGCCGATGGAACAGCAGAGGAGCGGGATACCTTCCTTCGGCCCGTCCGGGCCGGCGCCTCCTCCCCATGAATGGGGAGGACAAGCCCAGGTGCGGGGAGATTGGGAGGGGCGCGAGCTTGCGCTCGACCTCGTGCACATCACCGAGAGCGCGGCGCTGGCGAGCGCGGGCTTCCTCGGCAAAGGTGACGCCGACGCGGTCAGCGAGGCGGCGGGGGAGGCGATGCGCCACGCACTCGAGCGCTCGTCAGTCTCGGGCAAGGTCGTGTTGAGCCCGCGCCAGCAAGCGCATCTTCCGCTCGGGACGGTCATCCCCGGCGGCGAGCGCGTGGTCGACCTGGGGGTCTACCCCGTGGAGGGCGCCAGCCAGGTCGCGCGCGGCCACATCAACACCGTGTCCCTGCTGGCCGCGGTCCAGCCGGGAGGTTTCGCCACGCTCCCGGCCGTGGCCCAGATGGAGAAGTTCGTCGCCGGTCCCCGAGCCCGCGGCGCCATCGACCTCGACGACCCGGTGGCGGACAACCTGCGCCGCATCGCTTTCGCCCACGATGTCAGGGTCCAGGACCTGACGGTGGCGATCCTCGAGCGGCCCCGTCACCAGGAGCTCATCGCCGACGTGGCCGCCGCAGGCGCCCGGATCCGGACGCTCGAGGAAGGCGACTTCGCGAGCGCGGTCATGGCCGCCATGTCGGGCACCGGCATCGACGCGGCGATCGGGATCGGCGACCTCCACGCGACCCTTCTCGCCGCTTGCGCCGTCCGCTGCCTGGGCGGTGAGTTCGTCGCCCGGCTCATGCCGCGGAACGACGACGAGCGCAGGCTCATAGGCGAGCAGGCTTCCCATGTCTATGGGCTCGCCGAGCTGGCTCCGGCGGCCGACATCTCGGTGGCCATCACCGGGGTGACCGGCGGTCCCCTGCTCCCAGGCGTGAGCCATGGGAGCGGCTACGCCGAGACCTGGTCGCTGGTCATGTCGACGCGCCAGGCGACGATCCGCCGCCTGACCACGCGCCACCACCTCGTCTAGCCCGGTCCTGCCCCTCCGGCCCTTCAGGGCACCTCCCATAAATGGGGAGGACGGGGAGGATGGGGAGGACGGGCGGCCGGATTAGTGGTATCCCTGTACGGGTATCAATAGAGAGGTACCCCTTGAGTCAGAACGATCCCTATCAGCCCCCGTACAGCGGCCAGTACATCCCACCGCCGCCTCCGCCCGGACATCAGGGCGGCTCGGACATCCCGCCCGACTCCCCCTACCACCGCTCTTCATCCCCCCCGGGATCGGGCGGGAGCACGCTCGGCTGGCTGGGCTCGGCGGCGTTGGCTGCCTGGGCGGTGGTCAAGTACGGCCTGGTGTTCCTGTTCAAGATCCCGGCCTTCGCGACGCTTTTCTCGGCCGTGATCAGCGTGGCCGTTTACGCGCAGGTCCTTGGCGGAGCATGGGCGGCCGTTGCCCTGGTGGTGATGATCTTCATCCACGAGATGGGCCACGTCGTCGAGATTCGCCGTCAGGGCATGTCGGCCACGGCTCCGATCTTCATCCCGCTTCTCGGCGCCGCGATCTTCCAGCGTGAGCACGCGACCAGCGCGGTGAGGCAGGCTCAGATCGGGATCGCCGGCCCGATCGCCGGCACGATCGGAGCCACCGCCGCATTCCTCTTCTACACCACCACCCAGAACCCCATCTTCCTGTTTGCCGCCCTGATCGGATTCGCGCTCAACCTGCTGAACATGCTGCCGGTCTGGCAGCTCGACGGCGCCTGGGTCCTGGCGCCGGTATCGCCCTGGTTCCAGGTCTTCGGCCTGGTGGCGATCGCGGTCCTGGTGCTGTTCTTCCACTTCGTGAGCGTGCTGCTGATCATCGTCGCGCTGCTCGGAATCGGGAGCGCGCGGGCGGCGTTCCGCAACGCCAAGAACCCCTACTACACCTCCGTCCCGGGAAGCGCGCGCCTGGCGCTGGGCGCGGCCTGGCTCGGCCTTGTCCTGTACCTCGGCGTGATGACCCTCCAGGCGGAGAGTTTGTTCGTCGCCCTGGCTCGGTAAACTACCCTCCCTGGAGAAACCATGAAAGTCCAAATCCATCCCACCTTCTATGAAGACGCGGTCGTGACCTGCGCGTGCGGGAACACGTTCACGACCGGATCCACGCGCAAGGAGCTGAAGACCGAGATCTGCTCCGTGTGCCACCCGTTCTTCACGGGCACGCAGCGCATCGTCGACACGGGCGGGCAGGTCGAGCGGTTCCGCAAGCGGGCTGCTAAGACCCGGGTTTAGATGGCGGTCCCGGAACCGACCGGGGCGGATAGCCTGACCGAGAGCCCCCACCCGGCGGCTGTCGCCGTCGAGCTCCCCACAGGTGGGGAGGCAAAACCGAAGGCCAAAGAGCAGTTCTTCTACGGCGGTCAGGCCGTGATCGAGGGCGTGATGATGCGCGGCAAGCGGCACTACGCCGTCGCGATCCGCCTGCCGACCACCAAAGAGATCGTGATCGACCGGGGTGAGTTGAAAGCCCCGATCTACACGAACCCGGTGTGGAAGCTGCCGTTCATCCGCGGCCTCGCCCTGATCGGCGAGCAGCTGCACCTCGGCATGAAGTCGCTCATCTGGTCAGCCAACATGAACGCGGGCGCGCACGACGTGCAGATCGGCAAGCGCGAGATCACCGGCTCGGTCGCGGTTGCCGGCGTGTTCGCGCTTGCGCTGTTCATCGGCCTTCCACTCCTGCTCGCAAGTGTCGCCATCCACCGCAGCGGGAGCTTCGCCTTCGTGCTGGTGGAGGGCGTGATCCGGGTCGCCCTGGTCCTGGGGTACCTGGCCGCGATCTCTCTCCTGCCCGACGTGCGACGCGTCTTCATGTACCACGGGGCGGAGCACAAGACGATCAATGCCTTCGAGTCCGGGTGGACCCTGGACGTCCCATCGGTGCGCCGGGCGAGCACGCTGCATCCCCGGTGCGGCACCGGCTTCCTCCTCGTCGTGCTGGTGGTGAGCGTGGTCGTGTTCAGCGTCGTGGCGCTGTTCCACCCCAACCTCTTCTGGCTCGTCGCCAGCCGGGTGCTTGCGATCCCGCTGATCGCCGGCGCCGGCTTCGAGCTGATCCGCTTCATGGCGAGGCACCGCTACAACCCGGTCGTGAAGATCGCCCTTCTGCCCGTCCTCGGGACCCAGAAGTTCACCACGCGCCAGCCGTCTGACGACATGCTCGAGGTCGCGATCTGCGCCTTCAACAGCGCCCGCCAGGGTGAAGAGGAGACGGCCGGAGCCGCCGCATGATCGACCGGCTGGAAGCGATAGCACGCCGCTATCGCGAGATCGAAAATGAGCTCGCCCGCCCCGAGGTCGTCAGCGACCACGAGAAGGTGACCAAGCTGGCACGGGAGCAGCGGTCGCTGCGCGAGATCGTCGACTCCTACCAGGCGTACAAGCGCGCAAAGCACGAGATGGAGTCGGCGCGCGAGATGCTCCGCCACGAGAAAGAGGCCGAGATGCAGGAGTATCTCCGGTCGGAGGAGCGGCGCGCAGCCGAGCACATGGCGCAGCTGGACGAGAAGCTCAAGGTCCTGCTCTTACCGAAAGACCCGAACGACGACAAGGACGTCGTCGTCGAGATCCAGGGAGCAGAGGGCGGGGAGGAGGCGGCGCTCTTCGCCGCTGATCTGTTCCGCATGTACAACCGGTGGGCTGAGCGCAAAGGCTGGAAGGTCGAGACGGAGGCTCAGGGCCGTGTTCACACCTCCGCGGCGACCGTGGCTGTCATGCCCGAGGCCGACCCCGTCGAAGTCGAGCTCAAGCCAGAGGACCTCGAGATCAAGGCGTCGACTTCGACAGGTCCTGGGGGACAGAGCGTGAACACGACCTACTCCGCGATCCGCATCACGCACAAGCCGACCGGGCTCGCGGTCAGCATCCAGGACGAGAAGTCGCAGCTCCAGAACAAGGAGAAGGCGATGCGTGTGCTGCGCGCGCGGCTGTATGAGATGAAGCTCGCCGAGCAGCAGGAGAAGATCGGTGCGCAGCGCCGCGGCATGGTTCGGTCGGGCAACCGCTCGGAGAAGATTCGCACCTACAACTTCAAGGACAACAGGGTGACCGACCACCGCATCAATCTCACGCTGCACAAGCTCGACCGCGTGATGGCGGGTGACCTCGACGAGCTGGTGTCCGCGGCGATCGCCGCCGAGCGGACGGCTCAGCTCAACGGCGACAACCCAGACGCGACAAGTTGACGATCGTTGAGGTCCTGAAGCTCTCCGCCGACTACCTCCAGAAGCACGGTTCCGACTCCGGGCGACTCGACGCCGAGCTCTTGCTGGCGCACGCGCTGAAAGTGCGCCGGCTGGACCTGTACCTGAAGTTCGACCGGTCTCTGGGCGAGCCCGAGCTGAGCGCCTACCGAGGTCTGGTGGCGCGGCGCGCGAAAGGCGAGCCGGTCGCGTATCTGGTCGGCCACCGTGAGTTCATGGGGCTCGACTTCGAGGTAACGCCGGACGTGCTTGTCCCCAACCCTGACACCGAGGTGCTCGTCCAGCGGGCGGTCGCGATCGCACGCGAGGCCGAAGGACCCGTCCGTGTCGCCGACGTTGGCACCGGCAGCGGCTGCATAGCCATCTCGGTCGCGCATTACGCACCCAACGCCGACGTGTGGGCGTCCGACAGCAGCCCTGAGGCCCTCGCCGTGGCGTCGCGAAACGCCGCGCGGCATCATCTTTCGGAGCGGGTGCACGTGCAAGAGGGCGACTTGATGAGCGGACTGACGGGCGAGTTCGACCTGGTCTGCGCCAACCTGCCCTACGTGGCGTCGGGCGCCGAGTTACCGGCCGAGGTGACGGCGCAACCCGCCCGCGCGCTCTACGCGGGGGACAAAGGCGCGGCGCTGGTGGCCAGGCTCCTGACGGACACGCCGCCCCGGCTCAGGCAGGGCGGCAGGGTGCTGGCCGAGCTGGACCCGGCGATCGTCGCCGCCATCACCGAGCTTGCGGGTCGAACGTACGCGGGTCATCGAGTCCATCGCGACGCCGGCGGGCACGAGCGGGTCATCGAAGCGTGGTTCTGAAACCGACCCAGTCCGGTCTCCAGCGCGCCGCGCAGCTGCTTCGCTCGGGCGCGGTGCTGGCCTTTCCGACCGACACCGTCTACGGACTCGGCGCCAGCGCCGACGACGAGGTGGCGCAGAAGCGCATCTACTCGATCAAGGGACGGCCGGTCGGCATGCCGCTGATCCTGATGGTCGCCGCGGAGTCACAGCTGGAGGGCCTTGTCCATGTCGACTCGCGGGCCGAGGCGATGATGCGCAAGTGGTGGCCAGGGCCGCTCACGCTGATCCTGCATGCCAGGGGCGGCGGGACGATGGGGGTGCGGATCCCGAAGCACAAGGTCGCGCTCGGCCTGCTGCGGCACGCGGGCCCGCTGATGACGACGAGCGCGAATCTCCATGGCCAGGAGCCCGTGATGAGCGCGGGCGAGGCGGCCGCGCTGTCCGGCGTGATGGCCGTGCTCGACGGCGGGGTCGCCCCCGGTGGCACCGCGTCCACCGTGCTGGACCTGACCGGGCCGGAGCCTCACGTGCTGCGGGAAGGGGCCATCCCCACGCCGGAGCTGCTCGGGCCGCCCCAACCTCGCTCGGGATAGGATCAGGTTCGGTGAACCCCGCGATCACGACCATGACCTTTCGCGCCCTCGACCACGAGGACCCGGCCGTCGCGCAGCTCATCCGCAACGAGTTCAAGCGCCAGTCGGAGACGCTCGAGCTGATCGCCTCCGAGAACCTGACCAGCCCGGCCATCCTCGAAGCCCTCGGCACGCTCCTCACCAACAAGTACGCGGAGGGCTATCCGGGCCGGCGTTACTACGGCGGCACCGGCGAGGTCATCGACAAGATCGAGACGCTTGCGGTCGAGCGCGCAAAGCAGCTCTTCGGGGCGGACTACGTGAACGTCCAGCCGCACTCCGGGTCGCAGGCGAACGCCGCGGTCTACATGGCCGCGTGCCAGCCCGGCGACCGTGTGATGGGGATGGACCTTTCCGCCGGCGGCCACCTCACTCACGGAAGCCCGGCCAATTTCTCGGGGAAGCTGTACGAGATCCACTCCTACGGCGTCGACCAGGAGACCGAACGCATCGATTACGACGCCGTGCAGAAGCTGGCTGAAGAGGTGCGGCCGAAGATGCTGCTCGCGGGCTTCTCCGCCTACTCGCGTGTCATCGACTGGGGACGAATGCGCCAGATCGCCGATTCGGTCGGCGCCGTCTTCTTCGTCGACATGGCACATGTCGCCGGCCTCGTAGCGGGCGGCGTCTACCCCTCACCAATCCCGCATGCCGACATCACCTCGACGACCACGCAGAAGACCCTGCGCGGGGCGTGGGGCGCGATCATCCTGTGCCGCAACGACTGGCAGAAGGCGATCGACTCGGCCGTCTTCCCCGGCACCCAGGGCGGGCCTTTGATGCACGCGATCGCGGCCAAGGCCGTGTGCTTCGGCGAGGCGCTCAGGCCCGAGTTCAAGGTCTACGCGAAGCAGGTCGTGGCCAACGCGAAGGCGATGGCCGGGCGCTTGACCGAGCGCGGCCTCCGCCTGGTGAGCGGCGGCACCGACAACCACCTGATGCTCATCGACCTGCGGCCGCAGAAGCGGACCGGCAAGCAGGTGCAGGACATCGCGGAGGGAGTCGGGATCACGCTCAACCGCAACTCGATCCCGTATGACGAGGCCTCGAAGTTCAACCCCAGCGGGGTGCGCGTCGGAACTCCCCTTGTTACCACGCGCGGCATGAAAGAGCGAGAGATGGTCGTGATCGCCGACTGTCTGGCCGATCTCATCGAGCGCATCGACGACCCTGCGACCCGCGATTCGGTGCACGAGCGTGCGCTGGATCTCTGCAGGAACTTTCCGCTACCGTACGCGTTCGACTAAACAAGCATTGCTTTCAGCCCACGTCTTCGCAGCCACCTCGACCTCACCAGACACTGATTTCTTCAGCGTCGACTCGCTGATCGCCATCCGCGATCACCTGCTCCCGGGCATCTGGCCGATGCTGTTCGCGTTCGCGATCTGCGCCGTGCTCGTGCCGCCCATGATCTGGGTCTCACGCCGGGCCGGTGTCATGGCCCACCCAAGCGAACGTCATCCACACTCGCGGCCGATGCCGCTGTTGGGCGGCCTGGCGATGTTCGTCGGCTTTGGCGCGGCGATGCTCCTGTTCATGAGCCAGGCGGACCCGGGAGACCGCCCCGGCATCATCGGGGTGCTCGCGGTTTCGGGATTGGCCGCTGTGCTGCTGATCGTTGATGACCGCTGGTCGATGCCGCCGCTTTTGAAGTTCGGGCTGCAGCTGGCGATCGCGCTGATCGCCGTAGTCGGTCTTGGGAAGGCCTTCCAGATCACGTTTGTCAGCGTCCTCGGCGGCCACATCGTCCAGCTGGGTCTGCTCGCGATTCCGATCAGCCTGTTCTGGATGCTCGGCATGCAGAACACAGTCAACCTGCTCGACGGAGTTGACGGTCTGGCGTCCGGCGTCGTGATGATCGTGGCCGTCACCCTGATGTTCGCAGCCGCCGGCAACCATCAGCCTCAGGTGGTTCAACTGGCCGGTGCGCTGGCGGGAGCCTGCGGCGGGTTTCTCTTGTTCAACTTCTCGCCGGCCCGGATCTTCATGCATCCTGGCCCTCGCCCTGCCGATCGCGGACACCGCCTGGGCCATCGTCAGGCGAGGTCGTATCAAGGCGTCGGTGGCGACTCCGGACCTCAAACACATCCACCACCGGCTGCTGGACTTCGGCCTGAACGCCCGCCAGACGTGCGTGGTGTTCTACAGCGCCAGCGGCCTGCTGGGGGCGGTCGGGCTGATGATCTTCGGCCACCAGCGCATCCTCGCGGTGGTGCTGGTGACATTCCTCATCATCGTGTCGACCGCCGCCGCCGACCGGCTCAAGAAGTCGACCTGGCGGCTCGAGCATCCGTACCTGCGCCGCCTGCTGGCTGAACCCAGTACCCGGTAAGTGGAGCGCGGCGGCCGAATGGGCCAGCAGTCCGGAGCAGGCGACCGCCGGTCGCCGTTCCGAACGCCGAGGCGAAGGAGAGGGTGGCACTAGGAGGAGCGCATCCGAACGATGCGTGACGACGACGGGCCGGGCCCCTCGACACACGGATCGGCGTTCCGAGCCCCGGGCTGCTCCCAGGCGGCCGCCGCGGTCCACTACGATTAGCCCGGGCATGCGCCCAACGAGTCAGGGTCCGACCGGGGCCGACATGGCAGGCGTTGGCATCTATTTCGCAGCCGCAGCCTTGCTCCCGATCCTCGGCGGAGTCGCGCTCGACAGTTGGTTCCACAGTTCTCCGGTTTTCGTGCTCATCGGCCTGTTCGTGGGCCTGGTGGCGGGCGGAGCCGCCATCTGGTTGAAGGTGAGGGAGTTCACTCGGTGAGGTTCGGTGGGATCCTGAGAGACACGGTCATCGCGTCGGCGGCTGCCGCCGCCGTCGCCGTGGTCGCGGCCACCGTCCTCGGCCACCTCGTCATCGGACTCGGCCTTGCTGCCGGACTTCTGATCGGCGCTTTCAACGCCCACGCGGTCGCCGGGGTGCTCGAGCGCAGGGTTCCGTTCGTCGCCGGGACCTTGATTCGGTTGATCTTCTTCAGCCTCACCGCCATCGCCGCGGCGCTGCTCCTGCGCACCGACGCCTGGTCCGTGCTGCTCGGGGTGGCGGCGGCTCAAGCGGTGATGGTGGCGGCCTCGATCCGCCAGGGCCTGCGGGCGCGATGAACATCAACGTCAACCACCCGACTGCGAGCCTCGGGAGCTGCCCCATCGGGCCAATAAACCTCTGCGTGTTCAATTACGACAGCCTCATCTCGACCGCGCTGGCCGCCATCGTCACGCTGGCGGTGGCGTTCTGGATCCGCGGCCAGCTCGAGTCCGGGACCCCGACCAAGGTGCAGGCGATCTTTGAGTGGGGTTACGACCTCCTGCGCGGCCTGATCAAGCAGAACGTGTCGGACGATGCACTCTTCATCATCCCGCTCGGTCTCACCCTGTTCCTCTACATCCTGGTCGCGAACTGGCTGGAGATCCTTCCCCTCGGGTTCTTCCCCGTCCTGCACGGGGCGAACGCAGACTGGAACGCCACGCTGGCGATGGGTCTTGTCGTGATCGCGGTCGTGCAGTGGTACAGCATCCGGGTGCTGGGCATGCGCGGGTACCTACGCCGTTTCACGAAGCCATTCGAGCTCCCCCTGATCGCGCGCATCCTCTTCATCCCGCTCAACATCCTCGAAGAGCTCGTGAAGCCGGTGACCCTCTCGCTCCGACTCTTTGGAAACATCTTTGCCGGCGGAGTCATGATCTTCCTGATCGCCTCAGCCGGATTCCACCTGGAGTTCCTGGGTCCGGTGCCGCATTCGGTGATCAGCACGATCTTGCTGGCTGCCTGGAAGGCATTCGACGTCATCTTCATCGGCTTCATCCAGGCGTTCATCTTCATGCTGCTGACGGTCATCTACTTCGGCATGGCGCGCGAAGGACTGGAACACGAACCTCACGAAACCACTCAGGAGACGGCCGGAAGAATGCTCACATCAATTCAGGAGGGGTCACATGACTGATCACGGAATCGAGCTCGCGGGTGCCCTGATCGGCTTCGGTTTGCTCATGGGCCTCGGCGCCATCGGTGCTGCCTTCGGTGACGGGCTTGCCGGCAACGCGTTCATCAGCGGTGTAGCGCGACAGCCCGAAGCTCAGGGCCGGATGATCCCGTGGCTGTTCACCATCGTCGGCCTCGTCGAAGCGATGTACTTCATCAACCTCGCGTTCGGATTCGTGTTTCTCGGCCAGGTCCACTAGGAAGCCACTGATGTACCTCGCGGGCGAAGCCGGCGTCATCGAGATCAACGGCACCGTGGTCGTGGAGCTCATCACGTTCCTGGTGATGCTGGCCATCCTCGCTCGCTGGGTCTACCCCGAGGTCGTCAAGCTCGCCGAGGCGCGCCAGCGTGCCGTTGACGAGCAGCTGAAGGAGGCCGAGAAGGCCCGAACCGAGGCCGAGGCTCACCTCAAGGAGGCGCAGGCCAAGCTGGAGGACGCGCGCAAGACCGCGCAAGGCGTGGTGGATGCTGCGGCCAAGTCGGCCGAGCAGCTGCGAGCCGAGATGCGTGACAAGGCAGAGGAGGAGGCGAAGCGGATCGCGGACTCCTCGCGCAAGGAGATCGAGGCCGAGCGCGACCGCGCGCTTCAGTCGGTGCGTGGCGAGGTGGCGAGCCTGGTCGTGGCCGCGACTGAGAAGGTGATCGGCGAGACGCTGGACGTGACCAAGCACCGCCACCTGATCGACAAGGCGATCGAGGAGGTCGCGAGTGGCGACGGCAGCCGCGGGCGGAGTGGCTCGTGACGCCACCGAGATATTCGGCCATCCAGGCGGTTCAGATCCTAGGAGCCGCCGAGCACCACAGCACGCGCATCGTGCCATGCGGACGCGAGGAGCGCAGAAGGCGACAACGGAGATGGACCGCATGGGGGACGAAGATCCGGTGACGGGCACGAGCCGCTCTGCCAAAAGATATGGCAGGGCGGTGTTCGAGCTCGCCCAGGCCGAGCGTGGCGTCGAAGCCTGGACGCAGCG
>VBHA01000015.1 GCA_005889495.1 Chloroflexota bacterium
CGGGAAGTCGCGGATGTAGCCGTAGCCGCCGCAGATCTGGATCGCCTGCTCGGTGACCTTCACGGCAACCTCACCGGCCTTCAGCTTGGCCATCGAGCCCTCAGCCTTGGTGAACTCGCCCCCGTTGCGGCCTTCCCACAGCGCCCGCCAGATCAGGGCTCGCGTGGCCTCGATCTCGGTCGCCATGTCGGCGAGCATGAACGCGATCGCCTCGTTCTCGATCAGCGTGCGGCCGAACTGCTTGCGCTCCTTGGCGTACTGCAGCGCGAACTCGAACGCCGCACGGGCGATGCCGAGCGCCTGGGCGCCCACGATCGGGCGGGAAAGCTCGAACGTCTTCAAGGCAACCGACGACCGCTGATGCGTGCCCTCGCGGGCGCGTGCCAGCCTCGCCTCCAGCTTTTCGACCCCACCCAGCACGTTGTCGACCGGGACCGCGCAGTCCTCGAGCAGCACCTCGGCGGTGTGCGAGGCCCGGATCCCCATCTTCTTTTCCTTCTTGCCCATGCGCAGGCCCTTGGTCCCCGGCGGGACGACGAAGCTGGCCTGGCCTCGGGTTCCGAGCTCGGGCTCGACCGCCGCCACGACGACGTGCACGTCGGCAATCCCGCCGTTGGTGATGAAGACCTTCTGGCCGTTGATCACCCACTGGCCGTTCTTGCGCACCGCGCGGGTCTTCATCGAGGAAACGTCGGAGCCCGCATCCGGCTCGGTCACGGCAAAGGCGCCGAGGGCGGGCTTCTCCGGGGTGCCGAAGCAGGCGGGGATCCAGGTCGCGATCTGTTCCGGCGTGCCCTGAGAGAAGATCGCCGCCACGGGCAGACCGGTCCCCTGGATGGCGAGCGCGATGCCGGCGCAGCCCCAGGTCAGCTCCTCGGCCACCAGGGCGGGCATGATGCCCGTGCCGTCACCGAAGGTCTGCTGGAGGAACTCTGTCCCGTACAGCCCAACCTCGGCGGCCTTCTTCACGATCGGCCATGGGAACTCCTCGGCCTCGTCGTACTGGTGCGCGACCGGACGGATCTCCTTCTCGGCGAAGCTGTGGACCCAGTCGCGAATTTCCTTCTGCTCGTCGCTCAGCTCGAACGAAATCATGTCGTTTGCCCTCGCTCCTGCTCTTAAGAACGCTTTGGTACTCGTACGTACCGTTTTCGGGCAAAACGCTACGCCGCCAGGCGAGGACAAGTCAATGCTTCTTCCGACTTTGTGCGAAGTCGGCCTGGCGCCCAGCGCCCGGCCCGGAGGGGGCTAACCCGCCTTCCGGCCCTGACGCACGGCCTGGGCCGTCAGCCGGTAGGCGCTGAAGACCAGGAAGGCGCCCCAGACCCTGGCCAGGACGGGTCCCGGGACCTCGACGGCCACCAGGGCGCCGATGATGGCCCCGACCACTCCCCCACCTCCCATCAGCAACGCCGGCTCTCGCAGCACGTTGCCGCGGAGCATATGGCTCACCCCGCCCACGATCGCGGTGGGGATGATGGCGACGAGCGAGGTGCCCTGGGCCACCGCCTGGGACAGCCTCAGGCCGACCGTCATGGTGGGCACGAACAGCAGCCCGCCGCCGATGCCGATGGTGCCGCTCAGGAAGCCGGCCCCAAACCCGCCGAGGATCGCCACCACGTCGCCCCAGCTCACGGCGCCGGCCGCACGCCATTCATGGAAACAGGAGCTCCTTCAATCCGACCACGCCGAGCACGATCGCCACCGCGAACTTGAGCTGCCGGTCGGGGATCCGGCTCAGCAGCGCGGCGCCCAGGTAGGCCCCCACGACGCTGCCGATGACCAGGAACAGGGCGCTGTGAAAGTCGATTTGAGGCGAGCCCTTCCGGAAGTAGTAGATCGGCAGGGCCGCAAGCGCGATCGGGATGATCGCGACCAGCGAGTTGGCGTTGGCGTTGCGCTGCGGCGTGTCCGTCCACAGCACCTGCAGCGGGACCAGGACAAAGCCGCCCCCGACGCCGAGCAGCCCGCCGAGCACGCCGCCCAGGAACCCGATCGCCGGGAAGACGACGCGGGGGCGCCTTGTCACGAGGTCCCCGCGAAATCCAGGCGAAGCCTCCGATTTCGTGGGGACAAGAGACGCTCGATTATTCGGGCGGGCGGGGAGGCGCTTCGGGCGGGGCCGTGACCACCGAGTGGTGCCGGAACTGAACGTTCGCGGGAACCTCTGTGGCCGGCTGCTTCGCCTTCTTTTTCTTCTTGACCTCGCGTCCCTGCTTGTTGCGTCCTTTAGCCATGGCGACCAGTTTCCACGACCAGGGCCAGTTCGCGCAAGAAGGATTCCACGTCGGTCACCAACCCGATCGACTGCCAGCTGCCTCGGTCGGCCAGCTTGGTCACGACCGCGGGGTTGATGTCGACGCACACGGTCCGGACGCCCGCCGGCAGCATGTTGCCGGTCGCGATCGAGTGGAGCATGGTCGAGAGCATCAGGGCCAGGCGCACTCCCTTCAGGGAGGCGCGCATCCGCCGCTGCGCCTCGACCATGTCGGTGATGACGTCGGGCAGCGGACCGTCGTCGCGCACAGACCCTGCGAGCACGATCTCGACGCCATGGTCGATCGCCGACTTCATGACGCCGCCCTTGAGGTGCCCGGCCTTGACCATCTGGCGCAGCCCGCCCGCCGCACGCACGCGGTTGATCGCGCGCATGTGGTGCTCATGGCCGTGCTCGATTGGCGCCCCGCTCTCGATGTTCACCCCGAGCGCCGTGCCGAACAGGACCGACTCGACGTCGTGGACGGCCAGCGCGTTGCCGGCGAAGAGAACCTGAACGTACCCGAGCTCGATCAGCCGCGAGAGATAGACACCGGCGCCCGTGTGCACGACGGCGGGGCCGGCGACGACCAGGACCTTGCCGCCCGCAGCCCGCACCTGGCGCATCTCTTCGGCGATGCCCGCGATCAGGACCTTCTTCGGTTTCTCAGCCGAGACCTCGCTGCCCATGAAGCTGAAGATCTCTGTCTGGCGGGATCGCTCGAGAGGGGTCACCCGTACACCGTGGTGGCCGATCACGACCTCCATGCCTGGTTTGGCGTCCTGGAAGACGATGCACCACGCGCGCTTCTCCTTGCGGTCGACCGCGACGGCCGCGTCCATCTCGACGTTCTCGACCGCCACCCAGCGCCCGTCGATGAGCACCTCGGTCGGCAGGTTGCTCGTCGAGTAGAAGCCTTCGGGGAAGACACCTTCACGCACGACCTTGTCGACTCGTACGGGCTGCTCGTGCTCTGCGGTCGCGCCCAGCGCGCGGGCCCTCTGCACGATCCGGTCCAGCTGGTCGGGCGTGTCGGCGTAAACCTCCATCCGGCAGATCGACGTGTCGGTCTTGTGCTGACCGACCTTCAGCTCCTCGATGGTGAAGTTGCCGCCGAGGTCCATGACCAGGTCCATCACCTGCGGCAGCATCATCGAGTCGATGATGTGGCCCTTCAGCACCAGGCGGGCGGTGTGCCGGCCCTCAGTCATGCGCGCACGCCCGCCGCGGCGTTGATCTGAGCCTTCAACCTTGCGGCCTCGCGGGCCGCGTCCGGCGCGAACAGCACGCTGCGACTGGCGGAGATGAGGCACGAGGCCGGGTCGCCGTTCCACGCGGCCCGGACCGACGCCTCCACGTCGCCGCCCTGCGCGCCCACGCCGGGGAGCAGGAACGGCAGGTCTGTCACCCGGCGGACCTCGGCGACCGGGCCGGGTGCGGTGGCGCCGATCACGAGCCCGACGTTGCCGTGGCCGTTCAGGCGCGCGGCCAGCTCGACCACGTGCGCGTAAAGCGGCCTGCCCTGCGACTCGAGGTGCTGCAGCTCCGACGCTCCCGCGTTG
>VBHA01000068.1 GCA_005889495.1 Chloroflexota bacterium
CGAGGCCGCCGTTGCCGTTGCCGGAGACCGCGGCCTCGACCTTCTTCGCCGCCTCGATGTACTTCTTGCCCCTCTTCTTCGGCATCGAAGCTACTCCACGACCTCGAGGCCCATGGACCGGGCCGTGCCCTCGATCATCCTCATGGCCTTCTCCGGGTCGTAGGCGTTCAGGTCCTTGCCTTTGGCGTCGACGACCTGACGGATCTGGCCGCGCGTGACGCTGCCGACCTTCTCGCGGTTCGGTTTGGCCGAACCCTTCTCGACTCCGGCCGCGCGCTTGAGGAGCTGGACCGCGGGCGGCGTCTTCAAGACGAACGAGAACGAGCGGTCCTCGAAGATCGTGATCAGGGCCGGCACCACGTCCCCTGCCTGCTGAGCGGTGCGCTCGTTGTAGGCCTTGGTGAACTCCATGATGTTGATGCCGTGCGGACCCAGCGCAGTGCCGACGGGCGGCGCCGGGGTGGCCTTGCCCGCCTGCAGCTCCAGCTTCAGCACCGCGCGGACTTTCTTCTTGCCCATCTCTTTAGTGGACCTTTTCCACCTGAAGCAGGTCGAGCTCGACCGGCGTCTCGCGCCCGAACATGTTGACCAGCACCTTCAGCTTGCCCTTCTCGGGGTTGATCTCGTCGACCTTGCCGTGGAAGTCGGTGAACGGTCCGTCCACCACCCGCACGGACTCGCCGACCTGGAACTCGACCCGGATCTTCGGCGCCTCCTGCTTCATCTGCTTCTGGATCGCCCTGACCTCTTTCTCCTGCAGGCGCACGGGGCTGTTCGCGGAGCCGACGAAGCTGGTCACGCCTGGCGTGTTGCGGACGACGAACCACGACTCGTTCGACATCTTCATCTTCACCAGGATGTAGCCCGGGAAGATCCGCTTCTGGACGTGCCTGCGCTTGCCGTCCTTGATCTCGATCTCGTCCTCCATCGGGACGAGGACCTGGAGGATCTTGTCCTGCATGTCCATGGACTCGATCCTCTTCTCGAGGTTCTTCTTGACCTTCTCCTCATGGCCCGAGTAGGCGTGGACCACGTACCACTGGGCCTCGTCGTCGGGGATCGGCTGCGCCTTCTCGAGCGCCATCAGCCCACCACGTTGCTGGAGTAGATGGTCCGCCTGGTGGCCTCGCCGAGCAGGTAGTCGATGCCGCCGATGAAGATCCCAAGCAGGAGGACGGTGAAGAGCACGACCAGCGTGTACCGGTAGAGCTCGCCGGCCGTTGGCCAAACCACCTTGCGGAGCTCGTCGTAGACGTCGCGCAGGAACTGGCCGATGCCGCCCTGTGCCCTGGGTTCTTCGCGCTTTCGTGCTGTTACTGCCATCGGTTGGTTACTTGGTCTCCTTGTGAGAGGTGTGCTTGTGGCACCACTTGCAGTACTTGTTGAGCTCGATCCGGTCGGGATCGTTCTTCTTGTTCTTCAAGGTGGTGTAGTTGCGTCTCTTGCAGACGCCGCATGCGAGGGTGATGACTTCTTCCATGGTTGTCTCTTTGGTGGGGAGAAAGAAAAAAGCCTAGGTTTCCTAGGCGTTGTCAATAGTAGCAGAGGAATCCGGCGGTCCCATTGACCGAAGGCCCAAAAGGGACTATAAGGGCGTGGACCCGACCGCCCGGTCCACCTAGGAGAGGAAGCCCATGCTGGGGTCCAGACGCCTTTTCGCCGCCCTTGGCCTTGCGATCGCCTTCGCCTGGCTGGGTTCGACAGCAGCCGCCGCCGCCGCACACACCGGCACGCCCGTCCCACCGCCGCCCACCGTACAGGGCAATTTCTGCGGTGACCTTGGCCTGATCACGGTTTCGGCTGATGCCGACAGCTGGAACGCGACGATGAAGAGCTTCACGTCCAACGACGGCACGGTGAGGCTTCTGTTCACCGGTCATCAACGAACGATCGTCCAGGGGAACGGCAAGACCCTGACCTTCGACTCGAGCGGCCCGGGAAGGGTCACCATCTACCCCGACCAGACCGTCACCGTCGCAGGAACGGGCCACCTGTTCTACATCGGCCCACCGGGAACGCCCCAGGCCGGCATCTTCCTGTACAGCGGAGTCACCGTCATCGACATCAGCGACCCGACCAACGCGACGGTCAGCAGCTACAAAGGCAACAAGCTCGACGTCTGCAAGCTGCTCGCCGGCTAGAGAAGCGTCCGGGCAAGGGTGTCCGAAAGCCAGGAGACATACCGGTCCTGAGACCATCCACGGTCTCGGCGAAGGAGACCGTGGACCTCGGGACCGGCCAGCGTCCAGACGATGGCAGCCGCGTCTTCCTCGCTGATGCCGGCCCGAAGCGGCCCCTTGGCCGCCAGCCACGAGACGAACTGCCTCATGTTGTCGTAGCGAAAACGGTGCATGCGAGCCCGGAACGCGGCGATCTCCGGGTCGACCGCGGCCGCGCCGCGGATGATGTCGTCGACCGGCACGGCGCGCTCCTGGATCTCGGCGACGTCGGCGGCAAAGCTGGCGATCTGTTTCCTCTGGGATGGCTCCGCGCGGACCTTCCGCGGCCCTGCCCGATCCAGTAGGGCGACCGGCGCATCGTCCCCGCCGACCCTGACGTCGAGGAGGTTGTGCAGCAGCCCTGCCTTCGTCCCAAAAGACGCGTAGACCGTGTCGGTCGCCACTCCGGCCTCGGAGGCGATCGCCTCCATCGTGGTGGCGCCGTAGCCACGGCTCGTGAACAGCACCTGGGCCGTGTCGAGGATGCGCGCCCGGGTCTGGCTCGCCTGCTGCTTCCTCAGCGTCGAGGTGTACTGCCGTTTCGCCTTGACTCTTGGCATCTGTTCAGTCTAGACTTCCAGTATTGATCCTAGTCTACCTCGGTCTAATTTAGGAGGTCTTTCTGGAGATGACAGAGCACGACAACGAGCGGCTGTATCGGCGTCTCATCGATGAGGTTTTCAACCAGGGACACACGAGTGTCGCGGACGAGCTGGTCGCGCCACACGCCGTCGAGCGACAGCGCGGTGGAATGGGCGACGGCCCGGAGGGCGTCAAGCGGACCGCCAGCGTCCTTCGGTCCGCGTTTCCTGACTTCTCCCTGACCATCCAGGACCTGGTTGTCGACGGCGACAAGGTGTGGGCCCGCCAGCGCGGCGGCGGCACGAACACCGGGTCCTTCTTCGGTCACCCTCCGACCGGAAAGACCGCGTATATCGAGGTGTTCGACGTCGCCCGGTTCGAGGACGGGCGGGTGGTGGAGCACTGGGGCGTGCCTGACCAGCTGGGGATGCTCGCCGCGCTCGGGTTGATCGATCTTCCCAGCCGTCCGGCGCCGGCGGCGGTCTGACCTGACGGCCCGGTCCCCCGCGGACCGGGCCATATCATTCGATCGATGCCCGCTGCCACCATCGCCGTGCTGCACGGCGATCAGACCGGGGAGGAGCTCCTCCGCGAAGCGCTCCGCCTGCTGGATCCTGGCCTCCTGGGGCTCAAGGTCGAGATGAAGGACTTCGACCTCTCGCTCGAGGAGCGGCGGCAAACCCGTAACCAGTGCGTGCTCGACGCCGCCGCCGCGCTGCGCGAGCTCGGGTTTGGCATCAAGGCCGCGACCATCACCCCCGAGGGTTCCGGCGACGTCGGCAGCCCCAACGCGATCCTGCGCAAGCAGATCGACGGCCGGGTGATCGTGCGCACCGGCCGCCGCATCCCCGGCGTGAGGCCGCTGGCTGGTGTCCACTCCCCCATCTCGGTGATCCGGATGGCGGTCGACGATGCGTATGGCGCGCGGGAGTGGCGCGAAGGCCACGACCTCGAGGAGTGGGCCTTCCGGACGGAGAAGATCAGCCGGCGCACATGCCGGATCGTCGCCGACTACGCCTTTCGCCACGCCCGGCGGATCGAGGCGAAGGTCTTCGGCGGCCCGAAGTTCACCGTCAGCCCGGTCTACGAGGGCATGTTCAAGGAGGAGCTCGACGCCGCGGCGCAGCGCAACCCCGACGTGCGCTACGAGCCGCAGCTGATCGACGCGACCTACGCCCTGCTCCTGGCCACGACCGGGGAAGCCCTGGTCATCCCTGCGCTCAACCGCGACGGAGACACCCTGTCCGACCTGGTCATGCAGATGTTCGGCACCATCGCGGGAGCCGAGTCGACGCTGCTGGCGTTCGACGAGGCCGGCGCGGTCACCGTGGCCATGACGGAAGCCCCGCACGGCACCGCCCCGGCGCTCGAGGGCAAGAACGTCGCGAACCCGATGGCGATGATCATGGCTGTCGCCTCGCTGCTCGGCTACATGAAAGGTGAGGACGCTCGGCGGGCCTCGCGGGCCATCTACGAGGCGGCGCTCGAGGCCGTGTCGGACGGCGTGCGCACGGCTGACCTCGGGGGCCAGGCTTCGACCTCTGACTTCACGGCCGAGGTCGTGCGCCGCGTCAAGACCAAGGTCGACGTCTGGAGCGCGCTGGCCGACATCGAGCGTTGAGATACCTGGCGCTGGGCGACTCCTACACCATCGGTACCGGCGCCTCAGACGAATCCCACAGCTGGCCTTCGATCATCGCGCGCCGGGTGCCGGCGGAGCTGACCAACCCCGCCGTCAACGGCTACACCACCGAGGACCTGATCCGGGACGAGCTGCCCCTGGTCGAGACCGTGCGGCCTGACCTGGTCACAGTGCTGATCGGCGTCAACGACCTCGTCCAGGGACGCGGTCCCGACGGATACCGGCGCTCGCTGCGCACCATCTACGACGCGGTCTCGAAACGCCGCGTGGTCGCGGTGTCGATCCCGACCTGGTCGTACGTGCCCGCGGCCGCGGACTTCGGCGGGTCGGAGCAGGTGGAGCGGCTGACGACCGCCTTCAACGAGGTCGCCCGTGACGAGGCCCTGGCCCGCGGCTTCGCGTGGGTCGACCTCGGCCCCGTCAGCACCTCGGGCATCGGCCGCGAGGGCTGGGTCGCGTCCGACCGGCTGCATCCAGGCGACGTCCAGTACGCGATGTGGGCGGACGTGATCTGGCCGGCGGTCCGCGAGCTCGTGCAGCCACCCCCTTGACATCCGCTTGACGTGCCATAGGATTTTCGAGTCGGTATCGGCGGGGGTTTATCGGGCGGGGGATTTGCCTATGGCCTGACTTCTCGATGCGTGCTTTGGCGGCTACTCAACAGGAGGACACATGCATCGCATCGCCCGGTTAGCGCTTCCGGCCATCGCCATCCTGGTGGTGGGTCTCATCGGGGGATCGGCCGCGTCGCCGAGCTCCGGCCCCACGAAGCAGGACGTGGCGAAGAAGATCCTCAACTCGCCGGCGGGCAAAACGCTGTCCGCCCCGGCCCGCGCGTACATGGAGTCCGTGGCTCGTGGCGACCACCGCCTCGCGCCTGACTCCAACGGGCTCGCGCAGAAGGGCAACAAGGTCAACTCCGCCAAGCCCGGTGGCGGCGGATCGCTGACCAACGTACGGGTCAACAACCCGGCCAACGACACTCACCAGACAGACCAGACGACCCAGAGCGAAACAACCGTCGGGGTCTCCGGCTCCAACGTCGTGGTGGGTTACAACACCTCTTCACACACGCTGCTGTTCCTGACCGCCGGCTCGAACCTCACGGGCTACGCCTACTCCGCGGACGGCGGGCAGACCTTCACCGACGGCGGCGTCATCCCCAACGCGCCCGGGAACGTCAACCTCGGGGATCCTTGGCTGGCGTCGGACAGCGCCGGCAACTTCTACTACTCGACGCTGACCATCGACGCGACCACCGGGTTTCTGCTGGTCGGGACCAGCAAGTCGACCGACGGAGGGAAGACCTTCTCGCAAGCGGCGTCGATCCCTCCGCCTCCGGTCACCTTCTTCTACTCCGCCGACAAGGACGCGCTGGCGGCCGGCCCAGGCACCGGCAACCTCTATGACGTCTGGGACGACTTCTCGGTCGACAGCAACTTCAACGAGGTCAGCGGCCTGCCGGTCGCGCACTCGACCGACGGCGGGCAGACCTGGTCCATCCACTACGCAAGCCAGGTCCCCATCTTCGGCACCGGCTGCAGCTTCGCCCAGTACATCGGCGCCCAGCCGCTCGTGGTCGACGCCAACACCATCTACGACGCGGCCGAGCTGATCAAGGCCGACGACCCCAACTGCACGGGCGTGCCCTTGACCTACAGCGAAGCCGTGTTCGTGAGCCACGACGGCGGCACCACGTGGTCGGCGGGCTCGTCGATTCCAATCACCTCATCGACTCAGAACTTCGGCGCCTTTGTGCTGGGGCCGGCCCAGTACATGCGCAACCTCGAGTTCCCGACCCTCGCCGCGTTCCACGGCAGCGCGTACATGGCCTGGAACGACGGCGGCGACGGATCTGGCCACAGCCACATCCGCCTCGCCCAGCTGGACGGCTCGGGCAAGGTCGTCGGCAGCCCCTCGTTCATCACCTCAGGGACGAACGACGAAGCGCAACCCGCGCTGTCCGCCGACTCCAACCTGCACGTCGGCTACTACCAGATCAGCACCGACTCCAACGGCAACGGCCAGCTCGACGTGCTCATAGCTAACTCGAGCAACGCCAAGAAGTGGAGCATTCAGCGGGTCACGAGCCAGTCGTTCCCCGGCGTGTTCACGCTGCCTCAGTTCGACCCGATCATCGCCTTCGGGTACATGGGCGACTACATCGCGCAGGTCAGCGATGGGACGCACCAGTACATCGCCTGGGGGGACAACCGCGACATCGTCACCAACTTCCTGTGGCCGAACGGCCGCCACGACCCGGACGTGTTCTTCGCCCGGCAGTAACAGAGTTGGGGAGGGCAGGGCTCCTGTCCTCCCCATCCTCCCCATCCTCCCCATCCTCCCCATTCATGGGGAGGTGGCGCCGCCAGGCGCCGGAGGGGCGGGAGGTGGCGCCGGAGGGGCAGGGGCTAGACCGTGATCCTCTTGAACGACTCGGCGTACTGGTATCCGCCCTTCTTGCCGACGTCCCGATGCCGCTTCCGCATGAACTTCTCGAAGTCCCACTCCCGGCCGGGCTTGGCGACCTGGCTCTTGTGCTTGCGCAGGGCCTCGATCTTGCGGTCGAGCGTGGGCGTGATGTCGACCAGGTAGTCGCCCAGGGTCCAGAACGGGATCCAGACCTCCTTCACCTCATGCGGCTGGAAGCCTTCCTTCAACAGGGATCGAAACGCGCGCGGGTTGCGCGAGTCGGGATACACGGCCGCCATCGTCGCCTCGCCGACCGCCAGGTGGTCGGGATGCGATCCGCCCATCGGCGCGTCGAGCACGCGGCCCGGGATGTGGGTGATCACGAGCTCGGGCTTGTACTTGCGGATCTGGCGCACGATGTCGCGGCGCAGCTTCAGGTCCGGCGACAGGTGGCCATCCTTGTAGCCCAGGAACTCCACCCGCCTGACGCCCAGGACCTTGGCCGCCGCGCGCTGCTCCTTCTTGCGGATGGCCACGAGCTCGGAGTCCTTCTGCGTCGGGTCCTCGCCTCCCTGCTGGCCGTCGGTCACGATCACGTAGGTCACCTCCGCCCCGCTGTCGGCGAGCCTGGCGATCGACCCGCCGGCTCCGAAATCGGGATCGTCGGGGTGGGCGGACACGACCATCACCCGCTGAAACTTGGGAAGCCTGCCGTTGCTGCGCGCCGTCGCCACGTAAGAGACGATAAGAGCTAGCGGCGCGCCCGTGCAGGCGGGTTGAGCGCGGAAAGGGCGATCGCCGGCTGGATCGGTTCCCACAGAGCCTCGAGCTGCTCGGGCGTCAGACGGGTCCGCACGGCGATGACGCGGCCCCCGAAGGCCGCCGTCTTCACCGCCGCCCATCCACCACCCGACGCCAGGCGCATCGGGACCGTCACCACCGCGGCCAGGGCTGCCGCCTCCTCGCCCGGCCGGGCGGCGCCGTCGGCCACCGCCCGCGAAAGGACGTTGGACAGCTCGTCGGTCAGCTGCCAGGGGCGGGCGAGCGTGGCGCACTGGCTGGCGCCGAGCCGTCCGACCGCGGTGACGTAGCGCGAGACCATCGCGCCCAGGGAGCGCGGGTTCGTCACCGGGATCGCGGAGGCGAAGGGGGCGTAGGAAGCCGCGAACTTGATCGGGGTCAGCTGGTGGCGATGGACGAGCGCAGACACCGCGTGCCACGTGGCGACCGCCTCGTCGTCGGTGCGCCCGCCGAAGAAGTCGATCAGCGCGGTGCCGGCGTTGACCAGCGGAGCCACCCTCTCCACGTTGGCCTCCGGCGCGGCCGCAGCCACGCGCTGCCAATCGCCCCTGTCGAGGGACGCGACCTGGTGCGCGAAGCCGCCGCCGTTCATGGACTCGAAAGCGATCGACGGCGCGAAGGGCGTCAGGGCCTCGCGCACCTGCTCGAGGTTCATTCCGCCGTGGGATTCGACGACGTAGCCGGCCCTCTCCACGGCCGTGAACGCACGACAGCGGGTGTACGTGTCGAGGTCGCGCGTCGCTTCGAGCGCGATCAGGATCGAGCGGACGACACCCGCCGGCTCGACCGCTCCTTCCCGCGTGACGCTTGCGACCAGCCGGCGCCTGTCGAGCACACGCAGCCACTGGATCGGCGACAGCACGGTCACGCCCTTGATGAATGCGGCCACCTCGGAATGGTTCGGTCCATACGGGGCGGCTGCCTTCGCCGGGGAGGTCGCCGCCACCCGGCTCCGCGGCGGCCGGGTGATGCTCCTGATCGCGTTGTTGACCGCCGCGCGGACCACCTCAGCCGCCGGGAGCGGCGTCTCCGGCTCGCTCAACGCCGCCAGGGGGATGACCGGCTCGAGCGGCGCCCAGAGCTGCGCGGTCTCCTCCGGCGCCAGGTCGGCAAGCGCGCCGAGGACCCTGCCGCCGTGGACCGCGGTGCGGACGGCGGCCCATCCCTCGTCGCCGACCAGGTGGTGTGGGATCAGCGACAGCGCGGCCACCGCGACCGCCTCTTCTGTGTGCATGTGCTTGTGCTTGGCCACGGCCTGGAGCAGGGCTCGGGACGCGCCGGGCTCGATGCGCCAGCGCCCGGCCAGCGTCAGCAGCCGTTCTCGGTCGAGCTCCTCGAGCAGAGCCAGGAAACGCCTGGTCATCGGGTCGAGCACGTCGACTGACGCCAGCGGGATGAGGGCCGCGAAGGGCGCGTAGTGGACCGCGAACTTGAGCGCCGGCAGGTGGGACCGCATGATCAGCGCCGTCATGGCCTGCCAGGCGGCGACCTGCTTGTCGTCGCTCCTCTTGGCCAGGGTATCGAACAGCACCTCTCCCGCCCGAGCCATCGGCTCGGAGATGCGGGCGTCGCTGGTCCTGATGGCGGCCTGGATCGAGCGCGCCGAGTCGACCGCGGCCGCGCCGTCCTTGCTCACGGACGCCACGAGCCGGCGCGTGGTCTGGACCTGGCGCCACTGCCAGGGCGTCAGCTGGCCGGCGGCGAGGATGAAGGCCTCCACCTCGGCCGTGTGCGGGCCGAAGCGGTGGGCGGCCACGTCGTTGGCCCTCTGGATGCGGCCGAGCAGACCGTGGGAGGCGGGCGCCACGCCCCTATTCTCATGGCTGGCCCGCGGGCTTAAGCCGGCTTAAATCGTCTCGACTTTGAGCAAGTTGGTCTGGCCGGGCCGGCCCACGGGGACGCCGGCCACCACCACCACCCGGTCGCCGTCCCGGACCATCCCGCTCTCGAGGGCTGCCGCCGTCGCGTTCGAGATCATCTGGTCGGTGTCGGCGCCTGGCTTGACCAGGAGCGGGACGACCCCCGAGTAGAGCGCCGTCCGGCGCAGGATCTCCTCGTGGGGGCTCGCCGCGATCACCGGCATCGGCGGCCGCGCCTTGCTGCAGCGCAGCGCGGTCGTCCCCGACTCGGTGAAGGCGATGATGACCTTGGCGTCGAGCTCCGTCGCGGTTGACGCGGCGGCATGGGCGATGGCGCTGCCCACCTGGCCGGCCTCGTGCCAGATCTGGAGGGCGCGCTCGAATTCCGGATGCTTCTGGGCGGCGAGGCAGATCCGGGCCATGGCTCGGACAGCCTCGACCGGGTGGGCGCCGATCGAGGTCTCCTGCGACAGCATGACGGCGTCGGTGCCGTCCCAGATCGCGTTGGCCACGTCCGAAGCCTCCGCCCTCGTCGGCCGGTTGGAGGTCACCATCGATTCCAGCATCTCGGTCGCGGTGATGACCGGGACGCCGGCCCGGTTGGCGCGGTCGATGACCTCCTTCTGCACCGCCGGCAGCTCTCCGAGCTTCAGCTCCACGCCGAGGTCGCCGCGCGCGACCATCACCGCGTCCGCCACCTCGAGGATCTTGCCGAGGTTGCGGATCGCCTCCAGCTTCTCTAGCTTGGCGATGACCGGGATGCTCCGGTTGTGCCCCGTGATGTGCTGCTGGCAGATCAGCACGTCCTCCGGCCGGCGGACGAAGGAGAGCGCGATGTAGTCGACCTCGAGGTCGACGGCGAGCTTCAGGTCCTCGACGTCCTTCTCCGTCATCGCGGGAAGCGGCAGGGCGCGCCCCGGGACGCTGATCCCTTTGCGCTCGCCCAGCAGCCCGCCGCGCACCACCGACGCGTCCGCCCGGCCGTCGTCCACGGCCCGCACCGCGAGCTCGATGCGGCCGTCGTCGAGGAGCACCCGGTCGCCGACCCGGAGCGCCTGGACCAGCTCGACATGGCTGACCTCTATGTCATCAGGCGTCTCGGTATGGCGCGCAACCAGCGCGACGGACCGGCCGCGTACCAGGCGCTGGAAGGTGCCTTCGACCGCCCCCGTGCGGATCTTCGGACCCTGCAGGTCCCCCAACAGGGCGACCGGCCGGCCAACCGCCGCCGCGGCTTCGCGGACGTTGGCGGCCGCCTCGCGGTGGGCTCCGGCGTCGCCGTGGGAGAAGTTGAGGCGGGCGACGTCCATGCCCGCCTGGATCATCGCCCTCAGCACCTGCGGCGAGGAGCTCGACGGGCCGATCGTGCACACGATGCGCGTGCGCCGGGGCTGGGTCACTGGTACCGCTTGACGCGCCGGCCGATCTCGTTCTCCGCCTCGATGACCTGGCGTTCGAGCTCGAGCGCGCTGATCACCGCCCCGCCCATGCCCCGCACGAGGTCGCGCTGAAACCGGTCCGAGGTGGCAACGGTGATGACGTCTCCCGTCTGCGAGGCCAGGTACGCAAGGCGCTCGATGCCGTGGTCGGCGGAGTGGCCCTTGCGCGTGAAGATCACATGCACGCCGTCGACGTCCGCTTCCGAGTTTGACATCGCCTTCGAGTGATGTGCGTCGAAGACCACGGTGACGTCCTCGCCGCTCACCATGCCGAGCACGGCCAGGCGCCGCACGAGCTCATCCCGCGCATCCTCGAGCGACGCGCTCGTGAGGAGCCGCTTCAACGGCGGCCAGGCGTGGATCACGTTGTAGCCGTCGACGATCAGCCGGTTCACGCGATCCAGTTTATGGGTGCGTTTGCGCCCGCAAGGCCCGCTGGCGCATCACTTCGTACAGGAGGGCTGCCGCCGCCGCGGAGGCGTTGAGGCTGGCGACCCGCCCCGCCACGGGAAGCCTGACCCGCGCGTCGCAGCGCTCCTTGACCAGGCGCTGGACACCCGTCCCTTCGCCTCCGACCACGACGCAGACCTGCTGCGTGAAGTCGAACTCCCACGCCGGCAGCTCGCCACGCGGGTCGAGGGCGACGCACCAGATGCCCGCGCGCTTCACCTCGGCGACGGCCGAAGGCAGACCCGAGACGCGCGCGATCGGCAGGAGCTCGCTGGCGCCGGAGCTCGCTTTCACAGCGGCTGGGGAAATCGGTGCGCTGCGGTGCTCGGGGACGACGGCGCCGTCAGCGCCGGCAACCTCCGCGCTCCGGAGGATGGCGCCGAGGTTCTGCGGGTCCATGATCGAGTCGAGGGCGACCAGGAGCGACGGCCGGGTGTCGAGGAGCTGCTTCAGCGTCCAGTCCCGCCGCGGCTTGAGCTCGGCGGCCACTCCCTGGTTGACGCCGGGGGCCATCGCGTCGACGCGGGCGGCGGGCACGACCTCGACCCTGGCGAGCCGGGCCAGCTCCTCCAGCCGCGGGTCGTGGCCGAGACCGGATGCTTGATACACCTTGACCACGCGGCCCGCGCGCGCGGCCTCCAGCACAGCGTTCCGGCCGTAGATGAGATTCGGCATTTATGCTCAGCGCATGGTTGCAGACTTCATGGCCAGGGCTCGCGAGATCCTGGCGGGCGGCGTGGACGAGACGAGCCTCGACGCGGTCGGGCGGCTGCTGTCCGAGTCCTCCCGCGAACCCGGTTTCATCCCGCAGACGGAGATGAAGACCCTTCACGGCGGGGACACCACGTCAGCGGTGCTGCAGACGGATCCCGACGGCCTGACGCTCATGTTCGGCAAGTTCTCGCCCGATGAGGAGACGCCCATCCACAACCACAACTCCTGGGGAGTGGCCTGTGTGGTCGAGGGCCTGGATCGCTACCGCCACTGGCACCACGACGACAACGGACGGCTGGGCCTGCTTTACGAGCGGGAGCTGCGCCCCGGCTCCTTCGTGACCTGGCTCGATCCGCCGCATGACATCCACAGCCAGCAGGGCATCGGCGCGCCGGCCTTCGAGCTCGTCCTCTTCGGCAAGAACACGATGACCATCCCGCGCAACTACTACAACCTGGAGACGGGAGAGGTCAGGACCGCCCTGCCTCAGTAGGCGAGATCCGTCTCCAGCGCACGCCGTCCTTGGAATCCTCCAGCGCTATCCCTCGCCCGCGGAGGTCGTCGCGGATCCGGTCGGCGCGGCCAAAGTCGCGTTCCCGTCTCGCGGCCTCGCGCTCGGCGATGAGGCGCTCGACCTCGTCGGCCAACCCCGGCTCCTCAGCCCGGATGACGTCCAGGTGCGCGTCGAGGTCGTCGATCATCGCCTGCATCGAGGCTTTGTTGAGTGGCCCGACCCGACCCGCGTCCAGCGCGGCATTGGCCTCGCGGACGTGGTCGAAGACGAGCCCGACCCCCTGGGGAAGGTTCAGGTCGTCGTCGAGCGCTTCCCGATAGCCGGCTCGGACCTCGGCCGTCCGCTCCGCCAGGTCGCCATCGTCCGCGCTTGCCGGGGTCGTGCGGGCGAGGCGGTCCGCGAACTCCCGCAAGCGGCGCACCTGCTCGGCCGCCGCGTGTAGCGCCTCGGCGCTGAGGCGCAAGCGGGAGCGGTAGTGCGCGTTGGCGATCAGGAAGAAGCGGACGGCGAGCGGGTCGTGGCCCGCGGCCGTCAGGTCACGCAGGGTCGTGAAGCCGCCAGCGCTCTTCGACATCTTCTCTCCAGTCGCATCCGCCAAGTGCTCGGAGTGAAGCCAGACGCGGGCGAACGTCTTGTGGTTGGCGGCCTCGGACTGGGCGATCTCGTTTTCGTGGTGCGGAAACATGAGGTCGACCCCGCCGGCGTGGATGTCCAGCGTGTCGCCGAGGTAGCGCTTGCTCATCGCGGAGCACTCGATGTGCCAGCCTGGGCGGCCGCGCCCGAACGGCGCATCCCACGCGGCTCCGAGCTTCTCATCCCCGGGCTGCGCCTTTTTCCAGAGCGCGAAATCGCTCACCGACTCCTTTTCGTACTTGTCGGTCGCCACCCGGGCGCCGGCCTTCAGCCCGGCGCGGTCGAGGTGCGACAGCTGCCCGTACTTCGGAAAGCTGTCGATCCGGAAGTACACGTCGCCGTCGGCGACGTACGCGTTCTCGTGCTCGATCAAAGTCGAGATCATGTCGACCATCTCGGGGATGTGCTCGGTCGCGGGTGGGTAATGCTCGGCCCGCTCGGCGCGCAGCGCCGCCATGTCCTCGAAGAAAGCTTCCGCGTAGGGCTTGACGTAGTCGGCGATGGTCTTGCCCGCGTGCATCGCCTGGTCCAGGATGCGGTCGTCGATGTCGGTGAGGTTCATCACGTGGGTGACGCGATACCCCGACACACGCAGGTGGCGCCGGACGAGGTCATAGAAGAGGAAAGCGCGGAGGTTGCCGACGTGCGCGTAGTTCCACACCGTCGGGCCGCACGTGTACATGCGCACGTGGCCGTGCTCGAGCGGCTCGAACTCTTCCTTGGCACCCGTGAGCGTGTTGTGGAGTCGCAGCGCCACGGAGCTAGTCTCGCGTAAACGGTTCATGGTCGATCGAGGCCCGCAGCGCCGTCAACGCACCGTCAGGATCGTCATGGAGCATGCTCACCGCCCAGGAAAGGTCGTCCAGACGCCAACGCAGCCGGTAGAGCTCGCACAGCTGCAGGTCGCCCCCGCCGACGAGCCACAGGTCGCGTTCGCGAGGAGCAAGGCCAACCGTGTCCCAGTCCACGAGCACGAAGCCGCCTGCGGTACGGACGATGTTGCCGCTGTGCGGCTCGCCGTGCGTGACCACCAGCGGAACGTCGCTTGCATCGAGATACCGGACCAGCTGGTCGAACCTGTCGAGCCAGCCCCGGATCAACGGAGCATTGGCGGCGAGCGGAGGAGCGTCGAGGGCCATCTCGAGCTCGCGGCGAAGAGGCACCTCAGGCCGGACCACTCGGGCGAGCTTTCCGACTGATGTCGCGTGCAGGCGCGCCAGCATGACCCTGAACGCCGCGCGTTCGTCGCCGGTCAAGGTCTTCTTGAACGGCCGCGGCTCTCCGAGGTAGGGATACACCGCCACCGCATACCGGCGGGTGATCCTCCACAGCACCGCGCCATCCCTGCCTTCGATGGGAGCGACGACGAACTCCAGGCCGCCCCGGCGGAGCGCAGCCGTGGTCTCGAGCGCCCGCCTCAGCGCTTCGAAGACGTCGTCGGGACCATCTCCGAGAAAGGGCTTGTGGTCGAGGTCGTCAACGGTGACGAACAGCGCCGGCGCGGCCGCGCGCCAGTGGTAGCTGCCCGCGCCCACCGGCAAGTATTCGACGCGCGCGTTGATGTTCCATCCGGTCGCGAGCGCCGCCTCGACATCTCGGTCGGACAGCCCGTCGGGACGTGCTTTCACCGCCCGATACGAATAACCGCACCCATTTGCCGCCTCCGTTCCGGCGGACTCGTCACAAGTGCCCCCAGTTGCGCGGTGATCAGGCCTCTTCTTCGATCGTCGCCACCGCCTGCGCCGCGATCCCCGCGCCCTGACCCAACGCTCCCAGCCCCTCCGGCGACTTGCCCTTCACGTTCACGTCCACCGTGCCCAGCGCCGCCACGAGATTGGCGCTCATCTGGGCCAGGTGAGAATGGAGCCGCGGCTCCTGCGCGATCACCGTGCTGTCCACGTTGACCACCCGGTAGCCCGACTTCGCAAGCAGCGCGGTGGCCGACCGCAGCATGTCCAGGCTCGACGCGTTCCTGTACTTCGGATCATCGGCCGGAAATAGCGTCCCGATGTCGCCCAGGCCGGCCGCCCCCAGCAGCGCGTCGATCACGGCGTGGGTCAGGACGTCCGCATCGGAGTGGCCGTCGAGCCCTTTGGGATGGTCGATGCGCACGCCTCCCAGGACCAGCGGACGGCCCGGGGCCAGCGGATGGACGTCGTAGCCGATGCCGACTCTCACCGCGGAGCTGTCTCGTGCTCCCGGATCAGCGCCTCCACGACCTCGAGGTCTTCGGGCGTCGTGAGCTTGATGTTCGCCGGCTCGCCCGGAACAACGGACACCGAGTGGCCGGTGGCGGCCACGAGCTGCGCATCGTCGTCGCCCACCAGTCCCGCGTCCGCCGCCTCGCGGTGAGCGCGTGAAAGCAGGTCATAGGCAAACCCCTGCGGCGTCTGGGCGAGGACGATCAGGGAGCGGTCCAGGCTTTCGACCAGGCGGTTGCCCTCCACGCGCTTGACGGCGTCGCGCGGGCTGATGGCCGGAAACGCGGCGCCCGTCTCCATCGCCGCGGCCAGCACCCGGCGCACTAGCGACGCCGTGGCCAGGGGCCGCGCCGCGTCGTGCACGAGGACGAAGTCGCAATCGCCCAGGGCCGCGAGCCCGGCCCGCACCGAGTCCTGCCGGCTCTCGCCGCCCGCCTTGACGATCACGGGCTTCCGAGGATGCAGGGCTTCGACCTCGCGCTGTGCGTTCTCCAGCCGGCTGGGCGGACCGACGACCACGATCCGGTCGACCTCGTCCAGGGCGAGGAAGAGCTCGAGCACCCGGGCCAGCGTCGTCCGGCCGTTGAGCCGGACCAGCGCCTTGCTGCCGCGGCCGAGGCGTGAGCCGGTACCCGCGGCGGCGACGATCGCGCCCACCGTCGCCATCTAGCCGCCTTCCTCCCTCGGCTTGACCCGGTTCGGCTGCCTCCGGGTCTCGGTGCCGCCGGGCTCGGCGAAGATCATCCGCCCGGCGGACGTCTGGATCACCGACGTGACCACGGCGGTGATGGTCTGGTTCAGGAGCCGCTTGCCGTTCTGGATCACGACCATCGTGCCGTCGTCCAGGCTGCCCACGCCCTGGCCGGGCTCCTTCCCTTCTCTCGCCACGGTGACGACGATCTCCTCACCGGGGATCGCCACCGGTCGCATGGCCTGGGCGAGCTCGTTGAGGTTCAGCACCGCCACCCCTTCCAGGCGCGCGATCCGGTTGAGGTTGAAGTCGTTGGTCATGATCGCCCAGCCCTTGCGTTTGGCGGTCCGCACGAGGTGGGTGTCGATGTCGCCGTTGGGAGATGTCTCGTCCTCCGTGACCTGGAGGTCGATCACCGGTTCCTTCTGCATCTCGGTGAGGACGTCGAGACCGCGCCGGCCGCGCCGCCGGCGGGTGACGTCGGCGGAATCCGCCACCGACTGCAGCTCGCGCAGCACCGAGCTGAGCGTGATGAGCGGCATGTCGATGAATCCGGTCTTCGCGATGTCGAGGATGCGGCCGTCGATGATGACCGACGTATCCAGCAGCACCCCCGTGATGCGGTGGTCCTCCGCCTTTTGACTGCCGCCGAAGAACAGGGCGGTCAGCTCCGCCCGACGCGTCAGGCCGACCGAAGCTCCCTGCGCGGCGAGCAGCAGCGCAAGCACGGCCGACACCCAGATGCCGTACGGCTGGATGTCGCGCACGAACGCACCGATCAGCACGGCGACCACCAGGCCCACGATCATGCCCAGCAGTCCACTCAGGAGGTCTGGCAGCGGAGTGCTCGTCAGCCGGAAGTTGAACTTTCGCCATCCGCCGAGCACGTAGGGCGTGCCCAGGTACGCGAAGATCAAGCCCTCCAGGGTCGTCAGCCCGATGATCGCCCAGCCCGGGTGAGCGCTGTTGCCCAGGCCCCGGACCATGAAATAACCGAGCAGAAAACCACCGATCACTCCGAGCCCCGCCCCCAACCAGCGGGCGAGATACTCGGAACGCTTCACGGGTTACCTCCTCAAGAGACCGTGAACCGGGTCTCCTTTATGAACAGGCCGGACTGGATGGGTGAAGGAAAGGCGGCGGAGACTGCCTCCGCCACTGACCGGACCTCGACCACTTCGAGGCCGGCTGGCCGACCGGCTCGCGAGCCGGCCGGAATCAACGCGCGCGTGAGCCCGTGTCGCGCCGCCTCCTGGAGGCGGCGGTCGAGATGGCCCACTCGACGCACTTCGCCCGACAACCCCAGCTCTCCGATCACGATCAGGCCGTCCGGCATTGGCCTGTTCCTCTCGTTGCTGACGATCGACAGGGCGAGTCCGAGGTCGGCGGCCGGCTCCGTGATCCGGATGCCGCCCGCCACGCTGACGAAGACGTCCGACTGTGCGAAGCGCATGTTGACGCGCTTTTCGAGGATCGCAAGGATCATGTGCACGCGGTTGACGTCGATCCCGTTGGCGACCCGCCGCACCATCGCGTGCTCGTTGTTGTTGACCAGGCTCTGGACCTCGACCAGGAGCGGTCGCGTGCCTTCCAGGGCGGCGACGATCACCGTCCCCGGCGCCGCCGGCCCCGCGGTCGCCAGGAGCGCGGCGGATGGGTCGGGGACCTCCTCGAGGCCGCGCTCGCCCATCGCGAAGACCCCGATCTCCTCGGCCGAGCCGAAGCGGTTCTTCGTCGCCCGCAGGAGGCGGAGCTCCTGGCGGCGGTCGCCTTCCAGGTACAGCACGGTGTCAACGATATGCTCCAGGACCCGCGGTCCGGCGATCGAACCGTCTTTGGTCACGTGGCCAACGAGGAATACCGGCACCCCGATCTCCTTGGCCAGTCGCATCAGGCGGGCGGCCGACTCGCGGACCTGGGTGACGCTGCCCGCGCTCCCCTCGAGCCCCGCATCGGTCACGGTCTGGATCGAGTCGATGATCGCCAGGTGCGGCCGTTCGGACTGGATCGCCTCGCAGATCGTCTCGAGGTCGTTCTCGGCCAGGACCAGGATCCCCGGCTCCATGGCGTCGAGCCGCTGGGCGCGCATTCTCACCTGCTGGCCTGATTCCTCGCCGGACACGTAGAGCACCTTCCCCACGCGCGCGACCTGCGCGGCGGCGTGCATGAGCAGGGTGGACTTGCCGACGCCCGGCTCACCCCCGAACAGGACCAGGCTTCCGCCGACGATGCCCCCTCCGAGCACCCTGTTCAGCTCTCCCCACGCCAGGCGCAGCCGAGGGGCGTCGTCGACCGCCATCTCGGTGAGCGCTACGGCGCGGGCCGGCTGCACCGCCTTCGGCCTTGCGGCCTTCGTCGCCTTCCTGACCTGAAACTCCTGGAGCGTGTTCCAGGCCCGGCAGTGCGGGCACTGGCCGGCCCATCGGAGGCTCTCGCCGCCGCATTCGGTGCAGACAAAGGTGATGGTCGGTTTCGCCATGGGGAGACTGTGTACCGATGATCGATGTTTTACAAGTCCGGCCGTAGCGTTTTACACGGACGTGCCGTTCTATCTGGTGAGCGTCAAGACGCCGCCCTGACTACCCCCGGGGCGGCGCCTGCCCTGCTCCCCATTTATGGGGAGCTCGGCCCGGACTGCGAAGCAGTCCCGGCCGTGAGGGGCAGGTCCGAACTCTATCCTGCGCCGCATGGACCCTTCCATCTCGGTCGAACGCATCCGCGATGCCGCGGGCACCATCGATCCTGTCTTCCTCCACAGTCCGCAGTTCGACTGCGAGCCCCTCAGCGCGCGGCTTGGCGTGACCACGATTCTCAAAGTTGAATCCGTCAATCCCATTCGCAGCTTCAAGGGCCGCGGCACCGACTTCGTGATGCACCGCCTTGGTCCCGAGGCGAAGGCGGTCGTGTGCGCGTCTGCCGGGAACTTCGGCCAGGGCATGGCCTTCGCGTGCCGCAAGCGAAACATCCCGATCACCGTTTTCGCCGCGAAGACCGCGAACCCGCTGAAGATCGACCGCATGCGCGCCCTCGGCGCGCAGGTGGAGCTCGCGGGCGACGACTTCGACCAGGCCAAGGACGCCGCCAAGCGGCACTCCATCAATCACGACGCCCTCTACGTCGAGGACGGAAGGCTCGGCGCCATCGCCGAGGGCGCGGGGACGATCGCGGTCGAGCTCCTCGACGGCGGGCCGCTGGACGCGGTGTTCGTTCCGCTCGGAAACGGCTCGCTCGTCAATGGGATCGGCACCTGGATCAAACACGCGTCACCTCAAACGCGAGTGATCGCGGTGTGCGCCGAAGCCGCGCCGTCCATGTTCATCTCGTGGCGCGAACGCCGACCCGTTGAAGCGCCGAGCACCACCATCGCCGACGGCATCGGCGTTCGCGTGCCGGTCTCGGAGGCGGTCGAGTCCATGGCCTCGACAGTCGACGAGGTGACGCTCGTGAGCGACGAAGAGATGCGCACATGGATGCGCCGCCTGTTCAAGGACGCGGGCATCGTCATCGAGCCGGCCGGCGCCGCGGGCCTGGCGGCGATAGGACGTGCATCGCACGAATGGGAAGGGAGTCGGGTCGCGACCATTCTCACCGGCGGCAACCTGACAGAGCAGCAGCTCAGAGACTGGCTCTACTGATTCTCCAGGTCCGCGAGGTGGTCCAGCGCGGCCAGCGGGCCGTACTGGTTGAACACGTCGGGCGCGGCCTGCCGCAGGTGCGCCTGCACCGACCCCGCGAGCTGGGCGCGCAGTGCCGGCGGCAGCTCCGGCCGGCGCCGCCGGTAGGAGGTGATGAACCGTCGCAGCTCCGGGTCAAGCCGCCTCAGCGCCAGCTCGCCAGGGCTCGCGGGGGCGAACGCCAACACCCCGGTCGGTGATGGCGGAGGCGGCGGCGGGTCCGTCGGGCGGCCGCCCGGGATCTGCCACAGCGCGAGGTAGTCCGAGTCCTTCACCACGATCGTCCCGGCCGCCAGGTCGCCCAGCCGCTTGCCGCGGCCGTTGAGGAACAGGACGACCAGGCCCACGCCGTAGGCATAGGGCAGAAAGTCGACGATCCGCACGATGTTGCGAATGCCGGCCTGGAAGAACGTCATCGGCTCGCCGCGGTCGCCGACGGCGCGCAGCCGAAAAACCTTCTTGCCGATGGTCTGGCCCGACCAGAACGCCTCGCAGGCCCAGTGGTAGCCGAAGATGACGACGAAGCTGCCGATGATTGCGATCAGGTAGGCAAGGGTGTCCTGGCCCGCCGCTCCTTCAAAGATGGCGAAGAAGTACACCGCCATCAGCACGGCGGCCAGGATCAGCAGGTCCAGGATCTGAGCGATGCCGCGCGTCCCCAGGCCGGCCACCTGGTAGTCGAACGACACCCGTTCGGGTGTCGCGACGACGAGGTCGGTGTCCGGAAGCGGCTGGTTCAATCCCTTGGTTATTGTGCTCAACATGCGGGCGGAAGAGTTCGTGACGCTGCGCCGGCAGGACTGGAACCGGCTCGAGGACCTGCTCGCTCGCGCCGGCGCCGGGCGCCTGAACCCGCTCACACCGGCCCAGGTCCTGACGATGTCGGCGCTTTACCGCCGGGCGACGGCCGACCTGGCGCGAGCCCAGCGCGACTGGCCGGGCGAGCCCGTCCACCGCTACCTCAACGGCCTCGTCGCTCGCGGACATGGGATCGTCTACCGGCGCGGCGGCGAGGTCTGGAAGCGGGTCAGGCGCTTCTACGTCGAGACCTTGCCCCAGACCTACCGGCAGGCGTGGCCTTATCTCCTGGCCGCTGCCGCCCTGATGTTCGTGCCGGCGCTGGTGAGCTTCTTCGTCGTGCTCGCCAACCCCGACGCCGCGTACGCGATCGCCGACCCGCGGCTCATCGACCAGGTGCACCACCATCAGCTCTGGACGAACATCCCGCCCGACGAGCGCGTGCAGATCGCGGGCCTGATCATGGTCAACAACATCTACGTCTCCATCCTCGCGTTCGCGCTGGGGGTGTTCTTCGGCCTCCCCGTCATGTGGGTGATGATCTCCAACGGCATCTCGCTCGGCGGCCTGTTCGGCCTGACCGCCGCGTACGGGCTCGCCGGCGGGCTGTTCGATTTCGTCATCGGGCATGGCGTGCTCGAGCTTTCGATCGTCATCGCCCAGGGCGCGGGCGGCCTGATGATGGGGTGGGCGCTCGTTTCGCCGGGCAACCGCAAACGCTCTGACGCGCTGGTGATCGCCGCTCGGCGAGCGTTCACCATCCTCCTGGGCCTGGCGCCGCTGCTGGTGGTCGCGGGCACGATCGAGGGCAACGTCTCGCCGTCGAGCACACCGTTTCCGATCAAGCTCGCGATCGGCCTGACGACCGGCGTGCTGCTCTATTCGTACCTGCTGTTCAGCGGCCGCGCCTCCGCCGCGCGCGCGCAGTCCAGGGATCCCCACGAACTCCATGAGCTCGTGGGGTAAAGCGCGCACCGATCAACTAGAGCAGCGCCCGCTCCTTCAATTCCAGGTAGCGCTCGACGAGGGTGGGAGACAGCTTGCCGGCGACCACGTCCAGGCCCAGGACACCACCGCGCCTCAGCAGCTCGAAGCTCTCGCGCCGGCTCGACACGAACTCCTCCGCCGCCGCCCATTCGTAGGCGCGGCTCGTGGTGTCGATCGGATCGTCGCGTGCGGTGAGCACCGCCGGGTCCGACATGGCCACGACCAGCACGAGGTGCCGGGCCGCCAGGCGCAGCGCATGCGCGACCAGCTCCCGCGACGCCTCCGGGTCCTGCACGTCGGTGAGGAGCACCACCATCGAGCGCCTGCCTACCCGGAGCGCCAGGTGCGTCATCGCGTGCCCGAAATCCGGCTCGACGAACTCCGGCTGGATCGCGTACAGCGCCTCGGTGATCCGCCGCAGCTGGGCCGGCCCGCGCTCCGGCTTGATGAAATCGGTGACGCGGTCGTCGAACGTCATCAAGCCGACCCGGTCGCCGAAAGCCTGGGCCACCCAGGCGAGCATCAAAGCGGCGTTGACGGCGTGGTCGAGCTTGTCCAGGTCGCCCGCCGGCGCGGTCATCAGCCGCCCGCAGTCGAGGGCGATGATCACCTGCTGTCCGCGTTCGGCCTCGACCTCGACGACCACGGGCCGGTCACGCCGCGCGGTCGCTGTCCAGCTGACGCGGCGCACGTCGTCGCCGCGCACGTACTCGCGCAGGCCCGCGAATGCGGTCGAGGCGCCCGGGGGCCGCGCGCGTCGCATGCCCGCCATCGCGCGCAGGCCCCGACGCAGCGTGAGCTGGATGCGCCGGATCGCGACCACGTTGGGAAAGACAGCCGCGTCTTCTCTGTCCGGAAGGCGGATCTGGCGTCGCCACCAGCCGTCCCGCCGCCAGACCTGCAGGTCGACGGCGTCAAAGACATACGCGCCGCGCTTCGGCGAGCGCGTGCGGTAGGCCGCCCTCAATACGCCGGTCGCGTCGAACCGGCCCCCCACTTCGCGAGGCGACGGGCGCAGCAGGTCGGGAGCGTGGTCGGCGACCCTGGCCATGAGGCCCGCCGCCGCGCGGTTCTCGATGACGACCGTCACCTCTTCCGGCTCGCCCAGGGAAAAGGGCTCGGGCATGACACGCCGAACGCGATACCCCTGGCGGCCCGGCAGCAGCGCGAGGTCGCGCGCGGCGATGATCACCAGCCCCGTGTGGTAGACGACCGCGACGAAGGCGAGCAGCGGCGAGACGGTCGCGAGCGCGATGAGCCCGGCACCGATTCCGACCGCCCAGATCAGCCTTGGCTGCGGCGCGAGCCCTCCTCCCCACCTTGTGGGGAGGTCGGCCACCCGGCGCAGCCGGCTGGGCGGGAGGGGCTCCTTGTTTAGCGCGGGGGTACGACCCGGCCCGCGACGACGTCGAGCACGCTGTCCGGGGTCTGGCCCGCCACCTCGGCCTCGGGCCGAAGGATCAAGCGGTGACGAAACGCCGGCGCCAGCAGCGCTTTCACGTGGTCCGGCGTGACGAACTCGGCGCCGTCGAACGCCGCGTAGGCGCGGGCCGCCAGCATGAGCAGCACCTCGGCCCGCGTGCTCGCGCCCAGCGCGATCTCGGGCGCGCCGCGCGTCGCTGAGGCAAGGTCGACCACGTAGCGCCGGATCTTCTCGTCGAGCACGACTGTGGCGATCTGCGCGCGGCACGCCTCGATTTCGGCCGCGCCCAGCGCGGGCTCGACGCCCGCCTTCGCCGGGTCACGCAGCTCGATGCCCGACTCCCAGCGGCGCAGCACCTCCATCTCGTCGGCCGGCGCCGGGTAGTCGAGCCGGACCTTGAACAGGAAACGATCCTGCTGCGCCTCGGGCAGCGGGTACGTGCCCTCGTACTCGATCGGGTTCTGTGTCGCGAGGACGAAGAAAGGCGCCGGCAGAGGCATCTGCTGGCCCTCGAGCGTGACGCCCCGCTCCTCCATCGCCTCCAGCAGGGCCGACTGCACCTTGGCGGGCGCGCGGTTGATCTCGTCGGCGAGCAGGACGTTGGTGAAGATCGGGCCGCGCCGCAGGGAGAAGGTGCGAGTTGCCAGGTCGAAGACCGAGGTCCCCAGGATGTCCGCGGGCATCAGGTCGGGCGTGAACTGGACGCGCCCGTACTCGAGCGTCAGGGCGCGCGCGATCGACTTTGCGAGCAGCGTCTTCCCGGTGCCCGGGACCCCCTCGAGCAGGACGTGGCCCTGGGCGACCAGCGCGATCGCGCACAGGCGGATGGCGTCGTCCTGGCCGACGATCGCCTTGGCGAGCTGCTCCCTGAAGCGCGCGAAAAATTCAGTCGCCGTGCTGGAGATGGTCTTCCCCATTTATGGGGAAGTACCCCGCTCTGTCTTCCCCATTTATGGGGAAGTACCCCGCCGCAGGCGGGGGGATGGGGCCGGATGAGCAATCTCATGCAGCTTGCGGGCCGCGTCCAGGAGGTCACGCTCGCCGGCCGGCGACGCCGCGATTGAGTTCTCGACCTGGGCCAGCTCCTCGGCGACCGCCGGTGCGCGCACCCACAGAGCATTCCAGAACCGCTCGCGCGGCTGCAGCGGCAGGCCGGTGCGTGCGGCCACCGCGCGCTCGGTCGCGGCCGCCAGCAGGCCGAGGGTCACGCCCCTCGCACTCGACCGCCGCAGCAGCTGGCCCACGGCCACCGACCACTCCACGTCCGACCGGGCGGCCTCCGCCGGCCGCGGAATCAAAGGACCGAATCGCCTTCCGCGCAGGACGAGGCCGAAGAACACCGCCACGAGCAGCCACAACAGCGCCGCTCCCCACGCCGTCCCCAGCCAGGCCTGGGGCGCGAAGTCGCTGACCGTCAGCCCGTGGTGGTACTCGTCGAAGGTGACTGACGAGGTTGCGTCGGAGCCGATCAGGTCCGCCAGCAGCCGGCCGTTGTCCGACTTGTCGAGGTAGCCGTTGCACAGCACGAGCGGGTCGGCGAGCACGACCACGCTCCCCGATCCGATCCGCTCGATGTAGCCGGCGGTGAGGCCGCCGTCGGTCCGCAGCAACGGCACCTGGGCGGGCCCCGGGTCGAGAGGCTGGAGGGTGCGGGCGCCGCTGACCTGGGTGGCGCCCTCCGCCACCGGCATGACGCTGTACGGACCGCCGGCCGTGCTGACGCCGAAACGCGTGACCCCGAGTGCGCGGTCGAGCTCCGGGTCACCCTGCTCCGAGGCGTAGACCAGGGTTCCGCCCTGGGCGCGGACCCAATCCCGGACCCGCGCGGCTTCGTCCGCCGTGTAAGGGCTCGTGGGCGTGAACACGAACATCACGGAATAGGGCGCCGGGACGCTGAACCCATCGGTCATCTGGCCGGTGGGATGACCCATCGCCTGCGCGAACAGGAGGACCGCGGACGTGCCGTTGGCCGCATCGCTGTTGGAGCTGTGCTCGGGCGACTCGCTATGCGGCTGCAGCAGGTAGGCCGCGCCCGCGATCACGACAGCGACTGCGCCGGCGATGATCCACCCGCGGGCGCCCCTCATGCGGCCGCCGCCTGGACCGGCCTGCGGAACGGCGCCGCGACGTGCGCCGCTCGGTCGTAGGTCGTGGAATCGACCTCGCGCCCGCCGTAGACGGCGGCCTCGAAAGGCAGGAGCAGCGGCCGCAGGGCTTCGTAGTCCGGCGCGCGCTGAAAGATCTCGCGGACCGTGAGGGGACTTCCCTCCCACGAACGCTCACCCTCGAGCGTGGCGGCGACGCCCGCGCACAGAGCTCGGATCGCGCCGACCCGGTCGCCCCGCGCGGCCAGGCGGTCGGCCTCGGCGAAATAGTCCGCCGGAGGCCTCGGTCCTCCCGGGGCGGCGCTCAGCGATTGGCTGAAGCGGCCGCGCGCCGCGCGGAGGACGGTGAAGAGGACCACGCCCAGCGTCGCGATGCTGACCACGTAGATCCACCAGGATGCGAGCTGTCCGCCACCGCCGGCGCCAAAAAGCAGTCGCAGGAAAGACTCGATCCGATCCTGCACCCACTGCGAGAACCGGTCGAGCAGAGATGGAGGGCGATGGAGCGCGTCGTAACGGCTCATCGACAGCACGTCGTGCAGGCGCTGCTGCGCGAGCTGAGGGTCGGATGTGCTCACCGGCTGCTGCATCGCGCTGAGGAGCGCCGAAAGCCGCTGTCTCGCGTCCGCGTACAGCGGGGGGCGCGCCCTCAGGTCGTCGAGGATCTCGGGCTGGGTTCCGCCCGTCCCCGACACCATGACCTGGAGAGCGCGGACGGCGGGCACGGCATCCGGCGGGGCCGCGAACTGAATGATGTCGAACGCCATCTGCACGGCCTGGGCGTACGGCGGCGGCTCCGGGGGGTCGGCCAGCGCGGCCGTCGCCGCCGAGAGGAGCAGCGCCGGCGCCATGACCGCCGCGGCCACCGCGCGAACGAGAGACCGCCGGTTCAGATTCCTGCCGCCGGGACGGCCAGCCGGTAGGCCATCTGGAAGAGGTCGAGGGCCTCGCGCCGCACACGAAGGTCGAAGTAGATGAGCACGAACACGATCTGCGCGATGGGGGCGATCAGCGCCGCGATCACCTGCCCGCTCGCAAGGGTGATCGCGCTCGCGATGAACGGCGAGACGACGATCGACAGCAGGCCCTGTCCCAGATTGATGAACCCTCCGAGGGCGATCGAGACGACGAAGTAAAGGACGTACGTCAGAAAGAGAATCAGAAACGTACGCCACCAGCGGCCCTGGACCAGTTGACGGCTGCGGCTCACAGCCGTCCCGATGCCGATGTTCTCGACGAACATCGCGGGCGTGACCGCGACCCACATCACGAAGACCCAGAGCCAGAGCAGGAACGGGGCCACGCAAAGCAGCAGGGCCACGTAGGCCGTGATGGTATTGAACAGCAGCCAGTAGCCGAGGAGCGGGAAGTAGCGCCGCAGGACGCCCCTGACCACTCCCCCCGCCGTGACGGTCCGGCCCATGGCTGATTCACAGGCGGCGTAGGTGATCGCGGAATGGCTGAACGGCAGGAACAGGAAGTTCACGAGCAGCGCGGCTCCGATCGCCGCCAGAAAGCCCGCCACCGGACCGAGGTCCGACGAGTCGGAGGTCTGCGTAAGGCCGGTTGAGAACCAGGCCAGCGCGAGCCCGTAGAGGGCCGCTGACGGGATGGCGAGGATGACCGAGATGCCGGCAAACAAAAGGAAGTGCCGCCGGTACATGCGGAACGTCTCGTCCAGCAGGTCGCCGATCTCGAGCGGCCGCAGCCGGAGCGGAACCGATACGCTCGCGTTCCCAAGCGTCGGGCCCTGTCTGTAATCCACCGGCTAAGCGTTGCACGTGTGAAGGGATGAGAATTGAATCAAAGGGCCCGTCCAGACCCGGATGAGGTAAGAGTCCTCTTCGTCGAAGACGATGCCTCGGTGGCCCAGATGTACCAGCTCAAGCTGGAGCTGGACGGCTACACCGTGGAGGTCGCCGGCGACGGGGTTGCCGCGCTGGAAAAAGCAAGGTCCCTGCACCCGGACATCATCTTCCTGGACATCAGGCTTCCCAAGCTCGACGGCCTCGGGGTGCTCGAGGCGCTCCGCGACGACCCGACGATCGCCGCCATCCCGGTGGTCATCCTGTCGAACTGGAACGAACGCGAGCTGGTCGATCGCGGAATCAAGCTCGGTGCCCTGGACCACCTGATCAAGAGCCAGACCACACCGGCCCGGCTCTCCCAGCGCCTGAAAGCCTGGCTCAAGGCTTGACCAACTCGAAGGGCCGGAGGGGCAGGCCGGTGGGCCTTTACGGTTTAACCGGCGCCGCGGCCGCGGGCTCCTTCTTGGCGTGCTTGGTCGGCGTGAACTTCAGACCTTCCTCGCCCTCGACGTCGATCTCGACCGTGTCGCCGCGAGCGATCTTGCCACGCAGCAGGTGCTCCGACAACTGGTCCTCGATCCGGCTCGTGATCACGCGCCGCAGCGGCCGCGCGCCATAGGTCCGGTCGTAGCCCTCTTTCGCGAGCAGGTCCTTGGCCGCGTCCGTGACCTCGATCGTGATCTGCTGCTCAGCCAGGTGCTTGCCCAGCCGGTTCAGCTGCAGGTCCACGATCTCGCGGATCTGGTGCGTCGTCAGGCTCTTGAAGACCACCACCGCGTCAACACGGTTGAGGAACTCGGGGCGGAACATCCGCTTGAGCTCGTCGTCGATCTTCTGCTTCGTGTTCGTGTGCCGGCGCTCGACCTCTTCTTTCTCGTCGACCACCGCGGGCTGGAAACCGAGCGCGGTCCCGGCCTGGTTGACGTCGCGGATGCCCAGGTTCGAGGTCATGATGATCACGGTGTTGGCGAAGTTGACGACCTTGCCCTTCGCGTCGCTGAGCCGGCCGTCCTCGAGGATCTGCAGCAGCATGTTGAAAACCTCGGGATGCGCCTTCTCGATCTCGTCGAAGAGGATCACCGAGTAAGGCCGCCGCCGGACCGCTTCGGTCAGCTGGCCGCCCTCGTCATAGCCGACATAGCCCGGAGGCGAACCGACGAGCCTCGCGGTCGTGTGCCGCTCCATGAACTCCGACATGTCCAGTTTGATCAGCGCGTCCTCGGAGTCGAACAGGTACTCGGCCAGCGCACGCGCGAGCTCCGTTTTGCCGATTCCGGTCGGGCCCAGGAAGATGAACGACCCGATCGGCCGGCGCGGGTTCTTCAGGCCCGCGCGAGCGCGGCGTACCGCCTGCGAGACGGTGATGATGGCCTCCTCCTGGCCGACCATCCGCTTGTGGATCTCGTCCTCCATGCGGAGAAGTCGCGAGCTTTCCTCCTCCACCAGGCGCGACACCGGGACACCGGTCCAGGCGGCGACGATCTGGGCGATGTGCTCCTCGCCCACCTCGGGCACGGTCTCGCCCAGCTTGTCGCGCCACGCGGCTTCCTTCAGCGCCAGCTTGTCCTGCAGCTTCTTGACCTTGTCGCGCACGCCCGCCGCGGCCTCGAAGTCCTGCTTGTTGACCGAATCGTCCTGCTCGGCCCGCTGCTTGCGGATCTCCTTCTGCAGGTCCTTCAGGTCTTCGGGGGTCGTGGTCAGCTTCATGCGCACGCGCGCCGACGCCTCGTCGATCAGGTCGATCGCCTTGTCGGGCAGCGCGCGGTCGCTGACGTAGCGGTCGCTCAAGACGGCAGCCGAGTGGACGGCCTCGTCCGTGATCACCACGCGGTGATGCTTTTCGTACAGCGCCTTGACGCCGTTGAGGATATCGATGGTCTCGCTTAGCGTCGGCTGGTCCACGTACACCGGCTGGAAGCGGCGCTCCAGCGCGGCGTCCTTCTCGATGTACTTGCGGTACTCGTTGAGCGTGGTCGCGCCGATGCACTGGATCTCGCCACGCGCAAGCGCGGGCTTGAGGATGTTGGCGGCGTCGATCGCGCCCTCCGCCGCGCCGGCGCCGACGAGCGTGTGCAGCTCGTCGATGAACAGCACGACCTCGCGGCTCGAGCGGATCTCGTCGAGGATCTTCTTCAGGCGCTCCTCGAACTCGCCGCGGTACTTGGTGCCGGCGACGAGCGCGCCCATGTCGAGCGTGAGCACGCGCTTGTGCTGCAGCGACTCGGGCACATTGCCCAGGTTGATCTGCTGCGCGAGCCCTTCGGCGATCGCCGTCTTGCCGACACCCGGCTCGCCGATGAGCGCCGGGTTGTTCTTCGTGCGGCGGCTCAGGATCTGGATGACGCGCTCGATCTCCGTCTCGCGGCCGATCACGGGGTCGAGCTGGTTGCGGCGCGCGAGCTCGGTGAGGTCGCGGCCGAACTGGTCGAGCAGCGGCGTCTTGGAAGGCTTCTTCGGCGCAGGCTCGGCCTCGGTCTCCGCGCTGGAGTCGTGCAGCAGCCGCTCTATCTCAGAGCGAACCTTCTCGAGCGTCGCGCCCAGGTCCTCGAGCACGTGAGCCGCGATGCCCTCGCCCTCGATGAGCAGTCCGAGCAGCAGGTGCTCGGTGCCGACGTAGTTGTGGCCCATGCGCCGCGCCTCTTCGAAGGAGATCTCGATCACCTTCTTGACGCGCGACGTCGGAATGATCTGCTGGATGATGATCCGCTCGTTGCGACCGAGGACAGACTCGATCGTCTGGCGAACCTTGCCGATCTCCACACCAAGGTTGTTCAGAACCTTGGCGGCGAGGCCCTCGCCTTCGCGGAGTAGACCCAGGAGCAGGTGCTCGGTGCCTATATAGCTGTGGTGGGATCGTTCTGCTTCTTCCTGTGCGAGCGTCAGAACCTTCTTGGCTCGCTCAGTAAATCTCTCGAACGGGTACATCGTGCTCATGACGTTCCTCGACTCTTATTGGGTTCCGCGACTCGGTGGGGCCAGCACCTCCTCGATCTAATAACTCGCATGCCCGCTGCAGCGTGCAAGTAATATACCGTCCCCCTCACCCTGCAGATTCCCTCTAACGCGACCGCTGAGCGGCCGTTTTCCGATCGTTTGGGCACCTGGCTGCCCGTGGTGGTGGCGTTCGGTCTGCCGGTCTTCTTCCTCCCCAACCTGATCGACCAGTTCATCCTGCCGAGGGCATCTCTCGTTATCGCGGGCGCGTGCCTCGGGGCAGGCCTCGCGCTCCTGACTCCTGATCGCCCGTCCCTTGGCCGGCTGCGCTGGCCCCTGATCGCCGCAGCCGCGGCAGCCGCGCTGGCCTTCGGCTTCTCGGTGTCGCCGGCGACATTCGTGCTGGGCACGAGCATTGCGAGCCTGGAGGCTCTGCAGCAGCTTGTCACCAGCGTGCCTTTCCGCCCTGATGGCAACGTCGGCAACGCAGGGATTCTCGCCGCGCTCATCGCGATGGCAGTCCCGCTCGCGATCTCCCGCGCACTGCGAGGCGGGCTGTTCGTCTTCGCATGGTGGCTGGGCGTGGTCGCGCTGGGCGCCGGGCTGTACGCGTCGACGTCGCGCGCGGGCGGCCTCGGTGTGCTCGCGGGTTGCCTCGCGCTCGTCGTGTTTCGGCTCAAAGGACGCCCGGCGCTGTTCGTCGCCGCCGCCGCCGGAGGGCTCGTAGCTCTGGCGCTGCTCGCGATCCTGCTGTCGCCCCTCCGCGAGCTCAACGGCGATCCCGGACCGGCGCGCA